>NZ_JBKDTZ010000403.1:0-18288 GCF_046339755.1 Acidovorax sp. | reverse complement strand
CACGTGCCCGACCACATCGAGGTCTGGCTGCAAAGCGAAAACGGCATGCTGGGCATCGGCCCTTTCCCGTACGAAGACGAGGTGGACGCCGACCTGATCAACGCCGGCACGCAGACCGTGACCCCGATCAAGGGCTCGTCCATCTTCGGCAGCGACCAATCGTTCGCCATGATCCGCGGCGGCAAGATCAACCTGTCCATCCTGGGTGCCATGCAGGTCAGCGAAAAGGGTGACCTGGCCAACTGGATGATCCCGGGCAAGATGGTCAAGGGCATGGGCGGCGCCATGGACCTGGTGGCCGGCGTCAAGCGCGTGATCGTGCTCATGGAGCATGTGGCCAAGAAGAAGGACGGCACCGAAGACCTCAAGATCCTGCCCCAGTGCACGCTGCCCCTCACGGGCGTGGGCGTGGTCGACCGCATCATCACCGACCTGGCCGTGCTGGACGTGACGACCGAGGGCCTCAAGCTCATCGAGCTGGCCCCTGGCGTGACGTTCGAGGCCCTGCAGGCCAAGACCGGCGTGACCGTGCTGCAATAAGCAAACAGTCACGAGCCACGAAAAAGGCCGGGGCCCTTGCGGGGCTCCGGCCTTTTGCATGCTGACTGCAGTTGCGGTCTGTAGCCTTGCACGGGTGCTGCTTACAGCACGCCGATCTCGCCCGAAGGGATCTGGCCGGTGCGCACGGCTTCGGCGGCGGCGGCACGCACGGCGGCGCGGTCGGCGGTCGATTGGTAGCTCAGCACGCGGGAGCCGGCGGGCTCGATGCTGTGCGTGCGGGCTTCCACGGCGGCTTCGGCGGCCACTTCGGCGCGGGTCCGGTTGGTCTCGAACTTCAGGGCGAACTGCGAGCTGTCGGCTTCATCGGCATGGGCGCCGAAAGAGGCGAAGGCGGCCAGGGCTGCGACAGAGAGGAAACGGGCGGTGTTGTTCATGGTGGAACTCCAGTCAATGTTCAGAAAACGGGGGACTTGGCGGCGCGGATCACAGGTAACCCTTTTCGCCCGACGAGAGCTGGCCGGTGCGCAGGGCCTTGGCAGCCTCGGCTCGCACGGCGGCGCGGTCGGCCGTCGATTGGTGGGTCACGACGCGGGAGCCAGCAGGCTCGATGCTGTGGGTGCGGGCCGTCACGGCGGCTTCGGCGGCCACTTCGGCGCGGGTTCGGTTGGTCTCGAACTTGAGGGCGAATTGCGAGCCATCGGCCTCGTCGGCGTGGGCGCCGAACGACGCGAGCGCGGCAACGGCGGCGATGGAGAGGAAGCGTGCGGTGGTGTTCATGATGAAATCCTCGGAATCAAAAAAGCGTCTCGAAAAACCGGCCCAGAAACCATTCCTGAACCGGGTTCGGTGAGTCGCCATGCGGGTTCGGCTCATCGATGGGTTGAACTGTACGCCGCATGCGTTCAGGGAAAAACCACTTAGTCGCGAACTGACTGTTCCAGTTTTGAAAACAGTAATGGGCGTAAAAAAGCCCGCGCTGCATATGCAGCCGCGGGCTTTTGGAAGAGCGCCGTCAGGCGCTCAGGGCAACTGCGTCCAGTTCTGGTTGTTGCCGCCGTTGCAGGTCCAGGTGAGCAGGGGGATGTCCTGCGTGGTCGAGTTGTTGGGCACGTCGAGGCAGGCGCCCGAGGCTCGGTTGCGCAGCGTCGATCCCGCCAGCGTCCACTGCGCTGTGTTGCCCACCGTGCAGGCCAGTTGCACTACGCCCGCACCGCTGGTGGCCGCACTGTCCTGCGCCAGGCACAGGTTGCTGTGCTTGGCCACCAGCTGCACATAGCCCCCCGCGAGATTGCGCACCGTGAAGGTCTCGTTGTTGGCCGTGCCGCAGGGCCACTGGATCGCGACCGCGCCGCTGGCGGCCGAGGCCCCGCGGATGTTCACGCACAGGCTGCTGTGGCTGGAGCGCAGGCGCGTGGTGTACTCGGCCGCCGTGTCCAGCGAGCGCACGTAGTCGGCCAGGGCCAGCCGGTCGGCCGCAGGCAGGCCGGCCACGTTGCCGTGGCCGCCGGCGAGCACGTCCGCCACGCTGGCTTTCTGGCCGTTGTGCAGGTAGGACTTGGCGGCCCAACTGCCCAGCAGGGTGGGCGTGTCGAAGCCCACGCCAGCCAGTGGCTGGTTGGCGCCCTTGCCCGATGATGCCTGGATGCTGCCCACGTCGTGCCGGAGGCCGTCCTGGAAGGTGCCGCCCGCATGGCAGCTGGCGCAGTTGGCGTTGGCGAACAGGGCCTGGCCGCGCGCGGCCTCCCCCGTGAGGCTGCCCTCGGCCGCGCGCGCCGGGCTGCGCAGGTACTTGTTCAGCGAGGCGAGATAAGCCGCCAGGTCGTCGAGCTGCGCATTGCGGCCGGCCTTGGGGGCGCCCAGCGGGTCGCTGGTGGCAGCAAAGTCCGCATCGCTCAGGAAGCCGGTGCCGCCGAAGGCGCTGCGCATGTCGTTCTCGAAGTCCTGCACCTCGTCGAAGTTGGCGCTCCAGTGCAGTTTGCCGTGGCCGGTGCCTCGCCGGCCCTGCAGGCTGATGGTTCGGCGCAGGCCCTCGCCGCGCTGGGTGAAGTCCCAGACCATGCCGTCGTCGCCGCCATCGGCGTGGCAGCTCGCGCAGGACATGTAGTTGTCCTTGCTCATGCGCCGGTCGGCCGCGTTGTAGAACACCAGCTTGCCGCGCAGCGCCGAGGCAGCCAGGGGCTCCTGCGCCACGGTGGCCACGTTCTGCAGGAACACCGCCGCCGCGCTGCGCGAGGCCAGCACGTCGGCCACGTCGTGCACGGTGACCGAGCGCGCCAGGAAGTTGTTCACGAACAGCCGCTTGCGTGCAGCGTCCAGGTACAGGCCGTGGGGCGCGCTGCTGGCGTTGATCTCGCCGCGCACGGCGCGGGTGTAGGCATCGACGATGGCGACGTTGTTGCCCTCCATCTGCGCGACGAACAGGTAGTCGCCCGCAGGCGAAAACAGGGCGGCGCGTGCCGGTGCCCGGTCGTCGAAGTCGATCTGCTCGGGCAGCAGGTGCATGGCCGCTGACAGGTCCACCTGCGAGAGGATGGAGCGCACCGTCTGGTCGTGGAGCAGGTCGGTCCCCTCGCGGAAACGGCCACGCACGATGTTGTCCTTCTTGCCCGGCAGCACCGCGCGCGAGCCATCGGGCGAGATCACCACCTGGCTCAGGTAGTTGGCCACGCCGCGCGCGCTGTTCTCGGTGTCGATCGTGGTGGTGTCCACCGGCAGGGCGATGGTGGACAGCAGGCCCATGGTGCTCAGGCCCACCTTGTGCAACTGCCCGCCCGTCATCTTGGACTTGAAGCGCGTGACGTAGACCGTCTGCGAATCGGCCGCCACGGCGATGCCGCGCAAATCGCCCTCCAGCGCCACGGTGCCCGTGGTGCTGCCATTGGCCGGGTCGAAGGCGACCAGCGTGGACTTGCTCTCCAGCGTCAGCAGGCCCTTGCTGCCATTGGGCGTGAAGGCCACGCCGTAGGGACCGCTGCCGTAGGCCAGGTTCACCGTGGCCGAGATGCTGCCGTCGGTGGGGTTCAGCGCCACGAGCTTGTCTTCGCCCTGCACCGTGACCCAGATGCGGCCGTCCGGCGCGCGGGCCAGGGTCTTGGGCTCGTCGCCCACACGGGTTTCCCAGCGCTTGGTCAGGGACTGGGCATCGATGGCGGCCACCGTGCCGCTGTCGGGGTTCACGGCATAGACACTGTTGGCATCGCCCACGATGTTGCTCGAGTGCGTGGGCGCCGTGGCCGTCACCGGGAAGGTCACGGTGACGTTGTAGGTGTAGAAGGTCTCCTGCCCCGCGGCATTGCGTACCGTCAGCGTCACCGTGTAGTGGCCGGGGCGGTTGTAGCTGTAGGTGGTGTTGGACTGTGACGAGAAGGCGGTCTGCGTGCCGTTGCCGAAGTTCCAGCGGTAGGTGACGCCGGTGTCGCCGCCCAGACGGGTGGGGGCGAAGTTCAACTGCCCGTTCACCAGTTGCGGCCCGCCGCTCACGCCGGCATCGCCGATGATGGCCTGCGAGCGCAACTGCGCCACGTCCGCATCGCTGAGCACGCGCCCGTAGACCCGCACGTCGGCCAGGCTGCCGCGGAAGAAGTCGGTGTTGCCCTGTATCTGACCGAGCAGCGCGAACTTGTTGGACAGGCCCTTGGTGCCCGTGAGGCCGGTGGAGCTGGTCTTGGTGCCGTCGATGTACAGCGTCTGAGCGCCCGAGGCGGCGTCGCGCGTCATCACCACGTGGTGCCAGTTGCCATCGTTCACGGCGGCGGTGGAGCGGGTGCCGGGGTTGTCGGCCGCCACGTTGCCCACCGAGAGATTGAGCCGCCCGGTGTTGTCGATCCAGCCCCAGAACACGTCGTCGGCCCCGCCCGACTGGTCGCGGCCGAAGAGGCCGGGCGCCGTCCAGGCGTTGGCCGACCCGGCCTGCGTGGTCTTCATGTAGAAGGCCAGCGAGGCCGTGCCGCCCAGGGCCGTGGCCACGCTGTCGTTCTTGAGCGGCACGCCGCCCGTGCGCTGCGCGAAGTTCAGGCCGATGCTGCCGAACTGGTCGGCCGCCGAGGCCGTGCCGTTGTTGGCACCGATCTCGTCGGTCAGGGTGGTCGACAGCGGCCAGTGGTTCATCAGGCTGATGTCGGTGGCGTTGCCGGTGTGGAACACCGCCTTGTACTCGGCTGCGATGCCGTTGCCCGCATAGTCCTTCACGCCACCGGCCGTGAGCACGATCTCGTAGCTGGTGCCGGCCGTCAGGGGTTGCGTGGGGTGGAAGTTGATGATGCCCAGCTGCACGCTGTAGGTGCCGGCCAGCGCATTGCCATTGACAGGGCGCACGATGAAGGTGGCGGCATTCACGCTCTCGGGCCGGATGCTGTCCGTGAGGCCCACGCCGATGCGCGAGGTCAGCGCCTGCTGCTTGGCGCCGTTGGCGGGCGAGGTCTGCTTGACGGCCGGCGGCGTGGTGTCGGGCGCCGTCTGGTGCACGATGAAGCCGCTGCCCGAGCCATGGTCGTTGCCGATGAACAGCAGGTTGCCCATGGGCGCCACCTGGCCGTGGTCGGAGTGCGAGTACTCGGGGTCGTTGGTGGCGAACAGGCTGCCCTGGCCCACTTCCACGTGGTTGAGCGGGTTGCTCACGTCCACCTTGTGCACTTTGAATTGCGCGCCCTGGAACACATAGTGGTCCTGTGTGCCGCAGTACAGCTGCTCGTCGATGACCAGGCGGTTGTCCTCCACCACGAACTGCGTGCGGTCCAGCAGGTCGTAGCTGTACATCCTGGCGCCGCCGCCGCGGGCTGATGCGTGCAGGTTGCGGCCGTCGAAGCAGGTGGCATAGTAGTTGGGGTTGGAACCCACGGTGTCCAGCACCTTGGGGTTGAGCGGGTCGGAGATATCCAGGCTGGCAAAGCCGTCGGTGTTGTCCATCGAGGAGAGCACCATGTGGTTGCCCATGGTGAAGATGGGCCCCACGCGAAAGCCGCCGAGCTCGCCCGTGGGCACCGGGTTGGGCTTGCCTGCGCCGCGGTTGGCGATGACGGCATTGGCCGGGTCGGTGGCGTCCACGATGTACACGCCGTCGTTGGCCGAGGCCACGTACACATAGGGCGCCTGCCACCACAGCTGCCAGGCCACATTCGTGTAGTCACCGCCATTCACGGTCGGCAGCGAGAGCTTCTTGACCTGCTGGATGTTGTTGATGTCGGTGAAGTCCCAGAACTCGATGCCCTTGATGCTGGGCACCACCACGTACTGTTTGCCACCGATCTTGGCCGTTCCGAAGGCGTGTGCCTCGCGGAACTCCTTGGTGCGCCCTTCGGGCTCGTAGATCTTCTTGACCAGCACGATGGCGCGCGGGTTGGACACGTCGTAGAGCAGAAAGCCCCCGGGGCCCAGGCCGCTGTCGGGCGCGAAGGAGGTCAGGAAATAGCCGTTGAGCATGATGCCCACGTTCAGCCCGTAGTCCTTGCGGCCGGGGTAGGTGGCCGGCACGTCGCCCGAGGCGCGGGTGATCATGGAGACCGGCTTGAACAGCTCGGCCGAGGTGTAGGTGAGATTGCCCAGACCCGGCCCCTGCAGCGGGAGCGGAACCTCGGCGGCCTGCGTGACCGCAGCCGCCATGGTGGTGAGCGTGGTCATGGGGTTGACCCCCGTGATCGCCGCATGCGTGAGCAAGGTGGCGAACGGCAGCAGCAGTGCCATCAGGTAATACCGGATTTTCATCGTCGTCTCCTGTTTGTGTGGTCCTTGGCGGACCTTCTTCCTCGATCTTTCCGACAGCCCGGCGCCGGCGTGCGCAGGCACGCCGGGCCGGTGGCATCGCCGCCACCGGCCGCAGGGCTCTTTCTCCTGGACTCCCTCTTTTCCTTCTCTGTGCCCGTCAGTGCGCAGCCTTCTGAGCGGCTTGCCTTCTTCTTCGCGTCAGGACGCGTGTGTCCCGGTGCTGTAGATATCCCACGCGGCCGCGGCGCTGGCGCCGCGGTGGATCATGGCCATCAGCGCATCGACCACGGCAGAGGGCTTGGCATGCTGGTAGACGTTGCGCCCGTAGACCATGCCCACGGCGCCCTGGTCGAGCAGCACGCGCGAGCGCGCGAACACCTGCTGCAGGTCTTCGCGGCCGCCGCCGCGCACCAGCACCGGGCAGCGCGCGGCCTGCACCACGCGGTGGAATTCGGCCGGGTCGGTGGTCGGGTCGGCCTTCACGATGTCGGCTCCCATCTCACGCGCCAGGCGCACCAGGGTGACGATCTTCTGGGCGTCCCCATCGACCATGTAGCCGCCCTGCTCGCTGTGCGGGCGCATCACCAGCGGCTCGATCATCAGCGGCATGCCATAGCGGTCGCAGTCGGCGCGCACGCGCGCGATGTTCTGCACGCACTGGCGGAACAGGTCAGGTTCATTGGGCAGCATGAACAGGTTGACCACCACGCAGGCGGCGTCGCGCTGCACGGCCGGCAGCACCGGGTCGTGCTCGTTCTGCAGCACCGCCCACATCACGCGGTGGGCCGTGGCGTTGTAGGGGTTGCCCATATCGATGCGCATCACCAGCGCGGGCTTGTCGCGGCCCGGGCGGTCCTGCAGCAGGTCGGCCTGGCCGTAGTTGAGCTGGATGGCATCGGGCGCGGCGGCCACGAGCTTGTCCATCACCTGGGGCATGTCCTCCAGGCCGTTGAGGAAGCTCGGTTCGTTGCACACGCCATGGTCGAGCGCGATATCGAGGCAGCGGCCATTGGTCAGCAGGCGGTTCAGCCGTGCGGTCTTGTCTTTCGACATACGAAGAAATCCTTGGGTTGAGAAGGGGTGGATACGGGTCAGGCCAGGGCCTTCAAATGGGCACTGGCGGCATCGTCGATGCGCTGCACGGCTTCCTCGGGCAGGTCCAGTGCCCCTGCGGTGGCGTTCTCGGTGGCCTGCGCCCGCGTGCGCGCACCGCACAGCGCGACCGACACGCTGCCACTGGCCAGCGTCCAGGCGATCATCAGTTGGCCGAAGGAGCAGCCGAACTGCCGGCGCAGGGGCTCCAGCTCGTCGAAGAAGGCCTTCAGCCGGCCGCGGTTGGCCGCGCTGAAGCGCGGGTTGCTGGCACGCTGGTCATCGCCGGTGAACTCGCGGGACGGGTCGATGGGTCCTGCCAGCAGGCCCAGCGCCAGCGAGGAATAGCCCAGGATGGCGACTTTGTTGCGGCCGCACAGGGGCAGCAGGGTCTGCTCGATCTCGCGGTCGATCAGGCTGTAGCGCTCCTGCGCGGCATCCACGGGGCCGTGGCGCAGGTATTCGGCCAGCGTCGGCGCGTCCACATTGCTCACGCCGATGGCGCGGATCTTGCCCTGGCGCTTGAGTGTGAGCAGTGCGTCCATGGTTTCCTCCACCGGCGTGGTGCTGTCCTGCCAGTGGGTGATGTACAGGTCGATGTAGTCGGTCTGCAGGCGCTTGAGGCTCTCCTCGGCCTCGTGAAAGATCGATGCCCGGCCCAGGTGGCGGTGCACGGGGTGGCCGTCCTCGTCGAAGAAGTGCGTGCCCTGCTGCGTGTGCCAGACCAGGCCGCACTTGGTGGCGATCACTGCCTCATGGCGGCGGCCCTTGAGCGCGGCACCGACGAGCTGCTCGGAGGCACCCAGGCCATAGGCTGGCGCGGTGTCGATCAGCGTCACCCCGGCGTCGAGCGAGGCGTGGATGGCCTCGGTGGCGGCGGCGCTGTCCTGCCCACCCCACATCCAGCCGCCCATGGCCCAGGTCCCCAGGCCAATGGCCGAGCACTGGATGCCCGAAGGGCCCAGGGTGGTGGTCTTCATGGCGGGGTTCATCATCACGGCATTCATCGCTTGGTCTTTCGGGTGTTCATGAGGTGGTCGATGGTCACGGCAGCCAGCAGGATCAGGCCCTTGATCACGTCCTGCCAATAGGGCGACACGTCCAGCAGGATCAGCGAGCTGGTTACCACCGAGAGCAGGGCCAGGCCCAGCACGGCGCCCAGCACCGTGCCCGAGCCGCCCTTGAGGCTGGCACCGCCGATCACGGCTGCGGCGATCACGTTGAGCTCCATGCCCACGCCGAAGGTCGGCGTGGCCGCGCCGAAGCGCGCGGTGTAGATCACGCCCGCCAGGCCGGCCGAGGCCGCGCACAGCACCGTGACCCAGAACTTCACATGGCCCGTGCGGATGCCCGAGTACAGCGCCGCCTTCTCGTTGCTGCCGGTGTAGAACACCCGGCGCAGCAGGCTGGCGCGGCGCAGCACGAAGTCGCTGACCACCACGATGGACAGGAAGATCAGGATCACCGCAGGGATGCCGAACAGGTTGCCCTGGCCGATGAACTTGAACGAGGCCGGCAGCGAGAACAGCGATTGCGGCGTGCCCTGTGTGAGCGCCAGGCACAGGCCGCGCACGATGACCATGAAGGCCAGCGAGGCGATGAAGTGGTTCAGCCCGATGCGCACCACACAGCCACCGATCATGGCGCCGATGAGGGCGCTGGCCGCTATCGCGATGAGCCCGGCCGTCCATGGGTCCAGGCCCATCAGGAACAGCTTGCCCGTGACCACCATGGCAAAGCACACCACCGAGCCCACCGACAGGTCGATGCCGCCCACGATCAGCAGGATGGTCATGCCCACGACCACGATGCCCTCGATGGAGAAGGACAGCAGCATGGCGCGGATGTTGTCCCAGGTCAGGAAGTAGGGCGAGGCGAAGCTCATGCCCACGCACAGCGCGAGGATGATGACCAGCAGGCCCATCTCGCGCATGCTGGTGAGTTTGGGGACCCCGGGTTTTCCGGGCCCTCCGGGTGCCTCGCGCGGCGGCTGCAGGCCGGCGACGGAGCCGGCGTCCAGTTGAGCGGGGTGATTCATGCCATTTCCTCTTGTCGTGATTCCAGTCCCGAGGCCAGCCGCAGCAGGGCCTCTTCCGTCATGTACTTGCCTTGCACTTCGCCCGCGACGCGGCCGTCACGGATCACCAGGGCCCTGTCGCACAGCCCGATGATCTCGGGCAGCTCCGAAGAGATCACCACCACGCCCACGCCCTGGCAGGCCAGGTCGCGCAGGATGTGGTGGATCTCCGACTTGGCGCCCACGTCCACGCCGCGCGTGGGTTCGTCCATCAGCAGCACCGCGGGGTTGGTGGCCAGCAGCTTGGCAATGGCCACCTTCTGCTGGTTGCCGCCCGAGAGGCTGGCCACCTCGATCTGCACGCCATCGGACTTGAGCTTCAGGCGCGCGCCCAGCTCCTGCGCCAGCCGGTGCTCGGTCGCACGCTGCAGCAGGCCGAAACGCGAGCTCACGCGCGCCAGCGCCATCGAGGCGATGTTCTGCGCGATCGGCAGGTCCAGGTAGACGCCTGCGGCCTTGCGGTCCTCGCTCAGGTAGGCGATGCCTGCACGCAGCGCATCGCTGTACTTGCGGATCGAGAGCGCCTTGCCGTTGAGGTACACGCTGCCGCCGGTGGCGGGGCGCAGGCCGCACAGGGTCTGCGCGAGTTCGCTGCGCCCGGCGCCCATGAGCCCGGCGATGCCCAGGATCTCGCCGCGCTGCACGGTGAACGAGACCCCGTGCACGCGTTCGCCATCGGCCAGGCCGCTGACTTGGAGCACCGGCCCGCCGCGGTCCGCATCCTGCTGCTTGGGCGGGTAGTAGTTGCCCAGGTCGCGCCCGACCATGCGGCGCACCAGCGCGTCGGCATCGAGCTCCGACAGGGGCCCCGAATGCACGTTGCGGCCATCGCGCAGCACCGTCACGCGCGTGCAGTGCGCAAAGATCTCGGCCATGCGGTGGCTGATGTAGATGATGGCTATGCCCTGGTCCTTGAGGTCGTGCAGCACCCGGAAGAGGGCGGCCGACTCGTTGTCCGTGAGCGCGGCGGTGGGCTCGTCCAGGATCAGCACCTTGCAGTCGAGCGTGAGCGCCTTGGCGATCTCGATCAGCTGCTGGCTGGAGATGGGCAGGTCGCCCACGCAGGCCGCGGGGTCGATGTCCTGGCCCAGGCGCCGGAGCACCTGGGCGGCGCGCGCGTTCAGGCCGGCGTAGTCCATCCATGCCTGCCGGCCGGCGTTGATCTCGGGCATGAAGATGTTCTCGGCCACGGTGGCGTCGGCGCACAGGGCGATTGCCTGGTGCACCAGGCCGATACCCAGGCGCATGGCCTGGGCTGGTCCATCGATGGTGACCACGCGGCCGTCGAGCGTTATCTCGCCCGCGTCCGGCTGGTGGATGCCATCGATGATGTTCATCAGCGTGGACTTGCCCGCGCCGTTCTCGCCGCACAGGGCGTGGATCTCGCCCGCCTGCAGCGAGAAGTCCACGCCCGAGAGCGCATGCGAAGCGCCAAAGCGCTTGCAGATGCCGCGCAACGCGAGCAGGGGGGCGCCCATGGTGGTGGTGCTCACTCGCTGATGCCCTTGGTGCCGCGGCGCGCGAGGTACTTGTCCCAGTAGAAGTCGTCGGCATTGGCCTTGCTGACCACGGCCAGGCCGTTGTCCAGGAAGGGCACGGCCATGGGGTTGGTGCCGTTGCGCTTGGCGTCGTTCATCGGGTCGATGAGGCCGGGGTTCTTGGCCAGGAACAGCATCATCATGCCCATGTAGCCCTGCATGCCCTGGTTGGGGTTGATGGCACCGAACACATCGCCGGACTTGATCATGTCCAGGATCTTGGCGTTCACGTCGCAGCACATCACCTTGATGTTCTTCTTGGTCTCGACCTTGGCCTGGGCCGCACCCAGGGCCGAGTTGGCCTCGGGCATGAACAGCGCGCCCAGATTGGGGTTGGCCTGCGCCAGGCTCTGCACGGCCTGGTAGGCCTTGTTCGGGTCCTGGTTGCTGGCGGCGCGGCCCACCAGCTTCATGCCGGGGTGCTTGGTCTTCATGCGGTTGATGAACGCGGCGATGCGGCGGTCGTGGTTGTCCTGGCCGGGGTTTTCCAGCACGGCGAACTCGCCCTTGCCGTTCATCGACGCGGCGATGGCGTCGGCCGCCTGGTTGCCTTCGCGCTCATTGTCCGAGGTGATGAAGGAGGAGCGCTAGGAGTTGGGCGAGTCGGCCGCGAAGGTGACCACCGGGATCCCCATGGCCGCGGCGCGGTTGATGGGCTCGATGAAGGGGTCGGGGTTCATCGGGTGCAGCAGGATGCCGGCGGGCTTGCGTGCCAGCTCCTGCTCGAACGAGGCCAACTGCTTGTTCACGTCGTACTCTGGCGTGCCGGTGTAGCGGGTGCGCACGCCCAGGGTGCGGCCCAGCTGCTTCATCATTTCATAGACCGGGAACCAGTACTCCACACCCGAGACCATGACATTCATCACATAGACGTCGCTGGGGTTGCCACGCAGTCCACCCGCGGCGGCAGGGGTTGCTGCAGGCTGCTGTGCGAATGCGCTGGTGCCGGCCAAGCCGATGCCGGCGGCTGCTGCGGACTTCAGGAAATTACGCCTCATTTTTGTCTCCTCTTGTTGAACGGTGCAGCATGTGCTGCTGCTTTCTCCAGGGCTGGGATGGGGTGCTTGTTGTCACGACAGTTGTTATGACAGGTAGAATGTAAACGTGGATCGAGCAGCCAGATAGTTAGGGGAAACACTACTGGATATGCCTGCTGGTTCGGCGGAAGCTGTTATGACATGAAGACCCAACTATTGATCGGCATCGACCTCGGGTCGAGCAGCCTCAAAGCCCTGGCCCTGGAGGCCGCGAGCGGCCGCACCGTGGCCCTGTCCCGCATGCCCCTGCAGCATGACCGCCTTCCCGGCGGCGGCTGCGAGGTGGCGGCTGCCAATATCCATGCGGCCCTGGCTGCGGTATTGCGCGATGTGGTCCACCAGCTGGGCCGCCGTGTGGACGATGTCCGCGCCATCGGCTGCACCGGGCATGGCGCCGGGCTGTACGCCCTCGATGCCCAGCAGGAGCTGGCCGGCTGCCGCGCCGTGGCATCCACCGACCAGCGCGCCGCGGCGCGTGCCCAGTCGCTGGCAGCCAGCCGGGGGCCGCAATTGCTGGCCGAAGTGGGCTGCCAGCCCTGGCCGGGCCAGCCGACCGTGATCGCCGCCGAGCTGCTGGGCAGCGATGCGGTGCGCAGCGGCGCCCTGCAGCGGCTGATGTTCGCCAAGGACTACGTGGGCTTTCTGCTCACCGGCGAGATCGCCACCGACGCCAGCGATGCCAGCACGGCAGGCCTGCTGTCCGTGGCCACTGGCACCTGGTCGCCGCTGGCCTTTGCCGCCTCGGGCATTGCGGGTCTGGGGCCCCAGGCCTTCGGGCCGCTGGTGCGCAGTGGCGAGGTCATCGGCACGGTGCAAGCGTCGGCGGTGTCGGCCTATGGCCTGCCGGCCGGCATCCCCGTGGCCATGGGAGCCATCGACCTGCTGGCCGCGATGACGGCGGTGCGGGCCGAGGCGCGGGGCCGCGCGGTATCGGTGCTGGGTACCTGGTGCGTCAATGCCGTGATAGGGCCGGTGCTCGAGCCCCGGCCCGATGTGGCGGGCACCGTCAACTTCGGCCCGCAGGATCGGCGCCTGTACATGGAGAACAGCCCATCGTCGATGGCCAACATCGCCTGGCTGGCCGGCGTGCTGGGCCTGCCCGATGCGCGTGCGGTGGTCGACCTGGCGATGTCGGTGCCGCTGGGTGCCGGGGGCCTGCGCTTTCTGCCCTTCGTGAACGGCGGCGGCGGTGTCACTGCGGGTTTTGTGGGCCTCAAAAGCCACCACACGCGCGGCGACATGGCGCGTGCCGTGGTCGATGCAGTGGCGGCGCTGCATGCGCGCCACACCGCCCGGCTGGCGTCGGGCGGGTTGCCGGTGTCGGCATCCACCGTGCTGGGCGGCGGTGCCAGCGACACCCGCCTGGTGCGCCTGCTGGCCGGCCTGCTGGGGCACCCGGTGGAGCGCTGTGCCGACGACGAGACCGGTGCGCGGGGCGCGGCCATCTATGCCGCCCTGTCGCAGGGCATCGATGCCGAAGCCTTGTACGCGCCCTGCGACACGGTCGAACCCGATGCCGGCCAGGCCAGGGCCCATGCAGATTTCAATGCCGACTTCAACGAGCTGATCGCCACCATGTCCCCTGTCTTTGGCCACCTGGCCGGCCCTGCGCCAGAGCGCGCACCCGCACCCGCCATGCCCCTGCCCGCGCCTCTTTCTGTGCAGCAGGTGGAGGCCTTGCAATGAACACCACATCCGCATCGCCTTTCGTGCGCCCCGCCGCCGTGGCTGGGCGCCATTTCTCCACGGTGATCGTGGGCGCCGGCATCAACGGCGTGGGCGTGTTCCGCGACCTGTCGCTGCAGGGCGTGGACTGCCTCATCGTCGACAAGGGTGATTTCAGCGCCGGTGCCAGCAGCGCGCCCTCGCGCATGATCCACGGCGGCCTGCGCTACCTGGAAAGCGGCAGCTTCTCGCTGGTGGCCGAGGCCACGCGCGAGCGCAACCTGCTCTTGCGCAACGCGCCGCACCTGGTGCAGCCGCTCAAGACCGTGGTGCCGCTGTCGAGCTTCTTCGGCGGGCTGATGAGCAGCGCGCTCAAGTTCCTGGGCCGCACGCCGCCCCAGCGCACGCGCGGGCTGCTGGCCGTGGCCACGGGCCTGCGCCTGTACTACCTCTTGGGCCGGCGCCAGCGCGTGATGCCCAACCACCGCATCAGCCGCGTGCAGCCGGCCGACCGCCTGCTGTTCCGCGCGGCCGTGCGCTGGACGGCGACCTTCTTCGACGCCTGGATCAGCCACCCCGAATGGCTGGTGCTGGAGCTGGTGCGCGACGCCTGCCGCGACCAGCCGCGCTCGGCGGCCAGCAACCACTGCCGCGTGATGGGCTGCGCGGGGAAAACCCTCACGCTGCGCGACGAAGTCACGGGCGAGGTGGTGCAGGTGACGGCCGACACGGTGGTCAATGCCAGCGGTGCCTGGCTGGACCGCAGCACCGAACTGCTGGGCGGCGCGGTGCCGCGCGTGATGGGCACCAAGGGCTCGCACCTGGTGCTCGACCATCCCCTGCTGCGCGACGCGCTGGGCGGGCGCATGGCCTATTTCGAGGCGTTGGACGGGCGCGTGTGCATCGTCTACCCCTTCCTGGACCGTGTGCTCGTGGGTTCCACCGACATCCCCGTGGACGACCCCGACCAGATCGCCACCGAACCGGCCGAGGTGGACTACCTGCTGGAGGGGCTGGGCGAGGTCTTCCCCAACCTGGCCTTCGGCCGCCGCGACGTGGTCTACACCTATGTGGGCGTGCGGCCCCTGGCGCGCTCGGACGCCGACAAGCCCGGGCAGATCTCGCGCGACCATTCGGTGGTGATCGATCCGCCGTCCCCGTCGCGCGACATACCCGTCGTGGGCCTGGTGGGCGGCAAGTGGACCACCTTCCGCGCACTGGCCGAGGAAGCCAGCGACGAGGTGCTGCACCTGCTGGGGCGCGAGCGCGCGGCATCGACCCGGCAGCTGCCCATTGGCGGCGGCACCGACATGCCGCAGGGCGCGCAGGCGACCGAGCGCTTCATCGACCGCATCGCCCAGGATTCCGGCCTGGCCCGTGCCCGTGCCCAGGCACTGCTGCGGCGCTACGGTTCCCAGGCCTTGCGCATGGCCCAGCATTTCAAGGTGGCCGGCGACGTGCCGCTGCAGCATGCGCCCGACTACTCGGCGGCCGAGGTGGCCTGGCTGTGCACCGAAACCGGCGTGATCCACCTCGACGACCTGGTGATCCGGCGCACGCTGTTGGCCATCCGCGGCCTCGTCACGGATGCGGCGCTGGCTGAAATGGCGGGCCTCGCGGCACAGGCTTTGGGGTGGGATGCGGGGCGTGCGCGGCTGGAACTGCACAATTGCGCCACCGCACTGCGCGAGCGCCATGGCGTGCGCCTGGCGCCCGCAGCCCCCGATTCCGATGCCGCGCCGGCTTTTCAGGCACCATTGACCATCCATCCGGCCCTGAGCCCGTCCTGACGTGAATGCACCGACCGAACTCCAGCCCCTGCTCGACCGCAACTCCGAATCGCCCCTGTGGGCGCAGTTCCGCGACGCCCTGCGCCTGCAAATACTGCAGGGCGAACTGGCCATCGGCGCCAAGCTGCCGTCCGAGGCCGAACTCGGGGAGCAGTTCGGCATCTCGCGCATCGTGGTGCGCGAGGCCCTGGCCGACCTGGTGCGCAACAACCTGATCTACAAGATCAAAGGCCGCGGCGCCTTCGTGGCGGCGCGCGAGCGCGACGAGGATTTCGTCTCCACCGTGCTCGGCTTCTCCGATGAGATGGAGCGCAAGGGCCGCTCGGTGCGCACCCAGATCCTGTCGCAGCAGCTGCGAGACCCCACGCCGCAGGAGATCAGCGCGCTGGGCCTCACCGACGACACCCAGGTCGTGGCCTTGAAGCGCCTGCGCAGTGTGGATGGCGAGCTGCGCCTGCTGGTGGAAACCGTGGTGCCCGCCGACCTGGCGCCCGGCCTGCACCGCATGCGCCTGGACGACCGCTCGCTGTACGACGTGCTGCGGCGCCAGTACGGCGTGCGCCTGGTGCGCGCCGAGCGCTGGATCGATGCCGTGCTGCCCGACGCCGAGACCTGTGGGCTGCTGCAGCTGGAGACCCCGGAGCCGCTGCTGCGCATCGAATCCATCGCCTACGGCGCCAATGGCCGGCGACTGGAGTACTACAACGCCTTGCACCGCTGCAAATCGAGCCGCCTGCATGTGCAGACGACGACCTGAGCGGCGCAGGGCATTCAGCTTTCGATGAAGGCGAGAACGCGCGAGAAATCGCCCAGGGCCAGGTCCTTGCGGTGGATCGTGAAGGTCAGCGTGCCGGCATCCCCGAACTCGAAACCCGGGTGCTGGTCCGAGCCCAGGCGCAGCAGGTTCACCCACTCGCCGGGGCTGCCGCGCTGCAGTGCCACGGATTGCTCTTCGGGGCTTTCGTGCTGGGTAAAGACAAAGGCGTTCTGCAGATGCACGCCATGCAGTTTGTCCGGGCTGAACGAGAGTTCATCCGCCAACTCTGCATAGGTGTCGCTCAGTGCATCATCCCGATAGATCTCCATGAGGCCCGCATCCTCCCCCGTATAGCGCTCGTGGCCGTTGTACAGGATGGGCAGCGACACGGTGGCATCCACCACGGCCCGGTAGCCTTTGTAGGCCCGCGGCACATCGATATCGTCCACGGAGTCGACCTGCGACCCCCAGGCGTGCGGCACCAGGGCGCTGCGCGGCGAGGTGTCGTGCAGCACGCGCACGCCATCGGACGGGTCCTGGCTCTTGGCAAAGAAGTACAGCCGCCCGGTGCGCGGCAGCCAGCACTGCAGCACGGCCAGGGCGTCCAGGTCCAGCTGCGCATAGAAGTGCCAAGGCTTGCCGTCGGTGGTGGGGTAGGGCAGGCCGGGCGGCAGATCGGGGGCGCCGCCAAAGCGCGTGCCGCCCAGCACCGGCGGCGCATCGGGCTCGGTGGTGCGCCAGCGCAGCGCCTGGCGTGTGTGGCGCAGCAGCACAGGTTCGTGATCCAGCAAGCCGTGCCGAGCCAGGCCGGCATGCAGCATGGCCACATGCGCGGGGCTGCTGCTTGCCAGAAAGGACTCGGCGCTGGTGGCCACCTCGATTTCCGGGCGGTAGCGCATGTCGCGGAACAGCGGCAGGTAGCGCACGTCCACCTGCAGGTTCTCGATGCGGTCAATCGAGGCAGGTAGAGAGGTGAAGGCATTGCCGCTGAGCTTCAGTGCCTTTAGCGATGGCATGTGGCCAATGGCTTCGGGGAGGGTGGTGAGCTGGTTGTAGGCCAGGTCCAGCCGTTCGAGGTGGGGCAACTGGGCGATCCGTTCGGACACGCTGGTGAGCATTCCCGGGGACATGGCCAAGTGGCGCAATTGCCTGAGCTTGCCTATGGCGTCGGGTAGGTGCTGCACGCTGGTGTTCGACAGGTCCAGGCGGGTCAGCTGCTGCAGCGTGCCGATGGCCTCGGGCAGTTCCGTGAAGCGGGCATGGTCCGTGGAGGCGTAGTCCAGGATCAGCGACTCGATGGCGGTGAATGCCAGCACTTCTTCGGGAAACCGGTCCGTCCTGGGCGTTTCCGGCCGCCATTGCTGGCGCAGGGTCAGGTGGCGCACCGTACCGGCGGGCACGGCCTGTGCGGCTTTCAGGCTGTGGAAGTGGCGCGGCTTGGGTCGCACTTCGCCGCGGGGAAAGTGGCGGACCAAATGCAGCGGTGTGCCCTGGATATCGTCATGGTGCTCCTGGCGCAGCACGCCGTGCAGGGCGATGCGGTCCGGGGTCAGCTCGACTTGGCCGAAAAAGCGCAGGCCGTAGGCCACGCCTTGCACGTAGAGGTGGAACGGAGAGTCTGGATCGGTGTGCGGGTAGGAGAACACCTGGTGCGGGTCCCCCGCGCGGTCATCGAAATGGAACAAGCCGCTGGACCACAGGTGCGGTGCAGCGGAACCATCCCAGGCGCGCAGGGCTTCTTGGCCCAAGGTGCCACGCTCTGGTTGGGGCTCGGCCTTGAAATCGAAGCGCATGCCGCCGTCTTCGAAGATCACCTTGGAGTCTGCGGAGAACGAGAACGACGTGGAGCCGATCTGGAAAACGTCCTGGGGCAGGGCAATGGAAGTGCGGGTCATGGCGCGGTCAGGGCTGCAAATATTCCGGCCAATTGTGGCAAACCCGCGCAAGCAAAACGGGCTCCCATAGGGGAGCCCGTTTTGCTTGGGATGTGGGGAAACACTTCCACATGGTGGCGGTGCCCACGACCGTGAAACACCACCACCATGGGAAGGCCCGCAACTGGCGGACCTTGCTATGAAGGCCCTTGTTCTTACAGGGCGCTGATTTCGCCCGAAGGGATCTGGCCGGTGCG
>NZ_JBKDTZ010000402.1:0-21136 GCF_046339755.1 Acidovorax sp. | reverse complement strand
GAGGTACACCTATGCCCACCATTCCCGTTGAAACCGGCGCAATCGTCCCAGGTGCGACCAGCTCTGTTTCGCTGGCCGATGCCGACGCCTATCACGCCGCGATGGGGAACGACTGGGATTCGACCACAGACACGGAGACGTTTGAGCAGGCGCTCATCGTCGCAGCTCGCAGCGTTGACACCCTCTGGGGTTCGCAGTTCTTGGGCTCGCTTCTGTCGGATCACCAGCCCCTGCTATTCCCCCGCACTGCTTTCCAAGACACCACGGGCCGCGTGATTGCACGCGCGGCCATACCCCGCGCCCTACGAGACGCCCAATGCGAAATTGCACTGCTGGCGCTTGCAGGCCAGGACGTCATGCCCTTCCCTGCTTCTGGGACCATCCAGAGCGAAAGCGTCTCCGTCGACGTGATCAGTCGCGACATCACCTATTCCGCCCCCAAAGCCCAAGCCGAGTATCCCGGCCTGGAGAAAGTGGCATTGATCCTCGGCCCGATCTTGCGAAAGGCAGGTGCCAACTGGCGAATCAGGGTGTGAGATGGCATTCGACTACACCCCTTTCCAGCAACTGAGCGCCAGCCAGATTCGCGAGTTTGGCGCGATCTACAAGATGAAGAAGCCGGACGGCAGCTCGGCAGGCACCGCACCGGCAGTGCTGACGAACCAGAGCAAGCGTGACGCGCAAGGCGTCATCACCGCAGAGAAGGTGATGCTTATCGCCAGCGGCACCAAGTTCACGCCCCAGGTAGGGATGTTTATGGAACACGGCAAAGACGTGTACCGCATCGAGACCATTGATGTCCTACAGCCCGGGCCTGCTGTGGTTCTCTACAAGGCAACGGTGACCGTATGAGCATCTACGAAGCACTGATTGCCCAGCTCCAGACTGTTCCTGGCCTGCCACGCCAACAGCTTACGAACCAGCCATTGATCCAGCCCAAGGCGAACGAGCAGTGGGTGCGCCCTACCCTCCTTCGCGCAGAGAGCACGACCGGAGCCATCGGCCGCGACGGCTACTTGATCGAGCAAGGGACGCTGCAGATCGACCTATTCACCCCGAAAGGATCGGGCGATGCATCGGCATTGCTCGCAGACATCCGCGCGGCATTCAATGAACGCGGTAGCTCGCTGTCCGTAGACGGCAGGCAACTGCGCATCACCAAAGCCTGGATCGGCAATGCCATTGAAGACGGGGCGTGGTTCAAGACCTCTGTCTACGTCAGATGGGAAAGAAATGAACGCTGAGGGCGTTCCGTAAATAAGAAAAACAATTGAGGTAAACCCAATGCAATACACAGCAACCGGCTCCAATCGCCGCATCTCCTTCGCGCAGGTCGCTGGTTCGCCAGCAACCCCAAGCATGACTTCCCTGCCCGTGCGCTCCTTCGCAGTGGCCGAGTCACGCGAAACCATCAACGATCCATCCATCACTGGCTACGGCGTGGCCAGCAAGACACGCCTGGGCAATCGCTCCGTTGCGGGCAATGTGGTTGTGTCGTACAAGCCTCGTGTCACCGACCCCTGGTTGGAATCGTTCTTCGGCAACTCCTACGCAAACAACGTGATCACGAATGGCAAAGAGAACGTGCCGATCCTGTTTGAAGACACCCAGACCGATGCAGCGACTCCCTACAGCTACTCGTACCACGACTGCTTCGCCAACACGCTGAACCTCAACATCAGCGATGGCAACGGCTCCACTCTAGAGTTCGGCTTCGTGGGCGTGGACTTCAAGACCAACACCACCTTGCTGGACAGCACCCCCACTCCAGCGACGGATCATGATCCCTACGTCCACCTGGATTGCGTGTTCAAGATGGGCAGCACCGTCATCGGCTACATGACCTCGTTCAGCTTCGCTGGCACCCGCAACCTGACGGCCAACAACGTGTTGGGCAGCAAGCAGGCATACAGCATCACAAAGGGCAACATGGGACTGACCGGCACGTTCACCGTGCTCGCGAAAGACAGCGCGATGATGACCCGCTACTTCAACGAGACCCGTGAGCCCCTGGTGGTTGAAGCTACGAACGGCACGTTCAAGGATGTGTGGACCATCCACAACCCGCTGTTCACTGCGGTGAGCACGCCCCTCGACAGCGATGGCGCCACGATCCAGACAGTGAACTGGGTGGGCGATCCGACTGCGGATTTCAAGGTGCTGAGTCACCAGCGAGTTGATCTGTAAGGAAAGAATGAGGGGGACTTGCAGTCCCCTTTTTCGTATCAGCGCATGACCGCAGAAGAGTTCATGAAAGCGTTCATCCAGGCCCTGGGCGAGGAGACTTTCCAGGTAATGCATGACCGCACACCAATCGACACAGGCAAAGCCAGGAAGGGCTACAGCCTGAAAGTAAATACCGATGGCTTCGACGTGACCAACTACGAGGATCACATCGTTGCCCTAGACGAGGGTCATTCCCAGCAAGCACCGCAGGGCATGAACCAACTGACACTCCAAGAGATGCCCAGCATCGTAGAGCGAGTGCTAGCCAAGCTCCCAAAACAATAAAAACATCATGATCATTGCATCCCTGAAGGAACTACGCCCTGTTCCGTCCACGCTCCAACTCAAGCACCCGATCACGGGTGAGCTGGTCTTCACCGGCGACAACGAACCTCTGACCATCACCATGGTTGGCCAGGACAGTACGCAAGTCTTCGACGAGGTACTGCTCAGCGCCAAGCGCCGCGCGGAAGCGGGCGAGCATGGCAAGACAACCGAATTCGACATCGCGGAGCGCCACAGCTTCATCACGGCGGCAATCACTGGCTGGAGCCACGACGACTTCTTCGGAGGCAAGTTCAGCAAGAAGAAGATCGCCGAGTTTGTCCGTGATCCCGAGAACGCTGCGCTGGTCGGCCAGATCGAAGTGCACCTATTGGAACGCGCCAATTTTTTCGCGAAGTAACCGATCAGCTGTGCATGCAGCTACGCCACGCCGTGGCGGTACATCACGACCACGGCAGCGGCTCGCGTTGGAAGTCGGTGCAAACGCCCGCACGTCTGGAGAAGCGTGATCCCCTGGAGCTGATCGCGGAGATGTTCCCCGAAATCCCTCAAGTTACGGCCCGTGTTCCAGATGAGTACATGTACGTGATGGGCCTCTTCAACGACCTGCACCAGCGCAGGGACGAAGGCATGAACGGGGCACGACTGATTACGTATCAACAGATCGAAGCGTACGAGCGCTTCAACGACTTTCGCCTCAACAGGTGGGAGCGAAAAACGATAGTGAAGCTGGACGAAGCATGGGCGGAGCAGATGGCTATTGAAAGAAAGGCAAGCAACAAATGAGGTGAGGGAATGAGCAACTTCTCAAGCATCGCGGAGCTGAGGCTCAGCGTAGTCGGAGGCGACAAGCTTCTGGAAACGTCCAGGGAAATGGACAAGGTCACAACTAAGACCCGCGAATACAACAAAGAGACGGCAAATACCAGTGCAGCCCAACGAAGGGCCGAATCGGACGCAGACAAGTTCCTCCGCAAGCTGAGGGAACAGGCCGATGCGGTCGGCAAAACCAAGGTGGAGCTTCAGACCATGCGCGCTGCGCAACTGGGCGTTGCCAACGACGCGAAGCCCATGTTGGACAAGCTCGCAGAAGCACAGAAGAAGTCCGTGAGCTTCAAGGACACACTTGCGAATCTCACGGGTGAGATCAAGGGCCTTTCGGGTTCCTTCGCCAACGTAGCCACCGGCGGCGCGTCTGCAGGCGAAGGCATCGCATCAGCAAGCACTGCACTTCGCGGCCTTGGCCCGGTTGCCATGGCGGCAGGAGCGGGAGTTGCAGCCATCGCGGCTACCTTCGCGGCATTTCTGGTCGTCGGTGCAGCGGTAGCAGCCGTTGCGGCAGCGATCACCCTCAAGGTTGCCGGCGCAGCCGCTGCAGTTGACGACCTGAGCAACGAGACAGGTATCGCCGCAGAGCGCTTGAGCTTGCTCCAAAGTTTGGCAGCGGAAGGCGGCAGTTCCTTTGAAGCCTGGAACCAGGCGGCGACAGGACTGGCCACCAAGCTGGCGAAGCAGGACGAGGAAAGCGGCAAGGTCGCCCTGGCCTTAAAGGAGCTGGGTGTTTCGACCAAGGATGCCAACGGCGAGCAGAAAACCCACATCGAGTTGATGCGCGAGGTGGTGGTTGCAGCGGCCAATCACAAAGACGCAGCGAAGGGTCAAGCACTTGGATTGGTTGCCCTGGGCAGTGAGTACAACAAGCTCAAGACCTCAGTGCTGGAAGCCGACGAGAAGCAGAGCCGCATGTACGACACCATGAAGAAGACGGGCCAGCTCATGAGCACGTCCTTGGCAAAGCAAAGCGGCGACTTCATGGACAAGATCGACCACCTCAAAGGCGCCTTCATGGGCATGGCCCAGTCCATTGCCACCACGGTTCTTCCCTACCTGGATAAGTTCCTTGGCAAGATCGTGTCAGCAGCCCAGACAGCGGCCTCCATCATCCGCAGGTTCACTGGCAACAGCACCGCTGCGGAGCTTTCCGGCGAGGCTGCTGCCAAGGCAAGGGGTGATGTCGCGGCATCAACCGCAGCCATCGCAAAGATGGAAGCCTCGCCCATGCACACGCAGGGAGGCGACAGCCAAGCATTGAAGAACGAGCGCGCGAAGCTCGCTGCGGCGCAAGAACGACTGCGCGAAGCAAACAAGCTCAATGACGCCGCAGTGCGCGGCGAAGCTGATGCGACGGCTCTGGCTCTCAAAGGCGACCCATCGGCAGAGAACAAGGTGGGCGGCGGCGTCGTGGGAAAGCCAGACAAGGACAAAGCCACGAAAGAGAAAGACCCATACAGCGACTGGATGGACAAGACCCGCTTGGGCACATCCGAAGCCATTGCAGAACTCAACAACGAGGAGAAGCTCAACAGTGCCCAGAAGGACCGCGTGAAGTTCCTCGATGAGATCGCATCGGGCAAGCTCAAGATCACGGAGATTCAAAAGAACGAGTTCCTGGCCGCCAATTCGCTACTTGCACTTGCACAGCAAGAAGCCAAGGAGCAGCAAGCCAATGCAGAGGGCGAGAAGAAGAACGCAGTTGAGCAGGAAGCACGCGACAAGCGCCGCATTGAGTTGGAGAAGGCCAGGGCCGACATCCTCACCGGCTTCCGCGATAAGGGCTTGGAGAACATCGCCACGCAGGAGCGTGAACTCACACAGCAGGGCCTGACAACTCGCGAGATCAAACTCCAGAACGACTTGCACCAGATCGAGCTTGACCTCAAGAAGACCATTCACGACCTCACGAAGGACATTACGAACGAGGAAGAGAAGGCGGCCATCGCTACTAAAGCCAGGGCCGAAGCCAACGACCTCATTGCATCGCGCAAGGGTCTTGAGTCCAAGTTCGCAGCCAAGGATGGCGATGGAACTGCTGGCTTCCTGCAAGGCTTGAAGAAGTACGCAGGCGAGGCAAAGACCACCTTCGAGGTCATGGAAGAGGCTGGCACGCGCGTTGCTGGTACCTTGGAAAACGCCTTCTCCAACATGGCGCGAACTGGTCGGCTCTCCTTCGCAGACATGGCGCGCAGCGTGATCGCTGACCTGGGTGCGATCTTCGCCAAGATGGCAATCACAGGTCTCTTCAAGTGGATCATCGGCGGCGTGATGGGCGCTGCGACCTCTGGGACGAGCACCAATTCCATGTACAGCCTCAGCAGCGGCAGCACAAGCTCCATCGGGTTGAAGTTCCCTGGTCGTGCTGCAGGCGGTCCCGTGTCAGCAGGGCAAACCACGTGGGTGGGCGAGCAAGGGCCGGAGCTGGTGAAGTTCGGCGCAAGCGG
This sequence comes from Acidovorax sp., assembly GCF_046339755.1. Classification (GTDB taxonomy): domain Bacteria; phylum Pseudomonadota; class Gammaproteobacteria; order Burkholderiales; family Burkholderiaceae_C; genus Acidovorax. Next base: position 15,347 of record NZ_JBKDTZ010000402.1, on the reverse strand, counting down.
TAGCGTCGTCCCCAACCATCAGCGCAGCTCCACGGAGAGCAGTGGCGGGGTCACAAACCACATCACTGTCACTGTGCAGGGTGGAACAACAAACGAAGAGACGGGAGCCATCGTCGCACGCGCAGTTGCGGAAGCACTGAAGCAAGTGCCCGGCATCGCGGACTCGCGCATTGCCACACAACGACGTCCAGGCGGCATCAGCAATCCCCTGGCCGCTCGCGCGTTCTAACTAAATACCGGGACCGAGGTGCAAAGCCTCTGGTTGTGAGCACACCTCACAACCATTCCCCAATGACCTGCGCTCGCAGGAGGTTCCCATGGCACTACAAACACTACCCTTTCAAGACAGGGTCTCGCAAAGCTCTACCCGCAACAGGACACAGAAGATTCTGTATGCGGAGTACCAGGGCGCCGAGCAAGTCTTTCCGCTTGGCTACAACAGCCAGCGAGACATCTGGTCCGCAAGCATCAAGCATCTGGACGACACGGAGCAGGCCACGATGTGGAACTTCGTGAACTTCCACGGCTATACGGAAGCGTTCCTGTTCAAGTCTGCATACGACGCTGCTCCTCGGCAATACCGCTTCGTTGCCGACTCCGTGACAGCTTCGCACGACAACGGGCTGACTTCGTTCACTTTCCAGCTCAGGCAGGTGTACGCATGATCACCCAGCAACTTGCTCAGCAACTTCAAGACACCTCCAGCACCTTCGGGTACGTGGAGTTCTATGTCCTTGACCTGACCCGCTTGGGCGGTGGTATCCACCGCTTCACCCCGCATGCCGTGGCTCCTGCGGGCGTGACATGGCGCGGCGAGACCTACATCCCCATGCCCATTTCCACATCAGGCTGGGACATTTCCGGCACAGGCGCCCTGCCCCGCCCGATGCTCAAGATCAGCAACGTTCATCGATTGCTCCTCGCAGAGGTCATCGGCTTGGGCGATCTGGTGGGCGGCAAGCTGACCCGATACCGCACGTTTGAGAACTACGTGGATGGCAATGTCAATGCCGATCCCAACGCGTTCCTTCCCCCGGACAAGTTCCTGATCGAGCAGCTTGTCGAACACACACCCACGGAACTTACGTGGCAAATGACATCCGTCCTTGACCGCTTCGGCATGCAGCTACCTCGCAGACAAGTGCTCAAGGACGCTGGCTTCCCCGGCGTAGGCCGACTGAGGTAACAAATGAACATCACAGAAAAAGCGTACCAAGACTTCAGGGCGCACGTCCTTGAGGCGTACCCCCATGAGGCCTCGGGCCTCATCGTCAAAGGCCGGTACATCCGCAGCAACTACGAGACGGCCAATCCGGGAAACCAGTTCCAGATTGACCCGGTGCTTCTGGTCAAGCACGAGAAGCACATCCAGGCGGTCTTGCACAGCCACCCCCACAAGCTGACCGACCAGCTCACCTACGACCCCAGGTGGCCGTCCGAGGCAGACATGCAGTGTTGGATGCAGGGCCGCGTCCCTTGGGGCATCGTGTCTACGGAGGGTGAGACGGTCAGCGACATCCTTTGGATGGACGACAGCGTGATACCTCCGCTTCTGGGCAGGGAATACGTCAACGGACTGGCGGATTGCTACGCAGTGGCGCGCGACTACTACCGCCTACAAGGTCATGACATTCCCAACCTCCCACGCGGCATGGACTGGTGGGAGCCGAAGACTAATCCGGTTACCGGCGAAGTCACACCGCCCCGAGACATTCTGCTGGAGAACTACAAGGCGTTTGGCTTCGTGGAAATCAAAGAGAAGGAAGCGCGCGTCGGCGATGCAGTGTTGATCCGAGTGCGCGCCCAGGTGGTCAACCATTCCGGTGTCATCACTGGCGAAGACGAGCTGACGCATCACGTGTTCCGAGGCCTAAGCCGCACCGACTCGCTCAGCCACTGGAAGCGCTTCGTGGTGAAGTACCTGAGGTACCAGCCATGAAGATCCACCTGATTTCATCCCTGGCAAAGAAGTTCGGCGCCGTGCCCATCGAAATGCACGTGTCGAGCCCCATGCAGATGTTCCGTGGCTTGGAATGCAACGTTGACGGCTGGGAAGCCGAGATGCGAAGCCTCGCGCAAGCCGAAGAGGTGATGCGCATCGTAGTGGGCAACGGCACGGACGACGGCTACAGGAACGTGAATCCCAATTTCTTGAACGCCCCGTTCGATGAGGACGTGACCGATGTGTACATCGTTGCTTCAGTGAACGGCGGGGGCATCGAAATCGGCGCCTTCACCTTCATGGGCCTGCAAGGCTATGCGGCGGTCGCAGCCTATGTGGTGTTCAACATCGCAGTTGCAGTGGTCGTCGGTGCGATTACCCAAGCACTGGCCCCCTCCCCCGACTCAAGCGGTGGCAGCGAACGCCCGGAAGAGCGCGGCAGCTTCATCTTCAACGGCCCAGTGAACACCACTGTGCAAGGGGCACCAGTCCCGCTCGTCTATGGCGAATGCCTGACCGGAAGCGTCGTAATGAGCGCAGGTATCTACGTGGAAGAAATGATCAGTTAACCGAGAACAGCATGGCAACGAACAAGAACAACAAGCCACTCATTCCCCAGGAAATCAAAGGCGAAGGCGGCAAAGGCGGTGGTGGTGCACGCAGTCCCATCGAAGCAGAAAACACCCTGCGCAGCGCTGCCAACGTCCGCGTCCTGGAATTGATCAGCGAGGGCGAGATCGAGGGTCTGGTCAACGGCCTGGAGAGCGTTTACCTCAACGACACTCCAGTTCAAGCGCAAGACGGAAGCATGAACTATCCGCGCGTGGTTTGGGACGAGCGCTTCGGCATGCCTTCCCAGTCCCCAATGCCGGGCTTCCCGAGCACCGAATCCGAGAAGGCAGTCAACACGGAAATCACAACTGCGCTGTCGCCGTCTAAGGCCACGAGCGAGGCCAACATTGATGCGGTGCGATTAACCATAGCGCTACCCAACGGCCTGAACCTTCGCGACGACAAGACCGGCGACCTCAACGGCAACACTGTGACCCTCGCAATCGACAGGCGCTCTCAGGGCGGCACATGGCAACAGGTGGGCGGCCAACTGGTCATCGAGGGCAAGGCAACACGTGCCTACGAGAAAACCTACTACGTCGCGCGTCCCAATACTTCAAACGGCATCTGGGAAGTCCGAGTGCGACGCCTCACCCCAGACTCCACCAGCACCCTCGACATCAGCGCGACGGTCTTCAGCCGCATCACGGAAATCAACGAAGTCCAACTGGAGTACGCCAATTCAGCCTATGTGGGCTTGAGCGTTGACGCCGAGAGCGTGGGCGATTCAATCCCTCATCGCTCCTACTTGGTGCGCGGCATCAAGTGCGCAATTCCCCAGAACTACAACCCACTGACCCGCCAGTACACGGGGACTTGGAACGGTGCATTCAAGTACGAGTGGACGAACAACCCGGCGTGGGTACTGTTCGATTTGCTGACCAACAACCGCTACGGTCTTGGTGGGGACGACCTCACTGAAGACGATGTGGACAAATGGAGCTTCTACCGTGCGGCCAAGTACAACGATGAGCTGGTACCTGACGGCAGCGGCGGCCACGAACCTCGCTTCACGTTCGACAGCCCCATCACGGTGCGAGGCGAAGCGTACAAGCTCCTGCAAATGGTCGCTGGTGCAATGCGCGCCATGATCGTTTTCAGCGGCGGTCTCATCACCCTTTGCCAGGATCGTCCCGGCGAACCGGTGAAGCTGGTCAGCAACAGCAATGTGATCGGTGGAAAGTTCACCTACAGTAGCTCCGCGAAAGGCACGCGGTACACCGCAGCCAACATCACGTGGAACGACAAAAACGACCGCTACCTGCCAAAGGTCTACACCTTGGAGGACGGCACCGCTTTCGACAAGTACGGCTACAACCTCACGGAAACCGCTGCCTACGGAGCCACCTCGTTGGGGCAGGCCATGCGCGCAGCAAAATGGACGCTCTACACCGCTCAGAACCAGGACAGCATCGTTTCGTACGAGACATCCCTCGCTCAGTTCGATCTCAAGATCAACGACATCATCAAGGTGTATGACGAGTTTTACACCAGCCAGGCAGGCCAGGGGCGCATCGTTTCAGCAACCACCAACAGCGTGACGCTGAATCAGCCCGTGACGATCACTGCCGGGTCCAAGATCGACATCGTGGTCCCAGCGGGTGAGGCTGCACCCGGCGAGGCCGCCGGGCCTCTCCAGTACGTCACCATGAACGTGACCAATCAGGCCGGCTCCCACACAGTCCTAAATCTCAGCAGTAGCTTTGCGGTTGTGCCCAAGCCCGGAGCGTCGTTCATGGTGACCAGTGCAATCTCGCCTCGTCTTTTCCGAGTGCTGCGCATCAGCCAGGATTCGCCGGGCATCATGAAGGTCGAAGCGGTTTTCCACGACCCAGCCAAGTACGCCTATGTGGAGAATGGGCTGGTGACCACGCCGCCAGTCTATGGTGGCGGCGGCATCCCCGGTTCCTTGTCCAAGCCCCGCAATCTCCAGGTTCAACCCACGGCAAGCGTTTTCGAGGGCCGAGTGCAGCGCAACCTAGTCCTAAGCTGGGACGCACCCCAGACAGGCACCGTCAGCAGCTACATAGTCAAGCACAGATACAACAACGGCTCGTACCGGACTGTCACGGACATCAGGGCACGCACCTTCGATCTCAACAACGTAGAGGCCGGCCTGTTCGACTTCTCGGTCCAGGCCATGGGCGTCAACAGCAAGGTAGGCCCTGCGGAAAGCATTCAGTACACCTACAACCTGGATGGCGTGGGCACGTCCGCCCTTGACCCGGTCACTACCCTGCGTGTGGTGGGCGGCGGCACTGAGTTCTATGACGTGGACTTGAACTTTGAGTTCATGAACCCACTGAGCAATCGCACCAAGCCCGTGCAGCTCAAAGACTTCGAGATCCAGATCTGCAGGCCTGACACGCAGGCCGTGCTGCGCACCGCGTATGTACCAGCAGTAGCGCCAGGGTCGATGACCAGCTTTGCCTACACCTACACCTTGAACAGCGCGGACACTGGCGGCCCTCGCCGCTCCGTATTGGTGAAGGTGCGAGCACGCGATGTACAGAACAACGTCAGCGGTGCCACCACTGCGACCTTCTCCAACAGCCCGCCCGCGACAGTGCAGAACTTCTACTCGGAGGCGCTGTACATCGCGACCAACCTCACTTGGACTGCCAATAGTGAGAAGGACTTGCAGGGGTATCACATCTGGCGTGCCAGCACTCCCAACTTCATCCCCTCGGAGTCCAACCACATCTCATCGGGCTTGGCGACCAGCCTCCACACCCCTGTTCCAGCGGGCGTCACCTACTACTACAAAATCGCTGCGTACGACAAGTTCACACCCACAACCGATCGCTCAGGCAACGGGTTGAACTTCGCCATTGCGAGCAGCACTGGCCAGAAAGCTCCCGCGGGCGTCCCAGGTGGTTACGGCCTGCCTACCAGCGGCAACGTCAACGGCGACACTTTCTTCAACATCCCAGACAACCGCCTCTACACCTATAACAACGGCACGTGGAAGGGTGTAGGCATCTTGACCGGCAGCTCGTTCCCATCGCAGAACAACGCCGATGGGGATCTGTTCGTCAGCACGAACGACAACAAGCTTTATCGCTACGGCGCAAGTGGATGGACTGCCATGGTCCCGACAGTCCCAGCGGTCAGCATTCAGGGCCAGCTTACTAGCAGCCAAATTGCCTCCATCGAAGTAGCGAAGTTGACCGGCAAGCTGGGTAGCTACTCCGAGCTGTTCTCAGGAAAAATCTTCGCGGCTGACATCTATGCAGGAACATTGACCGGTAACCAGATGGCCGCGAACACCATCACGGGCAACTTGATGGCAGCGAACTCCGTCACCAGCAGCTCGATCGCCGCGAATGCGGTCACGTCAGCAGCAATCGCAGCCGATGCCATTACTGCGGGCAAGATTCAGGCGGGTTCCATCGACTCGTATCACATCCTCGCGAACTCGATCACTGCAGGCAAGATCGCCGCGTACTCTATCGGCGCCACGCACATGCAGGCGAACACCATTACGGCAGGTTCCGGAATCATCGGGGCGCTCGCAGTGGACAGCATTCAGATTGCCAACGGTGCCGTCTCAACGGTCTACAGCTCAACGAGCAGCGGGTCATACACCAGCTTGACAGCCTATGTGCCCCCCAATGCTCGGTCGTTCACTGCAATGGCTTTCTATGGCGTAGCGATCAAGCGCATCAACCAAGCTGGGGAAAAAGGTCCAGAGATCGAGTACTACTACACGTCGCCTGCATACGGGAACATCACAGGCAGCGGGGGCGAAGTGACCAACGGTTTCGGTGCTGCCGCTTGGTCGTACTCCGATCCACCGTCTCAGTACTACTCGGTAGCTGCCCAGCGCTTTGGATCAGACACTGGCGTGTATCGCGGTAGTCTGACCCTGGTGGTCATCGTGACGCACAAGTAAATACGCGATGCCTAAATTCGCAATACACAACAGCGACGGGGACATCCTGAGGATGATTTCCTGCCCCGTAGAACACATCGCACGCCAAGTTCAAGACGGTGAGCAGTACCTTGAATGCGAAGCCCATGACTGGGATCGCATTGACATGGAAACCATGCAGGTGATTCCCATGCCCGAGCCGGGCGTCATCGTTGACGAGTCCCCAGCCTACGTCCAGCAGCGGCGCGCGCTTTACCCGTCAGTGGAGTCGCAACTCGACCTGCTGTACCACGCAATGGATCGCGGCGAGATTCCCAAGGCCGAGGCGTTTTTCAACACCCTGAAGACGATCAAAGAAGCTGTACCCAAGGACGGCACGACCGGCCCAACCATCATCTACGAACTGGGCGAACTGCCTGACGAGGGTAAGGAATGACAGGTACTCCATCACGCTCAGAATGGACAGTGAAGACGCCAGCTAACGGGGTTGAGATCACGGTCGAAACCCACAAGGTCTTCGGCTGGAAGGTGCAACGTCACCTAATGCCCACCGGCTCTCAGATGGTCACCACGTCCACCAAAACGGTCGCGCGTAGCCGCACTCCCAATCGCGCCATGTACGTGGCGGGCCGCTGCTCAGTGGTCAATGACGGGGTCGCATTGGATGACCGCGTGCCGGGCCTCTACACGCAGGAACGCCCTGACCACCCTGCGGGAACTTCGTTCGTCACCGCGTTGGAGGACACGGAGTTCTGGTGCTTCAACTACTACTTGAACCGCAATGCTCTCCCGAGCTTGTGTCCCATTCGACTGGCGACCGGCGAGACCCTTCAGCTAAGTACGGGCGAACTCCTGTTCGTCATGAAGGGAACAGTAGGCCAGCTCAAAGGCACAATGACATTCATCCCAGATGCGGACATGGAGCTAGAGGTCACTTCCGACCTCTTCGCATTCGTAATCGCACAAGGGAAAGAATGAACTATCGACAACCTCTTTGGATGATCAGCATTGGCCACCTGTTGGGCCTTGCCTGTATGGCACTCGGCATCACCGCTTTGGCACTGGGCTGGGCTGCGTGGCAGTGGATTCTGCTGTGGCCGGTCTTCCACGTCCTCGACTCGCTCATGCTGAGCGTCGGCCTTCACCGCTACTTCAGCCACGCTGCCTTCAAGACATCGCGGTTTTGGCACCGCTTCATGACGTGGTACTCAGTGTTGCTGCTCAATGGCTCGCCACTTGGTTGGGCTACCGCGCACATCACACACCACGTACACAGCGACACTGATCGCGATCCCCATCTTGCTGTACCCAGCTACCTGATCTGGAAGCGCTACCGCAACGTCCCGATGATCAAGAAGCGACTGCGCAAGCTCGCCAGTGATCCCGACATCGCCTTCGTGCACCGCTATGGGCAACTGCTGTGGGTCGCCTTCGCGATCATCACGCTCGCAATCTCGTGGAAGCTCTTTGTATTCGGCTACGGCATGGCGCTTGGCAGCGTCCACCTGATCGGTGGCCTGCATCAGGTCATCAGCCACAAGAACAACGCTCCGCGTGATCTGCCATGGCTGGAGTTCCTACTTCCTGCAATGGGCGAGTGGATGCACAAGAACCACCACGATCACGGCGGCCGCAAAGACATGCGGTTTGCGTGGTGGCACCTCGATCTGGGCTACCTGTTCATTCGACTCATCGAGAAGAAGCCGGTCAAGTGAACCTCTACTAAGGGCCACCAATAAATACCCCACAGAGGGTATTTCTATGGCTCAAACATACGACATCAGCATCGACCAAGGTGCTGACTTCATCGTCTCATTCGACTTCAGTCCGCGCGACCTCACGGGCTGCACTGCTCGGTTTCAGGCACGACAGGACTTCGACTCGAAACAACCGGTTCTCTCGGGCACTTCTCCCGGGATGCTGACCATCTCTGGCCCCCATTTGCAGTTCCACGTGCCCGCGAGCGCATCGACTGCGATCCCATTCAAAGGTGAGGTGCTTGACTTGGTGTACGACTTGGAAGTGGTCTGGCCGAACAGCCTTGTCGAACGAATCGTGCAAGGGGCAATGACGATCAACCGTGAGGTGACCAGGTAATGGCAGACAACATCATCATCAAAGAGAAGGAAACACAGGTAGTCAAAGTCGCCACCGGCATCGTTGGTCCGAAGGGTGAGACAGGCGCAGTAGGGCCAATCGGTGCGACCGGGCAGGTTGGTCCGAAGGGCGACACTGGCGAGGCAGGCCCTCAGGGCGTTCAAGGCGTGAAGGGCGATACCGGTGACACAGGCGCCCAAGGCCCAGTTGGCCTAACGGGTGCGACCGGACCTCAAGGCCCGAAGGGCGAGAAAGGGGACACCGGTGACATCGGGCTTCAAGGACCACAGGGCTACACGGGCGCGACGGGACCGAAAGGCGATACCGGCGAGCAAGGCCCCGTGGGTCCCATGGGTCCACGAGGCATTCAGGGCGTCCAAGGCGACACTGGTGCGCAGGGTCCGAAGGGCGACACGGGCGATGTCGGTCCCCAGGGCTTGCAAGGGGTTCAAGGCATCCAGGGTGTGAAAGGCGATGTGGGCGAAACTGGCCCTCAAGGCGCGACAGGTGCACAGGGCCAGCAAGGCGTGCAAGGTGAGAAAGGCGACACAGGTGACAAGGGCGATGTCGGAGATGTTGGCCCCGAGGGACCGCAGGGAGAACAAGGCCCGCAAGGTGTGAAAGGCGACACGGGCGCCCAAGGACCAGGCGGTACAGGTCCTCAAGGCCCACAGGGTGAGCCAGGTCCACAGGGTCCGAAAGGCGATACGGGCGCACAAGGCCCAGGTGGCACCGGTCCGAAAGGCGACACAGGTGAAGCCGGCCCGCAAGGGGTGCAGGGCTTGCCGGGGGCAAAGGGAGACACTGGCGCAACCGGTCCAGCCGGTGAACAGGGACCGCAAGGCCTCAAGGGCGACAAGGGTGATGCAGGCGAAGTTGGACCCACGGGTGGAACCGGTCCCGCCGGCGCCGATGGTGCTGCTGGGCCCCAAGGACCGAAGGGGGACAAAGGCGATGTAGGAGACACTGGGCCTGCAGGCCCAACAGGTCCAGCCGGTGACACAGGCGCAGCGGGACCACAGGGCGTAGCCGGACCGAAGGGAGACAAAGGCGATACAGGCGATCAAGGCCCTATCGGCCTAACAGGCCCACAGGGGCCCCAGGGTGACGCTGGCGCGTCCGGGACTACTGGTGCGACAGGCGCTATAGGTCCTGCTGGCGAGGCTGGTCCCGAGGGCCCGCAGGGCATCCCTGGGGATGTTGGGCCCCAAGGACCAATCGGCTTGACCGGGCCAAAGGGTGACACTGGCGACACGGGTCCACAAGGCATTCCAGGCCCAAAAGGAGACAAGGGAGACCAGGGTGAGCCTGGCCCTCAAGGTCCAATCGGTGATGGCGCTGGCGGCACATGGGACGAGCTGGACGGCAAGCCTATCGTCATTGGTGCAGGTATGACTCCTGAAGAAGCTCGCACAGCCATTGGTGCTCTGGGTGCAAGCGACTTGCTGGCCTACGCTTCCAAGAGCGTCGACAACACCTTTTATGGTGTTAACTCCTTCGCCAACCTGATCAAGATCTCCAGCGGCACTGAAGCCGCACCCGGCCTTGCCTTCTATGGTGAAGCGAACACCGGCATCTATCGTGATGACGATTGGACAGGCGGAAAGCTCCATGTGGCAATCAAGGGTGCGAAGGCACTGTCCCTTGACCCAACATACGGCGCAAACTCGTTTCTTCGCGTCACTCCGGGAACGGGTGAGATCACGGTCACTGCTGATTCCACGGCTTCATCCGCGAGCTTGAAGCTGCTCGGCAAGGGCGGCGGCACCGTGTACCTGGGCAGCACAAACGCCTATGTCTCAGGCATTGGTGCACTCACGACCGCTGGCTACTTTCAAAGCGGCGGTTCCTACTACGTGGGCTCAACCACGGCGAGCTTCTACCCCGTGGTCACGGGCACGCAGGGCTTCGCATCCGCGGAGGTCTCGGCGGGCAACTCTGGCACGGCCAAGACCATCACATGGACGACCGGGCAGAACCAGACGTTGACCCTGACTGGGAACGCCACAATCACCCTGTCCACACCGACGAATGGCGCAACCTACAAGCTGAGGCTTGTCCAGGACGCAACAGGCTCCCGCACGGTGACGTTCTCCCCTACCCCGAAGTGGGCAGGCGGGACAGCGCCCACGTTCTCCACTGCAGCCAATGCCGTTGACATCGTGACGCTGTACTGGAACGGCACCAACTACTTCGCGCAAGCGGGTATGGGGTTCGCGTGATGGAAACGACACACAAGATCCCCGGCTCGGCAGTCACCAGCGGAGGCACAACCGTCTGGCAGAACCCCACACAGATCGGCCAAGACGACAACGTCAATGCGACCATGGTTGCCAGCTCCACGGCCACCGCCAACGCGTACCTCCGCGCAACCAACTACGGCTTCGGCATTCCTGCCAACGCCCAGCTAAACGGCATTGAGGTGAAGGTTGCCAAGGCTGCGACAGGTGGCACCGCTGGACAGATCACGGACGACACAGTTCAGTTGGTCCTCAATGGCGCAGCGCAGGGGAGCAACCTCGCGTCCGGGACTGCATGGCCGTCCACGGAGACTGTTGCGACCTACGGCGGCCCCGCCAACATGTGGGGCACGAATTTGAGTGCGTCGCAGATCAACAACTCGACGTTCGGAGTACAGCTCAGGGCAAAGGGCAGCGATGCGGCAAGTACCAGCACAGGTGAGACTTCACCGGCAACCGCGACACAGGACACATCTCAATCTTTCTACGCGGCCTGGACCAACCTCAACAACGTGTTGACGAGCAACAGCGCGTTCGCGACCTCTACGCTTTCAAGTACGAAGTTCTATACCGCGCCGCTTGAACTGGGTAACTTCGGCTTTAACGTTCCCTCTGGGGCGACCATTCTGGGTCTTGAAGCGAAGATCAACCGATTTCGATCAGGTGGCACGGCAGGCAACCTTATTGCTCAGGTGGGCTTTGTCAAAGGCACCGCAGCCTCAAACACCTACTTCAGCGACTACAAGGCTGATAGCACGGCATGGCCTACGGTGGCGACCACTGCGACGTTCGGCGGCCCTACTGACCTTTGGATCACCACGGACTCGCCGGGACCGATCTCCCCAGCCGTAGTCAACGCCAGCGATTTCAAACTCAGCTTCTTTGTCTCGGAAAGTGCTGGTGGAACGGTGAACAGAACAGCCAATGTGGACTGGGTCACGGTCCGGGTCTACTACGCCGCCCCTGCTAGTGACCGCACGGCGGCTGTGGATCAGGTCACGGCCAAGGTTTACTACACGGAAGCGACTACTGGCGTATCGGGTAGCAGCGCACTGTTCTGGGCGTTCCCATAGCGCGTAAATAGCTGCATGACAGCAGCAGTAACACCCCAACCTCTAGGCCTCGCGAACGTGCTTGAAAAGGCAGATCCTACGAAGCACACCGCCCACGCGTGGGCTATTGCGGCGAAGCAAGCCTACATCGCGGAAGCCATTCCCGAGCTACCTTGCAATCGCAAGACGCGCCCGATCCACATCAGCGTAGCGCGCGAACAAATCCGCGCCCTGCATGCCCAGGGCATCAGGGTGAACTGCCAATAACAACAAAGGAACCCCAATGACCGCAATCAAAGCAATTCTCTTCGGCGACTCAGGCGCGTATGGCGCGATGAGCGACCCCTTGGACCCCAGCGTCACGCGCCTCGCCACACCACCAGCGACCACGCTCAACGACAACCAAGACGTCTTCGACTTCTGCTACGACTACTCCAGGGGTGGTGCAAGCTGGGAGGCGTTTTTCTCCTCTGATCCGGCAAGGCGCGAAGCAGCGGGCTTGCCTGGAGGTGTGACGTTTGCCAACCTGCTCACGACCACCGACGCGGGCGCAATCCTGTTCTGCCTGGGTGGCATCGACCATTCAAACTTGCCGATCATTGCCAACTCAGTCAAACAGGCGGCGACGATGTGCCAAGCAGCAGGCAAGCACTTCGCATTCGTTGGTGTCGCCGAAATCAATGCCTCGGCCTCGCACACTTGGGACAACCTAGGTGAGCCGGATTTCTACGCCTCGGAAAACTTGCGCACCGTCGCAAAGATCGCATCCGCGAACGAGATGCTGAAGCAAACGTGCCTGCATGAGGGCTACCCGATGATCGATGTGCGCTCTCTGGTTCCAGTCACGGACTGGGGCAATGTCACGGGCGACATCATCCACCCTACCCAGGCGTACAGCACCGCAGTGTTCACGCGCGTGGCTCACGGCATCGCGGGAACCGCCTGAAGTTGTTGTTTCAAACAACAAGTTCCCAAGGCCGTGTCCATGCTGCCCCGTCGAACCTATACAGCTTCTGATCTGAAGTGCAGAGAAACCAGTCCCCGGCCTGCATGCCGTGCGTTGGCAGTGATGGGCCTTGATGAGGGCCCGTTGGCTTCCATCCGGCATTGAAGTGGTACAGCTGGCCTTCGCCAAGGTGGAAGAAGGTGTCACCATAACTGGCGTGGGGTGGCAAAGCGTTGCCACCTGGGCAGGGTTTGGAGTAGGAGTTTTTCATCCCTGTACTTACCCCGCTGTTCAGCCCCTGGAAAGACCGGAAGCTAAATAGATTTGAAGAAGCAATGATCAAGATTGCGCGACAAAGTTTTCGCTGTGTGTAGGTTCAGATACATACAAACAGCACCCGAAACCCCGTAATGCTTGATCCATTACGGGGTTTCATTTTTCCCCCTTGATCGTTGCTTTACGTGATCCTGATCGCAGGACAGCCAGAAGTATGAAGCAGCGAACTACGCGACTGTTTGACATACAAGATGCAGCAATGCATCGCGCAACCCAGGGGCAGTCAGTGGCCTGGGCAAAGTGTGGAGCGATCCACAGTGCAACACGAACTACCGGGCTTCCGAGCATCCAAGTAGATCACTGAACGGGCTACAGCAAGAGCTACCCGCAGAAGAGGATGTGTTTGTGGCGAACTTCCCTGAAATGAGTTTTCGTTTCTGCCATGGGGAAGAGGATTAAGGAATACCTTTGATTTTTAAATCATTTGTTGTTCGTTGGTCAACACGGAGTACGCGGAAGCGAACGATGTGTTGACTCTGACACTTTAGTGTCTGATGCGATACCAAATGCTTTACAAATAGGTGTTCCGCTATCTTGCTAGCGCTTTGCGCAAATCTATGCTTCGCAATTCACCGCGATTCCTCGCGAAACACCTGCTCCTTACGTCGCTCGATACCTGGGCTCGCGCTGCTCCCCAGGTATCGAGGGCTCACGCGCTGTCACCACCTGACGGTGGCTCCGGTCGCGCATCGCGATTTCTCGAAAGCGAGTTCTGGGTGAAGTCAGAGGTACTTGGTTTCGCAGATTGCTGGTGAGTTACAGCGGCGATTTTTGGCCGCGCGAGCGGCTAAGTAATCCTTTATTGCTAACACGGCATCTCGGCATTACCCTCTAGATCCACAAACACCCGAAGACCTATGAAATACCTTATTTGCATTGCGCTCGCGCTTTTGACCGGTTGCGCAACACAACCCAAAGTCCTTTTAACCAAAGAAGGCGTTACCACCCAAAGCTTTACTAAAGACCTTTTGGAATGCGAATACGAGGCAAAGAAACACAGCCAGGTTCACTCCCCTGGAACCGGTTATCGAAGTGCCGTTGGCCCTGAACTGGAAAGCTTGCTGCAGAGCAATCAACGGTTCCACGAACTGACACTGATGTGCATGAAAGCTCGCGGCTACACGGAATAAATACTTTGCGCTGACTAGACATGCCCTGCATTGCACATGTGGGGTCGGCAAGCGAGCAGCGCAATCTCCCATACTCGCTTGTCGGTAAATCTCCAGATCTCCTAAAGATTAAGTGAATGTGCTGACGGGGGTTGAACACTTGCCCCCACTAAGCCCCGGTGTGATGGGGCTTTTTTACGAACTGAAAATGAAGGTTTTTCCCTGCTATCAGGTGATTATTTGACTTTTGCCGTAAATACCTGGAGCGACAAACAACCCCGCTCTAGGAGAAATAAAATGGCAAGAACTCTAGACATCATCGTTACGCGCAAGACCGCAAGAACCGTTTACTACACGCTATTCGCAGGTGGGAGGTCTGAGGAATGGCGTATTCCACCAAAAAGCACCTTTGACCACTTGGCGTTAAAGGATGGTCAGCGCTACCGCGTTGACACCGTGGATGTGTTCGTCCCTGATTATTCAAAGCAGAAATACCAGCAAGGCCAAATGAAGAAGGTCTATGACTGGGTGACAGCTACCCCCATCACCACGCAAGCGAAGCTGCAGTCAAGAACCGCTAGGCAACGGGAGGCGGCGGAGGCCATGCCCCCGATGGCCAATCCGCAATTGTTCACCTGGGAATGACGCCCGCGAAATTCGTAATAGCCTGTTCTGCCCCGTAGCGGAAAGGAATCAACTTACTTACGACCTAGAATTTTGGCCAAGGAGTCCACCCATGGCCACCAACCTACCTCGCAAACCCGCTTACAAGCCCTCCCCTCTGCAACCCTACGTGGATGCGGGAGCACCTCCCGAGATCATGCTGGAAGGCCACAAGGTGCAGCAGCGGCCCGCGCTTGTTCGCAGTATCGGGTTTGTCCTGGTTGGAGTCGCGGCGGTGGTAACGGCTGTCATCAAGCCGTTCGCACCAGAGACGGCAAAGCCTGCCACCCCAACGCAGCAAGTCGTGCAGGCTGAGGACTCGCAAAAGACCACGCCTCCATCAATCAAGGCTCCCTGAGGAGAGATTGGTCGACTTCCACGGCGTCACCATCTGGGACGACTCCTCGACCCTGGTTGCGGCTCCGGGGGCTTCTGGCTGCGGCACGAACGGCAATGCCGCACAACAAATTGACCCC
>NZ_JBKDTZ010000401.1:0-16747 GCF_046339755.1 Acidovorax sp. | reverse complement strand
GCCGCCCTCCTTCTTGCCCGTGGCGGGGTTCAGCTGGCCACCGACCATCTCGGCGAAGATGCGCAGCGTGTCCTTGAGCGTGTCCACGGTGTCGAACAGCGGTTCCTTGTCTTCCTGGTTGTCCTTGTTGTAGGCCAGGGGTTGGCCCTTCATGAGGGTGATCAGGCCCATCAGGTGGCCGACCACACGGCCGGTCTTGCCGCGCGCGAGCTCCGGCACATCGGGGTTCTTCTTCTGCGGCATGATGGAGCTGCCGGTGGTGAAGCGGTCGGCGATGCGGATGAAACCGAAGTTCTGGCTCATCCAGATGATGAGCTCTTCGCTCAGGCGGCTCACGTGCACCATGCACAGGCTGGCTGCCGCGGTGAACTCGATGGCGAAGTCGCGGTCGCTCACGGCGTCCAGGCTGTTCTGGCAGACGCCTTCCATGCCCAGGGTACGCGCCACGCGCTCGCGGTCCAGCGGGTAGGTGGTGCCGGCCAGGGCGGCGGAGCCCAGGGGCAGCACGTTGACGCGGCGGCGCACGTCGGCCATGCGCTCGGCGTCGCGGGCGAACATTTCCACGTAGGCCAGCATGTGGTGGCCAAAGCTCACGGGCTGGGCCACCTGCAGGTGGGTGAAGCCCGGAAGGATGACTTCCACGTTTTGCTCGGCCACGTCCACCAGCGACACCTGCAGCTCCTTGAGCAGGTCGGCGATCAGGTCGATCTCGCCGCGCAGCCACAGGCGCACGTCGGTGGCCACCTGGTCGTTGCGGCTGCGGCCGGTGTGCAGGCGCTTGCCGGCATCGCCCACCAGTTGGGTCAGGCGCGCCTCGATGTTCAGGTGCACGTCCTCGAGGTCGAGCTTCCATTCAAAGCCGCCGGACTCGATCTCCGAGGCGATCTGCGCCATCCCGCGCTGGATGTCGGTGTGGTCGTTGGCGCTGATGATGCCCTGCGCGGCCAGCATCTCGGCATGCGCCAGGCTGCCGGCGATGTCGGCCTGCCACAGGCGCTTGTCGAAGAACACGCTGGAGGTGTAGCGCTTGACCAGGTCGCTCATGGGCTCCGACAAAAGCGCCGACCAGGCCTGGGCCTGGGTGTCGAGCTGGTTGTGGGAGGGCGCGGACGGCGCACTGTTGGCTTGGCTGTTGGACATGGGAGGGCAATAATCCGGTAGTTCTGACACCCGGAACATCCGGATGCCGCAATGCAAAACACGCAAATTTTATCGACCCAGCCTCCCGAGGCCGAATCGGGCACGCCCAGAGGCCCTTCGCGCAGCGGCCCACCCGCTGCCGGAAGGGCGCTGGTGTTCGACGCCTGCCAGGTCGGCGTGGTGCTGCGGGCTGTGCTGTTCGTCGAGGTGGTGGTGGGCGTGGGAACCCTGTTCGGCGCCCGTGACCCTACCGAATGGCTGGCCAGCGTGGCCCTGGTGACGGGCGGCGCCCTGCCGGCCACCCTGGCCTGGCTGATCACCGCCTGCAGCCTGAAGACCGTGCTGCAGGGCCTGGGCACCGGCCAGCAGTACGCGGCCGGCGTGACGCTCGGTGCGCTGGCGGGGCTGTACGCCTGCGCCATGCTCACGCTGGCCGGCGTGGCCGAACGCTCGCCCTGGCTGGCCAGCGCCGCCACCGGCGCCCTGCTCTCGGCCCTGCTGGTCGCAGCCCTGGTGCTGCGCGCGCGGGGCCGCACGCCGGCGGCCACCACGGCACGCCTGACCGAGTTGCAGTCGCGCATCCGCCCGCACTTTCTGTTCAACACCCTCAACAGCGCCATCGCGCTGGTGCGCAAGGAGCCCGCCAAGGCCGAGTCACTGCTTGAAGACCTGAGCGACCTGTTCCGCGTGGCGCTCGTCGAGCAGGGAGAGTCGACCACGCTGGGCGAGGAAATCACCCTCGCGCGCCGCTACCTGGGCATCGAGGAGGTGCGCTTCGGCAAGCGCCTGCAGGTGCAGTGGAGCCTGGACCCGCGCACCGACAGCGCCCGCCTGCCGCCCCTGCTGCTGCAGCCGCTGGTGGAAAACGCGGTCAAGCATGGCGTGGAGCCCAGCCCGCGGGGCGGCAAGCTCAAGGTGATGACCGAGCTGCGCGGCAACCGCGTGGTGGTGCGCATCACCAACACCCTGCCCGCTACCGACATCCGCTACCACGACGTGCCGCGCGGCCACGGCATCGCCCTGGCCAACGTGCGCGCGCGCCTGGCCCTGCTGCACGACGTGCAGGGCGAATTCACGGCCGGCGTGCTCGACGGCCTGTACCAGGTGCGCATCACCCTGCCCGTGCAGGATCGGCCGGCCCGCGTGGCCAGCCGCCCCCGCAGCCCTGGACGGCCGGCCGCGCCGTCCGCGTCGCCATCCCCCTCCTCCGCCCCAACCCGCAATGCCGCGCCATGAACATCCTGATCGTTGACGACGAAGCCCTGGCTCGCAGCCGCCTGCGCACCCTGTTGGGCGACTGCGCCGACACCCTGCACACCACGGTGTCCGAGGCCGGCAATGCCGGCGAGGCCATGGCCCTGCTCGGCCCCACCGGCGGCAGCGCCTTCGACGTGGTGCTGCTCGACATCCACATGCCCGGCCAGGATGGCCTGGGCCTGGCGCATGCGCTGCAGGCCCTGGCGCGCCCGCCGGCCGTGGTTTTCGTGACGGCCCATGCCGACCATGCGGTGAATGCCTTCGAGCTCGATGCCGTGGACTACCTCACCAAGCCGGTGCGGCGCGAACGCCTGCAGCAGGCCCTGGCCAAGGTGCAGCGCACCACCCGCCCCACCCACACCCCGGCAGCCCCTTCGGCCGCCGATGGCGAGGCCCTGGTGATCCAGGACCGGGGCCGCACCGAGCGCCTGCCGCTGGCCGAGGTGCTGTATTTCAAGGCCGAGCAGAAGTACGTGACGGTGCGCACCGCCACGCGCAGCTACATCATGGACGGCGCCCTGAGCGAGCTGGAGGCCCGCTACCCCACGCGCTTTTTGCGCATCCACCGCAATGCCCTGGTGGCCCGGCGCGCCGTGCGCGCGCTGGAGAAGCACTACGACCCGGAGGAAGGCGACGGCTGGGCCGTGCGCCTGCAGGGCATGACGGAGCTGCTCACCGTCTCGCGCCGGCAGGTGGCCGCCGTGCGCGAGGAGCTGGCGCGCTAGGGCCTGTTCACACCAATTTCGGGCAACGCGATCCCCGAAATTGGTGTTAACAGGCCCTAATGCCCATGGGCCGCGCCGCTGACCAAGGTGACGATCACCATGCCGGCGATCAGCCAGGCGACCTGGGCCACGGTCTCGCGCGCGGAGAGGCGCTTTTGCAGCTGGGGAATCAGGTCGGCCAGGGCGACGTAGACAAAACTGCTCGATGCCACGGCCAGGAAGTACGGCAGCAGGTCCTGCAGCTGCCCCACGAGGAAATAGCCCACGATGCCGCCCAGCGCCGTGACGGCCCCCGCCAGCGACACCTTGACCAGGGCCATGCGCCGGTTGGGGCTGGTCTGGCGCAGCACCACCAGGTCGCCCATGTGGTGCGGCACTTCGTGCGCCAGCACCGACACGGCAGCGATCATGCCCAGCCGGATATCGGCCATGAAGGCCGACGCGATCAGGATGCCATCACCGAAACAGTGCACGCTGTCGCCCGTGAGCACGGCCCAGCCGCCGGCGCGGGGAGCGCCATGGTGATGGTGGTGGTGACCATGCCCATGATCGTGGCCTGCATGGTCGTGGTCGTGCTCCGTGGCGGGCGCCGCGTGGCTGTGCTCATGCCCATGGTGCCAGAGCTCGGCCTTGTCGAGCAGAAAGAAGAACACCACGCCGATCAGCAGCGTGGCAAACAGGTCGTGCGCACCGGCCTGGCTCTCAAAGGCCTCGGGCAAGAGGTGCATGAAGGCGGTGGCCAGCAAAGCGCCGGCCGCCAGGCTCAGGAGGTGCTGGGGGCCCACGCTGTCGGAACGCCCGCCAAGGCCCAGGCGCATCAGCAGCGCGGCCAGCCACACGCTGCCGATCCCGGCAGCCAGGGTGGCGAGGATGATTGCTATCAGAGTCATAGCTGTATGTGACCGTCCATTGAGCGATAGGTATGGGTTCTTATGTCAATCGGGGGGCACCACGGGCTCGGTCCGGCGCAAGGCCAGCCCTTTCGGGGGCCGGCCTGCATCGGCGTGAAAAAAGCCGCCCCTGAAGGCAGGGGCGGCTGATTGTAGGAGAGCGCTCGGTCAGACGACGCCGTTCGCCTTGAACCAGGCCAGCGCACGCTTCCAGCCATCATCGGCCGCTTCCTTGCGATAGCTGGGGCGGTAGTCGGCATGGAACGCGTGCGGCGCATCGGGGTACACCACGAATTCCGAAGCCTTGGCGGCGGCGGTGCCACCGGCCAGGGCAGTTTTCATCTTATCAACCGTGTCAAGGGGGATGCCGGTGTCTTTTTCACCGTACAGGCCCAGCACCGGCGCCTTGAGGATGGGGGCGATCTCCACCGGGTGCTTGGGCGTGAGGTCGCTGGCCTGGCCCACGAGGCGGCCGTACCAGGCCACGCCGGCCTTGACCGGGCCGTGCGCCGCATACAGCCAGGTGATGCGGCCACCCCAGCAAACGCCGGTGATGCCGATGCGCGCGGCGTCACCGCCATTGGCGGTGGCCCAGGCCACGGCGGCGTCGAGGTCGGCCATCACCGGGGCGTCGGGCACCTTGGAGACGATTTCGGCGGTGATCTTGGCGGCCTCGGTGTACTTGGAAGGGTCGCCCTGGCGCGCATAGAGCTGCGGGGCGATGGCCAGGTAGCCGGCCTTGGCGAAGCGGCGTCAGGTGTCGGCGATGTATTCGTGCACACCGAAGATCTCCTGGATCACCAGCACAACGGGCAGGTTGGTCTTGCCTTCCGGCGCTGCGCGGTAGGCCGGCACCTTGAAGCCGCCCACGGTGAAGCTGACCTCGCCGGCGGTCAGGCCGTCGGCCGGAGTGGCGATGGCCGTCTGCGCCATCAGCGGCGTGGCCGCGGCGGCATAGCCCAGGCCCAGGGCCGTCTGCAGGGCCAGGCGGCGCGTGGCGCCGGCTTCGGTGGTGCGGCCGGGCACCAGGGCCTCGGTATCCAGTCGGTGGTCGTCGCTCAGCATCGTTGATCTCCAGGAGAAAAGGGAACAAGGCGAGCGCGCAGTCTAGGGGGTTTAGAGGAACACTGCCAGAGCGCTCCCAAAGGCAGCAGCGGGCAATGGGCATGCCCGGGCAGCCGCCTGGGCTCAACCGCCGGGCAAGGCGTCCACGTAGGCCTGCCGCGCCAGTGCCGCTGCCAGCACGGCCGACGGGTTGACCAGCACCATGCCCGGCAGTGCAGGCCCTTCGGACAGCGCCAGGGGGATCTCCGTGCAGCCCATGACGAGGGTAGCGATGCCGTGGCGCTGCTGCAGAGCGAGTGCGACCGACTCGAAGCGATCCCGCGCGAGCGCATAGTCGCCGGCCTTCACGCCGTCGTAAATGCCTTGCATCAGCCGTTCGCGCTCGGCATCGGTGGGCAGGTGGCACGCGATGCCTGCACGCCCGAGCTCGCCCTGGTACAGTCCCGCGTCATAGGCACCGCGCGTGGCCAGCAGACCCACGCTGCGCACCTGGTGTGCCGCAAGGCCAGCCACCACCTCCTGCACGCCATGCAGCACCACCAGTTGGGGAAAGCGCTGCTGCAACAGCCCATGCCAGGCATGGGCCGTGTTGCAGGCGATGGCAACCGCACGGGCCCCCAGCGCAGCCAGGCGGCCGGTGGCCTGCAGCATGGGTTCGGCCGGCTGGTGCGCACCCGGGCGGGTATCGCCCAGTGCGGCCGTGCGGTCGGGAATGGGCACCTGCGCCAGCCAGTGCTCAGGATAGGCCTGGTCGTGCACGGGGATGCCCAGCTGCGCCATGCGCTCGCCGCAGGCCTGCACGAACAGGCGCGCGAAGTCCGCGCCCGCCGCGGGCCCCATGCCGCCCAGGATGCCCACCGTCTGCGTGGCGGGGCGATGGCGTGCCGACAACATGCTCGGTGGCTCCCTTCAGACGGCCGGCTTGTCGCTCTGGGCCGACAGGTTGTCGCGCAGCTCCTTGCCCATGGGCAGCTTGAGGCTCTGGCCGCGCGGTGCAATCGGCGACATGAACCACTTGGTGTAGAGCTTCTCGAACTCGCCGGACTTCATCATGCCGCCGATGACACCGTTGACCAGGGCCTGGAACTGCGGGTCGTCCTTGCGCAGCATGCAGGCGTAGGGCTCGACCTGCAGCGCATCGCCCACCACGTCCCATTCGGCCGGGTTGCGCGCATTGGCCATCAGGCCGTAGAGCAGGATGTCGTCCATGGCAAAGGCATCGGCCCGGCCGGTGTCCACCAGCAGCAGCGAATCCTCGTGGTCCTTGCCCATCAGGATCTCCATGTCGAGCTTGTTGTCGCGGTCGTACTTGCGCACCACCTGGGCGTTGGTGGTGCCCGAGGTGGTGGAGATCTTGCGCTTGGCCAGGTCGCTGAAGTTCTTGATGCCCGAGGTCTTCTTGGTCAAGAGGCGAGTGCCGGTATAGAAGTAGTTGGTGGCGAACTGCACATCCTTGCCGCGCACGCTGTTGTTGGTGGTGGAGCCGCATTCCAGGTCCACCGTACCGTTCTGCACCAGGGGGATGCGGTTGAGCGAGGTGACGGGCTGCAGCTCGACCTTGATCGCGGGGTTGTTCAACCGCTTCTTGACCGCATCGGCCACCGCATTGGAAATGTCCACCGCAAAGCCCACAGGCTGGCCGGGGCCCGCCAGGTAGCTGAAGGGGACGGACGAGTCGCGGTAGGCCAGCGTGATCTTGCCGGTGTCGGCGATCTTCTTGAGCGTGTCGGCACTGGCGATGGAACAGGCCAGGAGGCCGGTGGCCAGCAGGGCGGCACGGGTGGTGGCGGACAGTCGCATGGAAATCCCTTCGTGAGGAGGTGAATGAGAAAGAAAAAGGCAAGGCGTGAACGCACTGTAGAAATTTGCCGCCGCTTTGAACAATTCATTTCACCGGGGAGGCCATGTCGGAAAGTTATGCCTGGGGCATACCCGCCCCATAACCTGCCGTCATGGCCCCCGTGCGCATCGGCATTGTTCAAAACCGGCGCGGGCTTCTACAGTGGCCGCCAGAGCAATCAACCAAAGCAAAGAGCATGCAGGTTTGTGTATTGGGTGCAGGCATCGTGGGACTGGCCACTGCGTATGCGCTGCACCAGCGTGGCATGGAGGTCACCGTGATCGACCGGAGCGCGCCCGGCGAAGGGGCCAGCGGCGGCAACGGCGGGCAACTGAGCTACAGCTATGTGCAGCCCCTGGCCGACGCGGGCATCTGGCGGCAGCTGCCCAGCCTGCTGTTCGCGGCCGACTCCCCTCTGTCACTGCGCCCGCAGTGGGACCTGCACCAGTGGCGCTGGGGCCTGCAGTTCCTGGCGGCCTGCAACCGGAATACCTCGGCGCGCAGCACGGCCGAGCTGCTGGGCCTGGCGGCAATGAGCCGCAGGCATTTCGACGCCATGCTGCAGGCCGAGCGGCTGGCCTGCGATTTCTCGGCCACTGGCAAGCTGGTGCTGTACAGCAGCGCCGATGCCTTTGCCTCCGCCCAGCGGCAGATGGAACTGCAGCGCGCCTTGGGCTGCGCGCAGGAGGCCGTGGATGCCGACCGCTGCATGGCGCTGGAGCCGGCCCTTGCCCACTACCAGGGCCGGATTGCCGGGGCCATCCACACCGAGAGCGAATGCGCGGCCGACTGCCTGCAGGTATGCCAAGGCCTGCAAGCCCTGCTCGCCGCCCGCGGTGTGCGCTTTCTGCTGGGCACCGAGATCCAGGGCTTTGCCACCAGACAGGGCCGCATCCACGCGGTGCGCACCAGCCAGGGGAACGTGGAGGCCGAGCATTTCGTGCTGGCCCTGGGCAGCGCCAGCCACGGCCTGGCCCGCCAGTTGGGCCTGTACCTGCCGGTCTATCCGCTCAAGGGCTACAGCATCACGCTCGATACCATTGATGCACCCGGTGCGGCGCCGCGTGTGAGCGTGACCGACGCGGCGCGCAAGGTGGTGTTTGCGCGCATCGGCCAGCGCCTGCGCGTGGCCGGCATGGCAGAGCTGGTGGGAAACGACACGCGCATCCCCCCCGAGCGCATCCAGAGCCTGTGCGATGCCACACGCACCCTGTTCCCGCGCTGCAGCGACTTCGCGGCCACCCGGCCCTGGACCGGCATGCGCCCGGCCACCCCCACCGGGCTGCCGGTGGTGGGCCACCGCGCGGGTGCGCCGGACAATCTGGTGCTCAACACCGGGCACGGTGCGCTGGGCTTCACCCTGGCTTTCGGCACGGCGGCACAGGTCGCCCAACTGCTGGCGCGCTGACAACCCTTCAGGGTGCAGGGCCGGGCAGGCCTGCGGTGCCCATGGTCTCGGCCACGGCCTGGCGCATGCAGGCGGCCATGGCGCTGGCCAGCAGCGAAGCGGGTCGGTTGACGGTGCGCAGCGACTGGATGGGCACGGGGATGTGCGGCGCCAGCGCCAGCACGTCCACCTGGCTGCGGTCGGCCGAGGCGGCCGTGCAGGCATCCACCAGCGCTACGGCATGGCCATGGCGCGCCAGAGCCAGCGCAGCATGGTAGGTCTGCACCGTGATGGCCGTGCGCAGGCCCACACCGGCCTCGCGGCAGGCGTGGCTGACCACCGTGCCGATGGGGTCGCGCGCGTCCAGGCGCACCACCGGCGTGTCCGCCAGGTCCGTCAGGTGCACGCTGCCCGCCTGCACCAGCGCCGGGTTCAGCATGCCTTTGGGTGCCACGCAGACCATGTAGCCATCGGCGATGTGCTCCTGGCTCAGCGAGGGGTGGGCGATGGAGCTGAAGACGAAGCCCACGTCCGCCTCCTGCAGCACCAGGGCCGAGACGATCTGCGGCGAGTGCAGCGCCTCGATGGTGATGCCCACGTCCGGGTGCAGTGCGCGAAAGCTGCGCAGCGCACGTGGCAGCACCTCGTAGCTCAGTGCCAGCACGCTCAGGATGTGCAGCTCGCCCTCGCGCCGATCGCCCTTGAGGCTGGCAGCCAGGCGCTGCACATCGTCGAGCTGGGTGAACAGGCGCTCGATGTGCGGGTACAGGGTCTGCGCCTCGGTGGTCGGCACCAGCCGCCCCTTGAGGCGGTGGAACAGCGCGAAGCCGAGCTGCAGCTCGGCGTGCGCGAGGATACGGCTCACCGCTGGCTGGGTGACATTGATGAGCCGCGCGGCAGCGCTGACGCTGCCGGTGAGCATCACCGCGTTAAAAACTTCGATATGGCGCAGGCGCATGCTGATCTACCTTGCAACGAACGCGCCAGCGCCACGGCCCTTCAATGTGCCTTGTCCCAGTTGGGGCCGACACCCACCTCGGCCAGCAGCGGCACCTTGAGCGCCGCCACTTCTGCCATCAGGCGCGGAACATGGCTGCGCAGCCAGTCCACCTCGCCCTCGGGCAGCTCGAACACCAGTTCGTCGTGCACCTGCATGATCATCTTGATCTGGGGCTTGTGCGCGTCGAGTTCCTTCTGCACCGCCACCATGGCCAGCTTGATCAGGTCGGCCGCCGTGCCCTGCATGGGGGCGTTGATGGCGGCGCGCTCGGCACCGCTGCGGCGCGGGCCGTTGGGCGAGTTGATCTCGGGCAGGTACAGGCGGCGGCCGAACACGGTTTCCACATAGCCCATGGACTTGGCGGCGGCCTTGGTCTCGTCCATGTACTGCTTGACGCCAGGGTAGCGCTGGAAGTACTTGTCGATGTAGGCGGCCGCGGCCTTGGTCTCGATGCCCAGGTTCTTGGCCAGCCCAAAGCTGCTCATGCCGTAGATCAGGCCGAAGTTGATGACCTTGGCATAGCGGCGCTGCTCGCTGGTGACCTGGTCCACCGCCACGCCGAAGACCTCGGCCGCGGTGGCGCGGTGCACGTCCAGCCCTGCATGGAAGGCATGCAGCAACGAATGGTCACCGCTGATGTGGGCCATGATGCGCAGTTCGATCTGCGAGTAGTCGGCGCTGGCGATCACGCTGCCTGCGGGTGCGACGAAGGCCTCGCGCACACGCCGGCCTTCGGGTGTGCGGATGGGGATGTTCTGCAGGTTGGGGTCGTTGCTCGACAGGCGCCCGGTGACGGCCACCGCCTGCGCATAGTGGGTGTGCACCCGGCCCGTGCGCGGCAACGCCAGCTGGGCCAGCTTGTCGGTGTAGGTGCCCTTGAGCTTGACCAGACCGCGGTGCTCCAGCAGCTTGGCCGGCAGCGGGTAGTCTTCGGCCAGCTTTTCGAGCACCTCTTCGTCGGTGCTGCGCGCGCCGGTGGCGGTCTTCTTGACCACGGGCATGCCCAGCTTGTCGAAGAAGATCTCGCCAAGCTGCTTGGGGCTGCTCAGGTTGAAGGGCTGGCCCGCGATCTCGTAGGCCTCGGTTTCGAGCTGCAGGATGCGCTGGCCCAGTTCATGGCTCTGGTTGGCCAGGGTGGGTGCGTCGATCAGCACGCCATTGCGCTCGATGCGGTACAGCGCTTCGCTGCTGGCCATCTCCAGGTCGTAGATGAAGCGCAGCTTCTCGTTGGCTTCGAGCAGCGGCCACAGGGCCTTGTGCACGTCCAGGGTCTGGTCGGAGTCTTCGCACGAGTATTCGGCGGCCTTGGCCACGTCCACCTGGGCAAATGGGATCTGGTGCGCGCCCTTGCCGCACAGGTCTTCGTAGCTGATGCCACTGCGTCCCAGGTGCCGGTCGGCCAGGCTGGCCAGGCCATGGGGCTTGTGCACTTCGAGCACGTAGCTCTGCAACATGGTGTCGTGCGCATAGCCCTGCACTTCGATGCCATGGTTGGCGAACACGTGGCGGTCGTACTTGATGTGCTGGCCCAGCTTGGCGTGGCGTGGGTCTTCGAGCCAGGGCTTGAGGCGCGCCAGCACCTCGTCCAGTGGCAGCTGTGCGGGGGCATCGGGCCCCTCGTGGCGCAGCGGCACATAGGCGGCCGCGCCCGGCTCCACGCTGAAGCTGATGCCCACGATCTCGGCGCGCATCTCGTCGAGCGAGGTGGTTTCGGTATCGAGCGCCGTCAGCGGTGCCACATGCAACGTGGCCAGCCAGCGGTCGAACTGGTCCCAGGTCAGGATGGTCTCGTAGCGCGCGTTGCGCGCCGGCTTGTCGGCGGCCGCCGGTGTGCCTTCTGCGTCGGCCGATGGCTCGGCGAACAGGTCGGCCGTATCCGTGTCGCCGGCCTTCTTGCGCGGCGCCGGGGGAGCATCGGCGGCGACGGGCTCGGCCGCAGCGCCCAGCGAGCGTGCCAGGCCCTTGAAGCCGTATTTTTCATAGAACTCGCGCAGACCATCGACCTGCTGCTCGCCGATCGCGATGGCATCGAGCGCAGGCAGCCCCACGATGTGTTCGACCAGATCGCAATCGGTGCGGATGGTCACCAGCTTGCGCCCGGTGGGCAGCCAGTCCAAAGTGTTGCGCAGGTTCTCGCCAGCCACGCCCTTGATCTCGCCGGCGCGTGCCACCAGTTCGGCCAGGGAGCCGTACTCCATGAGCCACTTGGCGGCTGTCTTGGGCCCCACCTTGGGCACACCGGGCACGTTGTCCACGGCGTCGCCCACCAGGGTCTGGTAGTCCACCATCAGGTGCGGGGGCACGCCGAACTCGGCGGTCACGCCGGCCACGTCGCGGCGCTTGCCGTTCATGGTGTCGATGATAGTGATGTGCTCGTCCACCAGCTGCGACAGGTCCTTGTCGCCGCTGGAGACCACCACGTCGATGCCCTGGGTGGCGGCGGTCACCGCCAGGGTGCCGATCACGTCGTCGGCTTCCACCCCGGGAATGGCCAGCACCGTCCAGCCCAGCATGCGCACCACATCGTGGATGGGTTCGATCTGGGCACGCAGGTCGTCGGGCATGGGCGCGCGCTGCGCCTTGTACTCGGGGTAGATCTCGTCGCGGAAGGTCGGGCCGCTGGCGTCGAAGATGCAGGCGGCATAGTCGGCGTGCACTTCCTTGCGCAGGGCCTGCATCATGTTGATCATGCCGCGGATGGCGCCCGTGGCCGCGCTCGTGGGGTCGCCCGGCACGGCCCGCAGGTCGGGCATGGCATGGTAGGCGCGGTACAGGTAGCTGGAGCCGTCCACCAGCACCAGGGTCTTTTTATTGCTCATGGGGGCCATTGTGCACGGCCAAAGCCCCAAACCACCCCTGCACCACCGGTGCCCGGGGCGCTCTACAATCGGGCCATGCGCGCTGTTCACCTCTCCCTGCTGCTGGCCCTGGCCTGCGGCCCCGTACTGGCCCAGACTCCGGGCCAGAATTCCCCTGCGGGCGCCCCCCGGCAAGGCGAGGCGCTCACCACGCCTGAATCCCTGTCCGGGCGCACCAACCAGCGCACCGAACGCATCCAGATCGAGGACGCAGGCAGCCGTGTCGACGAACTGCGCGTGGGCGGCCAGACGCAGAGCATCAACGTGCAGCCCAAGACCGGCAACATGCCCGCCTACGAAGTGCAGTCGCCCGATGGCGCACGCGGCCGCACTGGCGCCTTGAACGGTGCCGAGACCAACACCGGCCCCCGGGTCTGGAACGTGCTGAAGTTCTGACGCCCGCTGGTTGGCACCCGCGCGCGGTGCGCGCCGCCCTCCCTTGTTTCGCCCCTTTTCCCGCACTTTCCCTGCTCTGCGATGGCCGTTTTCACTGAAGTCTCCAACGAAGAGGCGAGCGCACTGCTGCGCCGCCTGAACCTCGGCGAGCTGGTCGCACTGCGCGGCATCGAAGGCGGGATCGAGAACACCAACTACTTCCTGACCAGCGACCAGGGCGAGTTCGTGCTGACGCTGTTCGAGCGCCTCACGGCCGAGCAACTGCCCTTCTACCTGCACCTGATGAAGCACCTGGCGCACGGCGGCGTGCCCGTACCCGACCCGCGCGGCGACAAGAACGGCGACATCCTGCACACGGTGTGCGGCAAGCCGGCCGCCGTGGTGAGCAAGCTGCGCGGCAAAAGCCAGCTCGCCCCCGGCCCGGTGCACTGCGCCGCGGTGGGCAGCATGCTGGCGCGCATGCACCTGGCCGGGCGCAACTACGACCGCCACCAGCCCAACCTGCGCGGCCTGCCCTGGTGGAACGAGACCGTGCCCGTGGTGCTGCCGCACATCGATGCCAGCCAGGCGGCGCTGCTGCGCTCGGAGCTGGCCTACCAGAACCACGTGGCCGCCTCCTCGGCCTATGCGGCGCTGCCCACCGGGCCGGTGCATGCCGACCTGTTCCGCGACAACGTGATGTTCGACGGCGAGGAGCTCACCGGCTTCTTCGACTTCTATTTCGCCGGCGTGGATACCTGGCTGTTCGACCTGGCCGTGTGCCTGAACGACTGGTGCATCGACCTGCCCACCGGAGCGCACGACCCCGAGCGCGCCCGGCGCATGCTGGACGCCTACCAGGCCGTGCGCCCGCTCACGGCGGCCGAGCGCGAACTGCTGCCGGCCATGCTGCGCGCCGGGGCGCTGCGTTTCTGGATCTCGCGGCTGTGGGACTTCTACCTGCCGCGCGAGGCTTCCATGCTCAAACCGCACGACCCGACGCACTTCGAGCGCGTGCTGCGCTCTCGCGTGGCCCAGCCGGTGCACGCGGGCTGAACGTTCCCCAATCGTCCCATGGACCGGCATTCCGCGAGGAATGTCACGCTGCGAGGGCTTTTGCAAGCCCCCATGCGACCCCGGCCAGGGTGGGCTGGGGTAAATTCGGCATTGTCTCCCCCACCCCATTGCCAGGCCCGAGCACACGGGCCGTTGTCCTGAGCAGCCCTTTGTCCCCATGAAACTCAACATCGTCCCCGCCCGCACCGGCATGACCTGGGTACAGCTCGGCATCCGGTCGTTCTGGCGCCAACCCATGGCGCTGGCGGCGTTGTTCTTCATGACCATGGCCGCCATGTCGCTGGCCAGCCTGGTGCCCCTGGTGGGCACGGTCATCGCACTGGCCCTGCTGCCTTCGGCCACGCTGGCCATGATGGTGGCGGCGGCCGAGACCACGATGGGGCGCTTTCCCACGCCCTCCGTGCTGCTGGTGGAGTTTCGCACCGGCCAGCAGCGCCTGCGCGACATGCTGGTGCTGGGTGCCCTGTACGCCGTGGGCTTTCTCTCCATCATGGGGCTGTCGGCGCTGATCGATGGCGGCCTGTTCGCCAGTGTCTACCTGGGCGGCACCCCGCTCAAGCGCGAAGTGGCCGAAAACGGCGCGTTCCAGGCCGCCATGTGGCTGTCGATGCTGCTGTACCTGCCGCTGTCGCTGACCTTCTGGCATGCGCCGGGGCTGGTGCACTGGCATGGCATCCCTCCCGTGAAGGCCCTGTTCTTCAGCCTGGTGGCCTGCGTGCGCAACTTCGGCGCCTTCTTCGTGTTCGGCCTGGGCTGGATGGGGGTGTTCCTCCTGGCCGGCGTGCTGGTGGCCCTGGCCTCGGGCCTGATTGCCCTGGCCGGCCTGGGCGCGGCCGCCAGCGGCGTCATGGTCGGCACGGCCATGATGCTGGCGGCCATGTTCTTCACCTCCATCGTCTTCACGTTCCGCGACTGCTTCGAACCGCCTGCCAAACCTTCATCGGAAGAATCCCATGACGAACAGCCAGCACCAGCTCCAGGGCCGCACTGAGGACGAAGTCGTCTGGTACCAGAGGCGCAGCCTGCTGCAGGCTGCGGCGGCCTGGACGGCGGCCGGCGGCATCAGCGCGGTGCACGCCCAGCAGAACCGCAACGTGGTGGAGATGCGTGGTGACGTGCGCCGCAACGGCCAGGCCCTGGCTGCAGGTGAAAGCATCGGCGCCGGCGACCGGATCGAAACCGGCCCGGATTCCAGCGTGGTGTTCACCGTCGGCAACGACGCCTTCATGGTGCGCCAGAACACGCGCATGGCGCTCGAGGGCGACACCCCCACGGCGGTGAAGGTGCTGCGCCTGCTGACCGGTGCCGTCGCCAGCGTCTGGGGACGCGGCAGCGAGCGCCAGGTGGTCATGCCCACGGCCACGGCCGGCATCCGCGGCACGGGGGTGTATGCCGAGGTGTTCCCCGAGCAGGATTTCCGCAGCTACTTCTGCAACTGCTACGGCACGGTGGACATCGCGGCGGGGGGCGGCGAGTCCGTCGTGAGCCGCGCCTCCTACCACCAGGCCTTCTGGGCCGAGGTCGCACCGCGCAACAGCCGCATGCTGACGCCGGCCGGCGCCATCAACCACACCGACGAGGAGC
Source organism: Acidovorax sp. (assembly GCF_046339755.1). Taxonomy (GTDB): domain Bacteria; phylum Pseudomonadota; class Gammaproteobacteria; order Burkholderiales; family Burkholderiaceae_C; genus Acidovorax. Next base: position 1,549 of record NZ_JBKDTZ010000401.1, on the reverse strand, counting down.
TCGAGTTCCTGGCCCGGCTCGTGGACCAGCGCACGGCCTGGCAGATCGCCGGGCGCAAGGGCAGCAAGGATGGCGGCGGGCAGATCGGCGGCTACGGCTACCCCGAAGCGCCCGGTGCGGGCACGGCCTCGCAACCCCGGGGCGCGGCATCGCCCGGTGCAGCGCCCGCACCGCGCCCGCGCGCGCCAGCCCCCTCGCCCTACGGCTCCGACTACTGAAGCCAGCCGCGCGCGCACGCCCATTAAAAAAGGCTGCCACGCCGGAGCGTGGCAGCCTTCGGGCAGGCCCTGGCCCGGGCGAGCGCCGGGCCTGGCTGGCTTGCCTTACACCCCGATCTGGCCGCCGTCGGCCTTCTGGATCACCACGGTGGAGGAGCGGGGACGCACGGTACCCGAAGGCAGCGCCGTGGCGTCGCTGGTGCCATAGGCGGGCCAGTTCACCGGGTGCTGGATGTTCAGGAAGATGGTCTTGTAGTCCGGCGTGTAGGCAAAGCCGGTGATTTCGGCTTCGTTCGGGCCCACGAAGAAGCGGCGCAGGTCGCCCTGGTTCTGGGCATTGATGACCGGGCCCGTGCCCTTGCTGTCGGTGGTCATGGCGCCGGGGATCACGGCCAGCATCTGGTCGTTGGTCGCACGGGCCACCGCGTTGTTGCGGCCGCCGTCGATGCCGTTGTCGGTCTGGATCCACATGATGCCGCGGTCGTCGAAAGCCAGGCCATCGGGGCTGGCCAGCTGGTTCAGCGCCGTCAGGCCCGAGCGGTTGGTGTCGGCAGCAGCACCAGCGTCCGAACCGAACACATAGATCTCCCACTTGAAGGTGTTCGCGTTGGGCGTGTCGTGCCAGCGCACGATGTGGCCGTTGGCGTTGTTCAGGCGCGGATTGGCGGCGTTCACGCCCGTGGTGGCATTGCGGCTGGTGTTGTTGGTCAGCGTCACGTACACATCGCCGTTGGACGGGTGCACGGCCGTCCACTCGGGGCGGTCCATGGGCGTGGCGCCCATGAAGTCGGCCGCGGCGCGGGTGTTGATCAGGATCTCTTCGATGGTCTTGTACTTGTCGCCCAGGCGCGTGCCGTCCTTGCCCACAGCGGCCAGGGTCAGCGGCAGCCAGGTGCCCGTGCCGTCTTCGTTGAAGCGCGCAACATACAGCGTGCCCTTGTCCAGGTACTTGTTGCCCACGGCCAGGCGGTCGGTACGGCGTGCGTCGGCAGGGTCCCAGTTGGCGTCCGACACGAAGCGGTAGATGTACTCGAAACGCGAATCGTCGCCGCTGTAGAACGCCAGCGGCTTGCCGGCTTCTGGCTTGCCGTAGGCCGCGCCTTCGTGTGCGAAGCGGCCCATGGCCGTGCGCTTGGTGGCCACGCTGTCGGGGTTGTAGGGGTCGATCTCGACCAGGTAGCCGAATCCGTTGACTTCATTGCGCCAGTCGTTGAGGGCGCTGGTGCCGCCGGGGGTCACGTTGAAGCGGGAGAACTCGCCTGCCACTTCGGTGGCGTCGCCGGCAGCGGTTTCCCACTTGTAGCGGCCGGCGGAGGTGGGCACGCCCACGC
>NZ_JBKDTZ010000400.1:0-29283 GCF_046339755.1 Acidovorax sp. | reverse complement strand
GGTCCTTGGCCGGGTCGTACTTCACGCCGCCGATCCAGGGGTTGGTGGCGAAGTGGATGGCCGCGAACACCAGCGAGTAGCCGTCCGCCGGGTTGTTGAGCAGGGTCTGCGTGGCGATGTTGCCCGAGGCGCCGCCCTTGTTGTCCACGATGACACGCTGGCCCAGGTTCTTGCCCATTTCCTCGGCCAGGGTACGGGCCACCGTGTCGGCGCTGCCGCCCGGCGCAAAGCCCAAGTACAGGGTGATGGGCTTGTCGGGAAATTTCTGGGCCTGCGCCGGGCTGGCGCCTGCCAGTGCGCTCAGTGCTGCCAGGGCGAGCAGGGCCAGTCGGCGGGAGTATCGGGCTTGCATGGTGGTGTCTCCTTCAGTTTTTTGGGCGTAGGCAATCCCGCTCCCTGTCTGGCAGGGAGTGCAGCATTGCAGTTTTCGGGGAAAAAGGGGGCGCTAAGGCGCGCTATGGGGTGGGCAGCATGGCCAGCAAGTCCTTGCGTGACATCTCGGCGTGCTCGAAAGCGATGGCTGCCGCGGTCTTGGGGTCGTTGGTGCGCAGCGCTTCGATCATCTGCGCGTGCTGCACGGTGACCATCTCCAGCCGCGCGTCGCCATAACCCTTGCTGCGCCGTACGGCGTCGACCAGCGCTGAGCGGCCTTCCAGCATTTCCACCGCCATGCGGTTGCCCGAGATGCCGTCCATGTAGCGGTGGAAGTCGCGGTTGGCGGTCACGCAGGCGGGGATGTCCGAGCGGTCGGCCGCGCCCTGGCGCATTGCTTCCAGCTCCACCAGCCTGTCGATGTCGGCCGGCCTGGCCGCCGTGGCTGCGTCGGCCGCCAGCATGGACTGGATGGCCCCGCGGATCTTGTAGAGCTGGTTGATGTAGAGCGCGTCCACCGTGGGGATCACGGCGCCGCGGTTCATGCGCATGGCCACCACGCCTTCGCCCTGCAGCTGCAGCAGCGCCTCGCGCACCGGGTTCTGGCTCACCTGGTAGTGCTTGGCCAGCTCCGTCAGCGTGATGTGGGCCCCCAGGGCCCAGACGCCTTCGACGATGTCATTGCGCAACTGGTCGCGCAAACGAATGTAGGTGGGGGTGTTGAGTGCGTCCATGTTGCCAGTATATACTCCATTTCAGATTTTATAAAATCTAAAATCTACAATCCAGAACATCGGGAGAGACGCCCGGTTCACAACCCAGAGGAGACTTGCGACATGAAGAAGAAACACCTTGCCCGCCAGTGCGCATTGGCCTGCGCGGCCGCCGCCTGCCTGCCGGCCCTGGCCCAGTCGTCCGTGACCATCTATGGCCGCGTCGACCTGGGCGTGTTCCACCAGAATGCGGGCACGACGCCAACCAACGGCGGCATCAGCCCCTCGGGCCCCGCGGCCAAAATGTGGCAGGTGCGCCAGGGGTCCGCCGGTCGCATCGGGTTTCGCGGAGTGGAAGACCTGGGCGGTGGCTTGGAAGCCGGCTTCCAGATGGAGCACCGCTTCGACGCCGACACCGGCCTGGCCCACAACCCCTTCTTCGAGGCGCGCTCCTATGTGTATGCGGGCGCCCCCAAGGCCTGGGGCACGGTGTATGCAGGGCGCGAGTACATCCCCGCCTTCTGGGTGGCGCTCAAGGCCGACCCCTGGGGCTTCGACACCGTGGCCACGCCCGGGCCGCGCCACCTGCTGGCCAACTACGGCGTGCCCGTGAGCGGCATCCGCAGCGACAATACCATCGGCCTGCGCAGCGCCACGTGGGGCGGCTTTTCGACCAACATCGCCTGGAGCGCGGGCGAGGGCGCGCGCTCGAACACGTCGGGTGCCAACATCGAGTACACCTCCGGTCCGCTGTACGTGGGCACGGCCTATGACAGCACCACCTCCCAGCAGAAGATGTGGATGGCAGCCGCCTCCTACGACTTCGGCGTGGTGCGCCCGGCCCTGCTGTATGCGCGTTCGAAGGTCAACAATGTGGAGAGCAGCAATGTCTCGCTGACGGCGCGCGTGCCCGTGTCCACCCACCTGGTGAAGCTGGCGGTTTCGCGCCTGGACCCCCAGGGGCCGGGCAACGCGAACACCAAGCTGTCGGTGGGCTACGAGCACTTCCTGAGCAAGCGCACCTCCATCCTGGCCAACATCGGCAGCGCCAAGCAGGACAAGCTCACGCGCACCACGCTGTTCGACCTGAGCCTCAAGCACAACTTCTGACCCCCGGGGCGCCACCGCGCCCTTCTTAGAACCTGTTCAAAGTCTTTTTGCGGCTCCAAAAAGGCTTTGGACAGGTTCTTAAACGCCTTGCGCTCGCATCTCCCCGGGGTGCGCGTGCTGGCTGTTGCCGACCGTTCCTTTCTCTACAGCTTCCCGCCATGCACAGCGAACCGCTCCTTTCTTCCCTTGACCCTGCCGCCGACGCGGCGCTGGCCGCACCCGTGTGGGCGGCCAGTTGCCCGCCAACCCGGGCCGCGCTGCTGCAGGCGCTGGCAGAGGTGCTCGAGGAGCACCGCGAGCCCCTGGTGGCGCTGGCGCATGAGGAGACCCACCTGGGAGTCGCCCGGTTGAACGGCGAGCTGGACCGCACCTGCTTTCAGCTGCGCGCGTTCGCGGACCTCGTGCTGGCCGGCGGCCTGCATGCGGTGGAGCACGACACTGCGATCGGCGGGCCGCCGCCGCGCGGCAGGCCGGACATGCAGCGGGTGCTGGTCCCGCTGGGGCCGGTGGCCATGTTTGCGGCCAGCAACTTTCCGTTCGCGTTTTCGGTGCTGGGGGGTGACACCGCGTCGGCACTGGCTGCCGGCTGCCCGGTGGTGGTGCGTGCCCACCCCGCCCACCTGCGCCTGTCGCGCGCCGTGTTCCACCGGGTGCAGCAGGTGCTGCAGGCGCAACGTCTGCCCAGCGGCCTGGTGGGGCTGGTGGACGGTGCTTCGGTGGAGCACGGCGCCGCGCTGGTTCAGCACCCCGACATCCGGGCGGTGGCGTTCACAGGCTCGCGGCGTGGCGGGCTTGCGCTGCAGGCCCTGGCTGCGCAGCGGGCCGTGCCCATTCCCTTCTTTGGCGAGCTGGGCTCGGTCAATCCGCTGGTGGTGTTGCCTGCGGCTTTCTCCGATCAGTCGCCCGATGCCCTGGCGGCCCAACTGGCGGCGTCGGTGGCCCTGGGCATGGGCCAGTTCTGCACGCGCCCCGGTGTGGTGGTGATGGCCGATGGCGAGGCGCCGCGCCGCTTCATCGGTGAGCTGGCCCGGCAACTGGCGGCTGCGCCCGTGCACCCCATGCTCACACCGGCCATTGCCCAAAGCTACCTGGCTGCGGCGCAGGCCTTGCGCCGCAGTGCCGGCGTGCATGTGCTGGTGGAACCCGTACCCGAGCACATGGGCCCGCTGCTCGCCACCGTGCAGGCCAGGGACTTCGTGCACCCGGCGCACCAGGCAGCGCTGCGCCACGAAGTCTTCGGGCCCGCGGTGCTGGTCGTGGTCTGTGAGGACGCGAGCGGGCTGGCGCCGGTTCTGGAATCGATGGCCGGCGCGCTGGTCGCCACGCTCTGGGGTGCCGAGGCGGATTCACCATTGGCCCGCCAGCTGGTCGCCGTGGCCACGGCGCGTGCCGGGCGCGTGCTGTTCGGCGGCGTGCCCACCGGGGTCGCGGTTACGCGTGCCCAGCAGCATGGCGGCCCCTGGCCTTCGTCCACGCAACCAGCATTCACCTCGGTGGGGCTGCATGCCTGCGAGCGCTTTCTGCGGCCAGTGGTCTACCAGAGCGCGCCTGCGTGGCTGCTTGCCGGGCTTCCCACTTGAAAGGAGCTTCACCCCACCCCTGAGCACCTCCCACCACAACCCATGGCTGCGCACACCTGCGAGCCGACACAAGACAGAGAAACAAACAGGAGACAACAATGATTTGGAACTTGAAAGCCTTCGCGCAAGCACTCGCCATCGCCGCCTGCGCCACCACCGCCGTCGCCCAACCGGGGCCCGGCTTCGGCCTCATCGGCGAGATCAAGCCGCGCAGCACGGCCGACATGGTGGCCGCCGGCATCACCAGCCCCTTCGGCATCGGCGGCGAGACCACCGACCGGGGCTTCAGCACGTTTGAAAACTGGCGCGACTACCTGGGGCCGCTGGGCGCCTCCAAGGTGCGCATCCAGTCGGGCTGGCACTTCATCGAGCCGGTGATCACCAGCCCCGCGACCTACGACTTCGCCAAGCTCGACACCATCGTCAACGGCGTGCGCGTGCAGGGCGTCAAGCCCTTCGTGTTCCTGGGCTACGGCAACGAGCAGGCGGGCTGTACCAACTGCGGCACCAAGGGCCTGGGCGGCGCACTGCCCACGGGCACCGGGCGGCAGAAGTGGCTGGATTTCGTGCGCGCCACGGTGACGCGCTACACCCAGCCCACCCTGAAGGTGAGCGACTGGGAGATCTGGAACGAGCCCGACGGCCATGTGCCCGCGGCCGACTACGCCCAATTGGCAGTGCAGACCGCGCAACTGATCAAGAGCATCCAGCCGGGTGCGAAGATCACCATCGGCTCGTTCACCACCGGCGTGCTGGGCGGGGCCACGTCCGAGGGTTACCTGTACGCCCAATCGGTGGTGAACTACTTTGCCGACAACAAGGGCGCAACCGTGCCCAATGCCGATGTGTCGGTGGCGTTTCACCCCTACTGGGGGCTGCCGGACTATGACTCCTATCCGTCGCAGCTGACCAAGTTCGACGCTTTCAGGACCCTGGTCGAGGGCCGCGGCTTCAAGCTGCGCCAGGGCGAGAACGGCGCGCCTTCCACCGCGTGCCAGTACTTTGCGCTGTGCGGCGGCGCGGCCTTCGATGAGGTGAACCAGGCCAAGTACATGCTGCGCCGCATGCTGGGCGACTTTGCGCGCGGCATCGAGACCAACATCTTCACCATCGTCGACCTGCACTACGATTCGACCAAGAACACCAAGGGGCTGCTGCGCACGGGCACCTGGCAGTACAACCCCAATCCGGCATCGGGCCCGAAGAACGGCGACCAGACCGTGCAGGGCCGCAAGATCGCCTATGGCTCTTACCAGAACGTGACGGCGATCTTCGACAACCGTCTGCAGCGCATCGCCAACCCCGGCTGCACGGCACCCTATGGCCACACGGTGCATGCGTACTCGCGCAACGATGCGGGCGTGGTGCGCAACATGCTGGTGGTGTGGAAGAAGACCACCGAGCTGCCCACGGCCACCGCAGGCACGGCGCCCATCACCATCACCTGCTCGGGCTTCCACTTCCCGCGCTATGCGCAGAGCAGCACGCTGCGCCCGCGCTTTGCCGACCTGCTCGACGGCGGCGTCTACCAGCTCACGGACAACAGCGTGGTGGTGAACAACAATGCGGGCACGAACAGCGTGCAGGTGAAAAACCTGCCGGTGGGCGACTACCCGGTCGTGATCGCAGACCAGGGCCTGGTGGTCTTCCAATAGCGCAACGCGGGTGCCTCAGCCTGGTGGCAAGGCCTCCTGCTGCGCCAGCGCTTCGAGCTGCGCCAGGTTGTGCACCACGATGTCGCGCTGGTGGATGCCGATGATGCCCTCGCGCTCCATCCACTTGAGTTCCATGTTGATGCGCTGGCGCGAGCCGCCCAGCAGTTGGGCCAGTTCGTCCTGCACCAGCGACAGGCCGATGGCGCCGCGCGTGCCGGGCACGGCGGCGCGCTCGCCGAAGCGGCGCAGCATGTGCAACAGCTGCTTGGCCAGCCGCGCGCGCAGGGGCAGGGTGGCCATGTCCTCCATCATCCAGTACAGGTAGCGCATGCGCCGCGCCTGCAGGGTGAGCAGCGCCTCGCCGAACGAGGGGTGTTCGCGCAGCAGCTGGCGGAACACCGCCTCGGCCACGCTGAGCACCGTGGTGGGGCCGTGCGCGTGGGCATCGTAGGTGTTGGCGCCCTGGTGCAGCACCTCGGCCTCGCCGACCCAGATACCCGGCTCCACATAGGCCAGCGTGACCTGCTTGCCCGAGGGCGTGGTGCGCCGGAAACGGATGGCCCCGCTGGCGCAGGTGAACCAGTCGGTCGCGAGCTTGCCCTGCTCGACGATCACCTTGCCGTGCGCATAGCGCGTGACCCGGCCCAGGCGCAGGATGTCGTGCCGCAGCGAGGGCGTGAGCGCCGCGAACCAGCGGCCGCGGTTGATGGCGTCGCGCTCTTCCAGGCTGAGGAAGGGGCGCTGCTGCGGGTTGCGGTCGATGCCGTGGCTCAGGGAATCCAGCATGGTGGGTGGCTGCTCTCGGGGCAAGTCGAAAGAAAGGCCCGGCGTTTGCCGCGCTGCAGCAATTTTAGCGGCGCGCCCCGGGGCGGGGGCGCCCGCCTGGGCACATTGGCGACAGGACCTCAGCAGCCCTTGGCGCGGGGCCGGTGCAAAAAGGCCAGGAGCCTGCGTTCCGCCGCGCTCAAGCCCCGGGGGGATGCGGCGCCGCCGATGCGCTCCCACACCGACTGCATGCCCGGCCCGGCATCGGACGCCAGGCGCGAACCCAGCTCCAGCACGGCCGGGTGCACATACGACTTCTTGCACACAGCCGGGGTGTTGCCCAGCTGGCGCGCCACCTCGGCCAGGATGTGCTTGGCGCTGTAGGCAGGCTCGCCGGTCTGCCCGGTGCAGGCCAGGCGCGTGAGCTCCAGGGCCTGCACCGTGCCGTGCCAGGTGCGGAAGTCCTTGGCGGTGAAGCGCACGGCCGTGTCGTCGCCAGCCTTGTCCGCACCGGTGATCTCGGCCAGGTAGTCGTTCACGTCACCCGAACCCACGGTGTGGGCCTGGCCGTCCTCACCCAGGTACTGGAACAGCTCCTGCCCCGGCAGCTGCTGGCAGCGGCGCACCACGCGGGCCACGCGCGGGTCGTCCAGCGCGGCCTGTTGCGGCACGCCGCTCGTGCCGCGAAAGCTCAGCGTGAGCTTGCTGCCGTGCAGCTTGGCGTGGCGGGTGCGCAGCGTGGTCAGGCCGAAGGAGTTGTTGCTGCTCGCATACTCTTCGTTGCCCACGCGCACGAAGGTGGTGTCCAGCAGGCGCACCAGCGTGGCCAGCACCACGGTGCGGCCCAGGGCCTTGCCGCGGACCCCTTCCTTGAGGTCGCGCGCCACCCGCGCACGGATGCGTGGCAGCGCGCGGCCAAAGGCCTGCATGCGGCCGAATTTGCTCTCATCGCGCTGCGCACGCCACTCGGGGTGGTAGCGGTACTGCAGCCGGCCCCGGGCGTCCAGCCCCGTGGCCTGCAGGTGGCCGTTGGGCAGCGGGCAGATCCACACGCTGGTATAGGCCGGAGGGATGGCCAGTTTGTTGATGCGCGCCACCTCATCCGGGTCCACCACCCACTGCCCATCGGGACTGCGGTAGCGGAAGGCTTTGCCGCGCCGCACGCGCGTGAGGCCCGGCATGGCCGTGCTCACATAGCGCAGGCCACCGGGCAGGCGGGGGCGGGATGGGCGGGTCTTGCGGGGGGAGGCAGCAGGCGAGGGCATGCCCCGATCACACCGCGCCCTGCCGCGGTGTGCCGTAGGAGCCGGCTCGACACCGGCGTGGGACGGCGCCGCGCGGCCGGGCTATCTGGCGGCGCCCGCTACCGCGTGCCGGCAGCCGAAGGACAGGTTCTCGCGCGCGATGTCGTCGCTGCCGCACTGCCATTTGCCCAGGTCGCTCTGGCCCTTGCGCTTCTTCATCGTGGGCATATAGACCAGGTGCTTGCCGGCAAGCGGCTCGCCCGCCCCATCGGCAATGGTCAGGCGCACGACGCCATTGGCAGGCTCGATGGCCAGCGCCTTGAAGCCTGCCGGCAACTGCCCTGCCTGCGTGAGGCCGATGGCCGCCGCGCTGGCGGGGAAGCTGCCGCTGCCGCGGTAGTGGTTCTCCACCAGTTGCAGCACGGGGCGTGCGGCCTTGTCCAACTGGCGGACCTGCTCGCGGTGCGGGTTGTCGGGCTCGTCGCCTTGCTTCCACAGGGCAATCCCCACCATGACCGCAAAACTGAAGGCCGACAAGGCGCCCAGCACCACCATGGCCTTGAGGAACCAGCCGGGCCCGCGCTCCAGCGCCACGGCCTTGCGGATGGCGGTGTCGCTGGCCTGGTTGGAGACCACGAAGGTGCCCGTCATCGAGCTGTGCAGGCCGCGTTCGCCGAACAGGGCCGTGAGCACGCGGTGCAGCAGGAAGGGCACGGCCAGCGTGAGCCCCAGGGTCAGCGTGTACTTGAGGAAATGCCGCAGCATCGAGCGCGCCACACCAGGGCGCTCGCCCGTGCCCGTGGCGACGCGCATGCGCAGTAGGCGCTTGCCCGGCGAGCCCTGGCCCATCGCATCCATCAGAGCGGGTGCGAACAGGCCCAGCACGGCCAGCGCCAGTGCTGCCGGGTAGGCGGCATTGGGCGCCGCGTCGAAGGCGGGGCGGGCGAACACCCAGGCCAGCACCATGCCGATCGGCAGCACCAGCATCAGCAGCCCGTCGATCAGCGTGGCGCCCAGGCGCGCCAAGGTGCCGGGAAACACCTCGACCAGCTCGACCTGGTGCGCCTGCGCAGGCGCAGGCCGGGGGGCTGGCGCGGGCGCCTTGGCCGTGGGGAAGGCGAAGGGGGCTGGTGCCGGTGCTGCGCCTGCCTGCGTGCCAGCCACCGGCAGCGGCGCCTGGCAGCTGAAGCATTGGGTGTAGGAGGCGTGGTTCTGCCAGTTGCAGCGCGGGCATTGCATGGTGGTGCGGCGGGCCATCGTCGATGGCCGGCAAAGTGGGAAGCGGCCGGATTATGCGGCGCACGCCCCGCCGCCTGCGGTCCGCCGAGGCCACTTGTGGCCTGCACCACACACACTCACCCGAAAGAGTGAGACATTCCGCACACTTGCCCGTTTACTTCGCCGCCGCCAATGCCTGCGCGATCCAGCCGTCGAAGGTGGCCTGGTGCGCGCATATCCAGCCATCGGTGTGCCGCACCATGTCGGCCTGCGTGTTCTGGCCGCCCTGCATGGCCAGGTTCTGCGCATTGATGTCGCCCACGGGCAATTGCATCACCTCGAACAGCTTGGCCGCGGCCGGGTTGGCATCGGTGAACTGCTTGTTGGCAACGATGCGCTGGTGGTTGGGGATGAAGCCGTAGTTCTTGCCGTTGGGCAATTGCGTGTTCACCCCCGCCTGCTCGCCCGGCAGAGCGGTGTGCGGCACCTGCAGCCACACCACTTCCTGTCCGGGGCGCAGCAGGCCGCTGACCCAGTAGGGTGTCCAGGTGTAGTACAGGATGGGCTGGCCCTGCTTGAAGCGGGCGATGGTGTCGGCGATCAGCGCCGAATAGCTGCCCTGCACGTGGGTCACCGTGCCGGTGAGGCCATAGGCCGTGAGCTGGTGCTCGATCACGCCCTCGCAGCCCCAGCCGGGTGTGCAGCCCGTCAGGTCCGCCTTGCCGTCGCCGTTGGTGTCGAACAGTTTGGCGAGTTGCGGGTCCTTGAGCTGGTCGATGCGGGTGATGCCGTACCGCTCGGCCGTCTTCCTGTCGATCAGGTAGCCCTGCACGGCGTTCTGCGAGTAGCTGCCGGTGCGCGACAGCCTGGCGTCGCCCCCGGCGTTCCTGTAGAAGTCGGCGTGCAGCGGGTCCCAGTGGTTGGCCATGTACGTGGCGTCGCCCTGGGCGATGGCGACGTGGGCCGTGGGGTACTCCACCTCCTTGATGGGCTGAACGGTGTAGCCCAGCTTTTCAAGCGCGCGGCCCACCAGCAGGGTCTGGAAGGTCTCTTCGGCGATGGAGCTTTGCAGCGGCTGCACGGTGATGCCCTTGCCGGGCAGGTCGGCCGGCTGTGCCTGCGCGCCGCCGGCCAGGGCGAGCGCGGCCAGCAGGGCGGCTGTGCGGTGTCGGATCGATGGCATGGTGTGGTTTCCTTTCGTTATTGGCTGGCGGTCAGCGCACGGCACGGGCCAGTGCGGCCTGGGCGGACGATGTATCGGCCTGTGGTGGGGTGCTGGCGGGCCGCACCAGGCGGGCAAACAGGCGCAGCACCAAGCCCACGGGGCCGGTGTGCCACCAGCGGCGCGCGCCGCGGCGCGGCTGGCCCAGCGACTGGGTGATGCGGTCCAGCGTGATGGCCAGCAGCACGATGCCCAGGCCGCCCACGGTGGCCAGGCCCATGTCCAGCCGGCCGATGCCGCGCAGCACCATCTGGCCCAGGCCGCCCACGGCGATCATGGAGGCGATGACCACCATGGACAGCGACAGCATCAGCGCCTGGTTGATGCCGGCCATGATGGACGGCATGGCCAGCGGCAACTGCACCTTGACCAGCATCTGCAGCGGCGAAGCGCCATAGGCGCGCGAGGCCTCGATCAGGTCGGGCCGCACCTGGCGCAGGCCCAGGTTGGTCAGGCGCACCAGCGGCGGCAGCGCGAAGACGATGGTCACCACCACGCCCGGCACATTGCCGATGCCCAGCAGCATCACCACCGGCACCAGGTAGACGAAGGCCGGCGTGGTCTGCATGGCGTCGAGCACCGGGCGCATGAAGCGCTGGGCGCGGTCGCTGCTGGCCAGCACGATGCCCAGGGGCAGCCCGATCAGCACGCAGAAAGCCAGCGAGGTCAGCACCAGCGACAGGGTGACCATGGCCTCGGGCCAGATGCCCAGCAGTGCCACCAGCGCCAGCGACACCACCGTGCCCAGCGCCAGCGCACGGCCCGCGAACTGCCAGGCCAGCAGCCCGGCCAGCACGACCATGGCGGGTGCGGGCAGGCTGGTGAGCAGTCCCTCGATCCCGCTGAGCGTGCCGTCGATGGGCGCGCGCACGCTCTGGAAAAAGGGGCGGAAATGCGCCACCGCCCAGGAGAGACCCTGGTTGATCCAGGCCTCCACCGGCAGGGAGCCATCGAACAGCTGGTGCAGGTGCAGGCCGCCCGTGGCAGCGGGGTCCACGGTGCTGGCGGCGTCCACCACGGGCGTGGGGGCGTTGAGCCAGTCGGTCGCGCCTGCGCCACCATCGGCGGGCTGCATGGACGCCTCCCATGGGTCGACATACGGCGCGGGCTGGGCTGGCTGCGCCATGGCGGCATCGCTTGCCGCCCAGGGGCTGTGGTCGGGCAACAGGGGCAGCGGCGCCTCCGGGGCCATGGCAGGGAGCGTGGGGGTCATGGTCGTGGTGGTTTCGTTCATGCGGGGCTCCCGGTGGTGGCGTTCGATGGGGTGGGCGCAGTGGCCGGGATGGGTGGCGTATCCCGGTCCAGAAAGCGCAGCAGCGTGGTCTTGCTGATGGCACCGCGAAAGCGGCCATCGGCTTCCACCACAGGCAGCGCGCAAGGGGCCTGGGCCACCTGGCCGAACAGTTCGGCCACCGGGGCCTGGGCATCGATGGGCTCCACGCAGCCGATGTAGGCATGGTGCAGCCCCAGCGGCCCGGCATGGCCCTGCAGGGCCGAGCGCAGCGAGTCGGCCGACACGGTGCCCAGGTACTGTTTGGTGGGGCTGACCACGTAGGCAAAGTCGTCGTCATGCCCTTCGATGAGCTGCAGCGCCGCACGGGCGCCGCGCTCGCTGTGCTCGTTGACCACCGTCAGGCGCTTGCGCGCGATGTCGCCGGCCTTGAACACGGCGGCAGCATCCACCCCGCGCACGAAGCTGCGCACATAGTCGTTGGCCGGGGTGCGCAAAATCTCGTCGGGTGTGCCCACCTGCACCACCTCGCCGTCCTTCATGATGGCGATGCGGTCGCCGATGCGCATGGCCTCGTCCAGGTCGTGCGAGATGAAGACGATGGTGCGCCGGCGCACCTGCTGCAGGCGCAAGAGCTCGCTCTGCATCTCGGTGCGGATGATGGGGTCGAGGGCCGAGAAGGCCTCGTCCATCAGCAAAATGGACGGGTCGCTGGCCAGCGCCCGCGCCAGACCCACGCGCTGCTGCATGCCGCCCGACAATTCATCGGGGTAGCTCGCGCCCCAGCCAGCCAGGCCCACCTGGTCCAGTGCCAGGGCGGCCTGCCTCTGGCGCTCGGCACGGTCCACGCCCGCCAGTTCCAGCCCGAAGGCGGCGTTGTCCAGCACTGTCATGTGCGGCATCAGCGCGAAGGACTGGAAGACCATGCTGATGTCCTTGCGGCGCAGGGCACGCAGCGCGCGGTCGCTCAGGGCGTTGATGTCCTCACCATCCACCAGGATGCGGCCGGCAGTGGGCTCGATCAGGCGGTTGAGCATGCGCACCAGGGTGGACTTGCCCGAGCCCGACAGGCCCATGACGACGAAGATCTCGCCTGCGGCGATGGTGAAGCTGGCGTCGAAGACGCCGATGGACTGGCCGGTCTGGGCCAGGATGTCCTTCTTGTCCAGGCCCTGGCGGGCCAGGTCCAGTGCGGTCTGCGGCGCGTCGCCGAAAACCTTGAAGACATGGTCGATGCTGATTTGTTTGGCCATGGGGTGGGTCCTCCCTCGTTGAGTGACGGCTTGGTTCAACAGGCCTGGCCACCCGAAAGGGGGGCCAGGTGCGGAGGCCGGAAAAAGCAAAACCCTGATGCGGCAGCCGACCCGGCAGGCACGCGCAATGCAGTGCGTGCAGGGGCACGGAAACGGGGCTGGAAGAGATCGGCCCGAATGGCACGCGAAGGCGGTGCGCAAGGGCCTGGGTGCGCGCCGAAAGAGGTCTGGGCAGAGGACTTCCGGGGGCGCTGGCTCGGCGCCACCGCCAAGGGCGGCACCGTGCAGTGATGGGCATCAGGGCCGCAGATCCGGCCGAGGCGTCGGGGAATGGCTGTCTGTCAGAAAGAAGACAAGGCTGTGCCGACTGGGATTCGCCATGCAGGAAGGCGAATTACCTGAGTTGCAGGTTGTAAAACACCCCTGCATTGTATGTATTCAGTGCTTTTATGTCGAGAAAGCGGTTTTTTGCAGCCATGGTATACGCATGTGCGGCGCGCACGAGGATTTCTTCGGGCATGAAAAAGGCCGCTCGCGGCGGCCTTTCGGGAAGGAGGGCACCGCCCTCAGTGCCGCGCAGGCGGCGTGCTGTGCGCCATCAGGCGGTCCGTGGCGGCAATCGCCAGCGCGCTCAGCCGGAACACCACGTGGCTGTTGGTCTGCCACATCAGCACCGTGAGGTCGTAGTTGGCGGCGTTGATGAAGGTCTTGAGCAGGTGGATGGAGCTGATGCCGATGATGGCGGTGGCCAGCTTGACCTTGAGCACCGAGGCGTTCACGTGGCTCAGCCACTCGGGCTGGTCGGGGTGGTCTTCGAGGTGCAGGCGCGAGACAAAGGTCTCGTAGCCGCCCACGATCACCATGATCAAGAGGTTGGAGATCATCACCACGTCGATCAGCGCCAGCACCACCAGCATGATGATGGTCTCGTTGAGCGCGGTCACGTCCACATCGCTCTTGTAGCCGATGCTGGAGACCAGCGATTTCAGCGCATTGGTGTCGCCGAAGGCCGCCTCGATCAGGTGCACCAGCTCCACCCAGAAGTGGAAGACATACACCGCCTGCGCCAGGATCAGGCCCAGGTACAGGGGCAGCTGCAGCCAGCGGCTGGCAAAGATCAGCGAGGGCAGGGGGCGCATGGGGGCGGGTGTCAGGGGTGGCTTGGGAGCGGACATAAATGGGCTGGAGTGGGGAAGACGCGCAATTTTAGGGGGTGGCGCGTGACAGGTATTCGACCGGCCCGCAGGGGCTTGCGCGCCAGTTCTGTAAGCTTCGTGCCAGTCAGTGGCTTGTAAGTGCTGCGCAGGACAGTACCGGCCAAATCAATTCCATCAGACCCAGGAGACAACAAGATGAGTGCAGCTTCCACCTCCGCGATCGAGTCCGTGCTGGTCGAGAACCGCGTATTCCCCCCGTCCGAAGCCATCGTGAAGGCTGCGCGTGTATCCGGCATGGCCGGTTACGACGCCCTGTGCGCCGAGGCCGACAAGGACTTCGAGGGCTTCTGGGCCCGCCTGGCGCGCGAGAACGTGCAATGGAGCAAGCCCTTCACGCGCACGCTCGACCAGTCCAACGCCCCCTTCTTCAAGTGGTTCGACGACGGCGAGCTCAACGCCAGCGCCAACTGCCTGGACCGCCACATCGGCACCCCCACCGAGAACAAGGACGCGATCATCTTCGAGGCCGACGACGGCAGCGTGACCCGCGTGACCTACAAGGAACTGCTGGCCCGCGTGGGCCAGTTCGCCAATGCGCTCAAGGCCCACGGCGTGAGCAAGGGCGACCGCGTGCTGATCTACATGCCCATGACGGTGGAGGGTGTGATCGCCATGCAGGCCTGCGCGCGCATCGGCGCCACGCACAGCGTGGTGTTCGGCGGCTTCAGCGCCAAGGCGGTGCAGGAGCGCATCATCGACGCGGGCGCCGTGGCCGTGGTCACCGCCAACTTCCAGATGCGCGGCGGCAAGGAGCTGCCGCTCAAGGCCATCATCGACGAGGCCCTGGCCATGGGCGGCTGCGACACCATCCGCAACGTCTTCGTGTTCCAGCGCACCCCCACCGCCTGCAACATGGTGGAAGGCCGCGACAAGACCTTTGGCGAGATCCTTGAGGGCCAGTCCAGTGACTGCCCGCCCGTGCCCGTGGGTGCCGAGCACCCGCTGTTCATCCTGTACACCAGCGGCTCCACCGGCAAGCCCAAGGGCGTGCAGCACTCCACCGGCGGCTACCTGCTGTGGGCCAAGCTCACGATGGACTGGACCTTCGACCTGCGCCCGGACGACATCTTCTGGTGCACCGCCGACATCGGCTGGATCACCGGCCACACCTACGTGGCATACGGCCCGCTGGCTGCGGGCGCCACGCAGATCATCTTCGAAGGCATCCCCACCTTCCCGAACGCCGGCCGCTTCTGGCAGATGATCGAAAAGCACCAATGCACGATCTTCTACACGGCGCCCACGGCCATCCGCTCGCTCATCAAGGCGGCCGAGGGCGATGCCGCCGTGCACCCCGCACGCTCGGACCTGTCGAGCCTGCGCATCCTGGGCAGCGTGGGCGAGCCCATCAACCCCGAGGCCTGGATGTGGTACCACAAGAACGTGGGCGGCGAGCGCTGCCCCATCGTGGACACCTTCTGGCAGACCGAGACCGGCGGCCACGTCATCACCCCGCTGCCCGGCGCCACGCCGCTGGTGCCCGGCAGCTGCACGCTGCCGCTACCCGGCATTGCCGCCGCCATCGTCGATGAGGTGGGCAACGACATCGCCAACGGCACGGGCGGCATCCTGGTCATCAAGCGCCCCTGGCCCAGCATGATCCGCACCATCTGGAACGACCCCGAGCGCTTCAAGAAGGCCTACTTCCCCGAAGAGCTCAAGGGCTACTACCTGGCCGGCGACGGCGCCGTACGCAGCGCCGACCGTGGCTACTTCCGCATCACCGGCCGTATCGACGACGTGCTCAACGTCTCGGGCCACCGCATGGGCACCATGGAGATCGAATCGGCCCTGGTCTCCAAGACCGACCTGGTGGCGGAAGCCGCCGTGGTCGGCCGCCCCGACGACGTGACCGGCGAGGCCATCTGCGCCTTCGTCGTGCTCAAGCGCGCCCGCCCCACCGGCGAAGAGGCCAAGCAGATCGCCAACGAACTGCGCAACTGGGTGGCCAAGGAAATCGGCCCCATCGCCAAGCCCAAGGACATCCGCTTCGGCGACAACCTGCCCAAGACCCGCAGCGGCAAGATCATGCGCCGGCTGCTGCGCAGCATCGCCAAGGGCGAAGCCATCACGCAGGACACCTCCACGCTGGAGAACCCCGCAATCCTGGATCAATTGGCCAAGGCCAATTGATCCAGGAGGCGCCGCTCATGCGGCGCCAGCGCGCAGCGCTTGCGGGGTTTGGGGACACTCATATCGCCGCTGGCGATGTGATGTGGCCACATAACCCACGTCGTTTGGTCACCGCGCGTGATCGAAGCTGCGGGCCAATTTATCCAGGAGGCGCCGCTCATGCGGCGCCCGCGCGAAGCGCTTGCAGGGTTCGTGGACACTCATATCGCCGCAGGCGATGTGATGTGGCCACAGAACCCACGTCGTTCGGTCACCGCGCGTGATCGAAGCTGCGGGCCAATTGATCCAGGAGGCGCCGCTCATGCGGCGCCAGCGCGCAGCGCTTGCAGGGTTCGTGGACACTCATATCGCCGCAGGGCGATGTGATGTGGCCACAGAACCCACGTCGTTCGGTCACCGCGCGTGATCGAAGCCGCAGACCAACTGATCCAGGAAGGCCCCGTGTAAACACGGGGCCTGCGCGCAGCGCTTTCAGGGGTCGTGGCACCCCTATCGCGCGCGATGTGGTGCAGCCCGAAAATCCTTGTGGTGCGTTCGCCATTGGCGCCCGATGCGGCGGGCCTTCCGAGGGGAATTACAATTGGCCCTGTTCGTTCGCGCCTGGCGCGAGCGGTCCTTGTTTTCACGTTGCGAAGCCTTTCGGTCCCATGGGTTCCGATTGCCCCTTCCGGAGCGCTTTTCTCCCTCCCTCTCTTTTTCGTTTCGGGACGCTTCGCAACCTTTTTCTTCCGGCCGCCGCCCTCGGCGCGGCGCCCAGCGGCCTGTCCTGTAGGACAGCATCGGCAAACCGCTGCAAACTCTGTGATTGCCCGCGCTCCTGGGTTACAACCCGTTCAATCAGTCAATCGACGAATGAACGAAGAAAGGAGCCGAACCATGCAATTGCGATCCATCGTGCTGGTGCTGACCACGCTGGCCATTGCCGTCCTGGCGGTATTCAACTGGGCGGCGCTGTCCGCCACGGTGCCCGTCTACCTGGGTGTCACCACGCTGGAGGCCCCGCTGGGGTTGTTGATGCTGGGCCTCACAGGCCTGCTGGCCATCGTGGGCGTGGTCTATGTGCTCTCACTCCAGGGTTCGGTGCTGCTCGAAACGCGCCGCCACACCAAGGAACTGCAGGCCCAGCGCGAACTGGCCGACAAGGCCGAGGCCTCGCGCTTCACCGAGCTGCGCGCCTTTCTGGAGACCCAGCACCAGCAGATGCACACCGCGCTGCTGGCGCGCATGGACCACCTCGAAACCCGCCTGGCCGCCCGTGCCCAGGAATCGGACAACACCACGGCTGCCTACGTGGGCCAGCTGGAGAAGCACCTGCGCGCGCGCGGGGCCGACATGCATCTCGTGTAACGCACCCCCCCCCGCCTGCCTGCCTGCTTTCATTCAGGACAGGGCCCCAAAAGCACAACAGCCGCCCCACTGGCACAGTGGTGCGGCTGTTGCTGTTGTTTGGCAGGGAACGAGTGGATGCCCTGGTGGCGGTGGCTTTGTTCTTACTTCACCGTCAATATCCAGGCCGCCAGCTTCTTGGCGTCGGCCTCGTTCACCTGCGCGTTGGCAGGCATGGGCACGGGGCCCCACACGCCGCCGCCGCCCTTCATGATCTTGACTGCCAGCTTGTCCACGGCGTCCTTCTGGCCGGCGTACTTGGCCGCCACCTCCTTGTAGGAGGGTCCTACCACCTTCTTGTCCATCGCGTGGCAGGCCATGCAGCTTTTGGCCGTGGCCAGCGCCTGGTCGGCCATGGCGGGGGCCGCCACCGACAGCGTGAGGGCCAATGTGAACAGAGTGCGCTTCATGGTGGGGATTTTCCTGTGGGTTGGGTTACAGTTCTTTTAACGGAATTGTAGTGACTTGGGTTGACCCGGGCCCCCTTGGCCGCCAAGCCCCTGCGCACCCGTAATGATTGGAGAACGCTATGTACCTGCTTGCCATCGCCGTCATCCTGTCGGCCCTCAAATACCTGGAAATCGGCCCCGTGGCCAATCTGTCGTGGTGGGTGATTCTTGGCTTCTACGGTGCCACCATCGTCTGGTGGGCCTGGGCCGACACCACCGGCTATACCAAGCGCAAGGCCATTGAGCGCATGGAAGAGAAAAAGCAGGCCCGCATCAGCAAGCACAAGGAAGCCCTCGGCATGGCTCCGCGCAAACCGCGCTGAGGCGGATTTTGCGGCCTGTGGGCCGATGACCTTCGAAAGCGCCGCCGAGGATCCCGGTGGCTCATTCCTTTGCAACGAAAAAAGCCCGTACCGTTGGGTACGGGCTTTTTCATGTTTGCAGCAGACGCCAGGACTGTTGCGGAGGTGCGGGGCAATCAGTCGGCCATGACTTCACGCCCGCGACCCATCAATACGCGTCCAGCACAGCCCCCTTGCTCGCACTCGACGCATTGAACGCAAACTTCGCCTGCACGCCGCGCGTGTAGCGCGGGGCAGGTGCCGTCCAGCCGGCGCGGCGTTTGGCGATTTCTTCTTCGGGCACGTTCAGCTCCAGCAGCAGCTGGCGCGCGTCGATGGTGATGCTGTCGCCTTCGTTGACGAAGGCAATGGTGCCGCCGGCAGCCGCTTCAGGCGCCACGTGGCCGACCACCATGCCCCAGGTGCCGCCGGAGAAGCGGCCGTCGGTGATGAGGCCCACGCTCTCGCCCAGGCCTGCGCCGATGAGCGCTCCGGTGGGGGCCAGCATTTCGGGCATGCCGGGGCCGCCCTTGGGGCCCAGGTAGCGCAGCACCATCACGTCGCCGGCCTTGATCTTGCCGTCCAGGATGGCCTGCAGGGCCGACTGTTCGTCGTCGAACACGCGGGCGGGGCCGGTGATCACGGGGTTCTTCAGGCCGGTGATCTTGGCCACGGCGCCTTCGGGGCTCAGGTTGCCCTTGAGGATGGCCAGGTGGCCCTGCGCGTACATGGGGTTGTCGATGTTGCGGATCACGTCCTGGTCGGCGCGCGGCACATCGGGCACGTCCTGGAGCACTTCGGCGACCGTCTTGCCGCTGATGGTGATGCAGTCGCCGTGCAGCAGGCCGGCCTTGAGCAGCACCTTCATGACCTGCGGGATGCCGCCTGCGCGGTGCAGGTCCACGGCCAGGTACTTGCCGCTGGGCTTCAGGTCGCACAGCACGGGGGTCTGCTTGCGGATGCGCTCGAAGTCGTCGATGTCCCATTCCACGCCTGCGGCGTGGGCGATGGCCAGGAAGTGCAGCACGGCGTTGGTGGATCCGCCGGTGGCCATGATCACGGCCACGGCGTTCTCGATGGCCTTCTTGGTCACGATATCGCGGGGCTTGAGGTCCATCTTGATGGCCTCGATCAGCACCTTGGCCGATTCCTTGGCCGAGTTCATCTTCTCGTCGTGGGGGTTGGCCATGGTGGACGAATACGGCAGGCTGATGCCCAGGGCCTCGAAGGCGCTGGACATGGTGTTGGCGGTGTACATGCCGCCGCACGAGCCGGTGCCGGGGATGGCGCGCTTTTCGATTTCTTTCAGGTCGAAGTCGCTCAGCTTGCCGGCGGCGTTCTCGCCCACGGCTTCGAACACGCTCACGATGTTCAGGTCCTTGCCTTGGTAGCTGCCGGGCAGGATGGTGCCGCCGTAGACATAGATGGCGGGCACGTTGGCGCGCAGCATGCCCATCAGGCCGCCGGGCATGTTCTTGTCGCAGCCGCCGACCACCAGCACGCCGTCCATCCACTGGCCGCCCACGCAGGTCTCGATGCAGTCGCTGATGACTTCGCGGCTCACCAGGCTGTACTTCATGCCTTCGGTGCCCATGGCCATGCCGTCCGAGATGGTGGGCGTGCCGAACACCTGGGCGTTGCCGCCGGCTTCCTCGATGCCGGCGATGGCCGCGTCGGCCAGCTTCTGCAGGCCGCTGTTGCACGGGGTGATGGTGCTGTGGCCGTTGGCCACTCCGACCATGGGCTTGACGAAGTCGCCTTACTCGTAGCCCATGGCGTAGTACATGGAGCGGTTGGGCGCGCGGGACTTGCCCTGCGTGATGTTGGCGCTGCGGCGGTTGATGGGCTGGATCGGGATGGTCTTGCTGTCTGCCATGGCTGATTTCCTGGTGGGGGACTCGTTGTAGTGGATGGGGCACTCCTGCGGCCAGGGTGTCCGACGCTCTCGGGGTGCAAGTATGCGGCGTTTGCCGCTGCGTTTCCAATCCATTTCACCTGCTCGATTAATATGTAAAACGTATCACAGGCACATCACCGCCATGAAAGAAACCCTCATCGATGTCCGCGCCTGGCGCCAGTTCGTGGCCGTGGCGGAGGAACTGCACTTCGGCCGTGCCGCCGTGCGCCTGCACATGACGCAGCCGCCGCTGACCCAGGCGATTGCACAGATGGAGCGCTCGCTGGGCGTGGTGCTGTTCGACCGCACGCGCCGCCGCGTGGCGCTGACCCCGGCGGGCGAGGCGCTGCTGCCCGACGTGCGCGACCTGCTGGAGCGCGCGCAGGCACTGCCCGGGCGCGCGCGCGCCGCAGCGGCAGGCGAGGTGGGGCGGGTGCGGCTGGCCTTTGTCTCCACCATCGGCTTCGAGCGGCTGCCCGAGTGGGTGCGCGATTTTCGCGTGCTGTGCCCGCAGGTGGCGCTGGAGCTGGTGGAGGCCACGGGCGACGTGCAGCGCGCCATGTTCGCGCGCGGCGAACTCGATGCCGGGCTGGTGCTGCATTCGCCCGGCGCAGCCCCGCCCGAGCTGGCGCGCCTGCCCGTGGCGGAGGAGCCCCTGGTGCTGGCCCTGACCGAGCGCCACCCGCTGGCCCAGGCGCCGCGCCTGGATCTGGCCGCCGTGCTGGCCGAGCCGCTGGTGATCTTTCCGCGGCGCATCGTGCCCTCGCTGCACGACGCGGTCTTTGCGCTGTACCACGCGGCCGGGCGTGTGCCCGTGGTGGCGCAGGAAGCCATCCAGATGCAGACCATCGTCAACCTGGTGTGGGGCGGCCTGGGCGTGGCCTGGGTGCCCGAGAGCGTGACGCAGTTCCGCCGCGAGGGCGTGGTCTACCGGGCGGGCGATGCGTTCGGTCCGGCAGCGTCCAAGGCGAAGGCAAGAGCTGCCGCCGCATCGCCGCTGCCCGTGTGCGAGACCAGCCTGGTCTGGCCAGCGGCGCTGAACAACCCGGCGCTCGCGCGTTTCATCGACTTCGTGCGCGAGCGCTCGGCGGCCGTTTAGAGCACCGCCGCAATGGCCGGCAGCGGCTTTCGTCCCATGGGCTGTAATGACAAGAGCTCCATAGAGATGGCCTTGCGCGGCGCGTGCGGCGGGAGATTGTGTGCACATTGTTAAAAATCCAAAATTTGCTGGTCATCCTTCGCGCAAGCGCTATCCTGCAAACAAAAGGGGGTCTGACAAGCCCGGAACCCGCAACCGGGCTTGGGTCCGTCCACTGCACACTTTGAGGACACTGCGAATGTCTTTTCCCTTGAGGTTTCCCCGAGAGATGGAGTGGTTCCTGAGAGCCGGGGAGCTGCTGCGCGCCATCCAGGGTGACCCGGGGCGGGTGGACCTGGTTCTTGCGCTGCAGCAACTGCTCATTCGCCGCCTGGCAAGGCTGCAGCTGCGCCATGGCCGCCTCCAGCGCGCCAGGCTGCGCCTGAAGCAGCGCCTGCTGAGGGACCGGTTGATCGGGGAGAAGGCACGCGCTACGAAGGAGCTGGTGCTGAAAATCCAGGACCGCTGCGATGGCCTGGAGCACCTGCGCTTTCTGTACCGCTGTTTTGGCGATGGCCTTGCGGCGGTCTACCATGCGCCCCGCGACCACCGGTATTTCTACTTCGAGCAGAGAACGCTGGCCAGGGACCGTTCAGGGTCCGCCTTGGGGACGCCCCTGTTCCGCAGGCAGTACCGCGCCCTGCGGCTGGGGATCGGGGCCGGCCTGCCGGTGGTTCTGACCGAGGTGACGAACATGCTCCGGCAAGGCGATGCCTGCGTGCTGGCGGGCGACGAGCCCCAATCCCTCGAACTGGGGTCTTTCGCGCAGCCGGGCTCGGCTGGAACGCTGCGGCGACACGAGCTGCTGCGCACCATGAAGCTGCTGGCGCGCAAGGGGCCATGGCCGGTGCAGGCCCATCCCCAGGCCCTGGAGCACCAGGCGCACCTCAACGCCTGCGTGCAGCAGGCCATGGCGCACGAAATTGCCCAGGCGCAGGCCGAACCGGGCCTGCGCTATGTTGCCGTGCGCAGCGACCGCTACCTGCGCGACCCGGATTGCCTGCAGGGGTTCAAGGGGGCGAAGTCACGCTCGACCATGTCGATCCAGGTCGCGCCCGAGATGGCCTGGGTGCCGATGCAGCCGTTCACCCTGTCCATGGAAGCCGGCCACGCCGCGCTGTTCATGCAGGGGGCGTTCCAGCTGTTCGTCGACATCGACGTGAAGGTGCTGGTGTCCCACTTCGCGTCGCTCGGGGTCCATGCCATGGCCCTGATGGACGGCGTGACGGCGCTCGAGATCGCCAGCGACCCCGATGACCTGGGGCATGGGGCCTACCGGATCAGTGAGGTCATCTTTCAGCGCATTGCCTGCGAGTTCATCTCGCTGCAAGGTTTTGCCCAGGAGATGGCCGGCGTGCTGGAGCTGGCGCAAACCCCTGGGGAGCACGATGCCGGTGACGGGGATCTGCTCTTTGCACCGCCGCCTGATGGGGACGAGGTGCGCAACTACTACGACGACGAAGGCCCGCGCCTGCATTGAGCGGGCGCCTGTGGCGCACGCACGCAGGCGCGAGGCGCCTGCCGGGGGAAGGTCAGGCCGACGCCTGGGATTGCAGGTAGTTCTGCAGGCCGATCTTGTCGATCAGGCCGATCTGCTTTTCAAGCCAGTAGGCGTGGTCTTCCTCGGTGTCGCGCAGTTGGGCCAGCAGCAGGTCGCGGCTTACGTAGTCACCCACGCTTTCGCACAGGGCCATGCCGTCGCGCAGGGCGGTGCGCACTTCGTACTCGGTGGCCAGGTCCTTGCGCAGCATCTCGGGCACGGTCTCGCCGGGCGTGAATTCCTTGGGCCGCATGTCGGGGCGGCCGCCCAAAAAGAGGATGCGGCGCAGCAGCGCGTCGGCGTGCTGGGTTTCTTCCTGCATCTCGTGGTCCAGGCGGGTGTAGAGCTTGATGAAGCCCTGGTCCTCATAGATGCGCGAGTGTGCGAAATACTGGTCGCGCGCAGCGAGTTCGCCGCGCAGCAGATCCTTGAAATAGTCGATGACCTGTGGGTTGCCCTGCATGTTCTTTTCCTTGTTACAGGCAGAAGTATCGCGCGCCCAGGGGGCTTTGTGGGGGAAACCCCCGGGGTGGCGCTCTGCATGCGTACAGGGATCAGAAGCGTTCTCATTGGGCGGACCACCTGCCCCTCATCCGTGCGCCTTCTTCAGTGCCATCGCATCACGGGCCGTGGCCACTGCTGCCAGGCGCGGCAGCACGATCTGCGTGAGGTCGTGCGCGACCAGCGCGGCCAGCGCTTGCGGGCTGTGCTGCTCCAGGTGGTACCAGTGGTCCCGGCCATGCGTGAGGTAGCCCATGCGCAGGCCAGCAATCCACAGGGCAGGGTCGTCGCACCAGAAGTCGGCCAATGTCGCGGGGGCCACTTGCTGGAACGACACATTGCCAGTGAAGCCGAACGAATCCTTTCCGTTGGAGCGGCTGCCTTCGTAGCTCACATACTGGAACACCTCGCCCACGGGCCGGCGAAAGCTCTGCTGCCCCTTCACTTCGAAACCCGCCGCCTTGAGCGGCGGCGCGATGGTGTGGCGCAGCAACTGCTTGAACTCGGCCTTGAAGTCGCGTGGGGTGTCCATGCGTACATGGTAGGGGGCCTGGCCCACTCTGTAACAGGGCTTTCACGGGGGCCCGCGGCAGCTTGGGCACAATACCGCCCAAATGCTGACCTACCCCCAAATCGACCCCATCGCCCTGCAAGTGGGCCCGCTGGCCATCCACTGGTATGGCCTGACCTATCTGGCGGCCTTCGGGCTGTTCATGCTGCTGGGCATTGCCCGGCTGCGGCACCAGCCCTTTGCCTCCATCACCGGGCCGGGTGCCTGGACGCGCAAGGACGTGGAGGACATCCTGTTCCTGGGTGTGGCGGGCGTGGTGATCGGCGGGCGCCTGGGCTACTGCCTGTTCTACAAGCCAGGCTACTACCTGAGCCATCCGCTGGAGATTTTTTACGTGTGGCAGGGCGGCATGGCCTTCCACGGCGGGCTGCTGGGCGTGATCGTGGCCATGATCTGGTTCGCACGCTCGCGCCAGCGCCCCTGGCTGCAGGTGGCCGACTTCGTGGCGCCCTGCGTGCCCACGGGCCTGGCGGCCGGGCGGGTGGGCAACTTCATCAACGGTGAACTCTGGGGCCGCTTTGCCAGCCCAGACCTGCCCTGGGGCATGGTGTTTCCGCAAAGCGGCTCGATGCTGCCGCGCCACCCCTCGCAGGTCTACCAGTTCCTGCTGGAAGGGCTGCTGCTCTTCGTGCTGCTGTGGCTGTACGCCCGGCGCGAGCGCCGCGAAGGCCAGGTGGCCGCGGCCTTTTTGATCGGCTACGGCAGCTTCCGCTTCATCGCCGAGTACTTCCGCGAGCCCGATGCGCACCTGGGCATCCTCTCGCTGGGCATGAGCATGGGCCAGTGGCTGTGCGTGCCCATGATCGTGGCGGGCATCGCGATGTGGCTGTGGGCCGCCAAACGCGAGGGCGGGTCGCACGCGCTCACCCCCTCCAAGCCCTGATCGCCCCGTGGCCCTGACCCGCCGCCAGCTTCTGTGGGGCAGTGCGGCGGCAGCGTCGCCGCTGCTGGCCTCGTGCGCGGCGGACCTCACGCGCTACCAGGGCCAGTCCGTGGCCGAGGTGGCTGCCGGCCTGGGCGTGTGCGCGGCGGCGTATGCCACGCTGCGCGCCGGCCAGGTGCAGCCGACCATGGTGGCCGGCCACTGCAATGCGGCGCCGGACGCCGTGTTCCAGGCCGCCTCGCTGACCAAGCCCGCGGTGGCCTACGGCGCGCTGCGACTGGCCCTCGCCGGCCAGCTCGATCTGCAGGCTCCTGTGTCGCACTACCTGCCGCAAGGCTATGTGCATTACCAGCACGTGCTGCGGCGCGCACCCGGCGATGCCAGCGACACCGTGCCTGCGAGCACGCTGGCGCGCATCCCGGTGGCCAGCCTGCTCCAGCACACTTCGGGCCTGCCCAACTGGACCGGTGGCACGCTGGCGCCGGGCTTCGAGCCGGGCACGCGCTGGCGCTATTCGGGCGAAGGCTATGTGTTGCTGCAGGCGGTGATGGAAGTCATCACCGCCACCCCCATCGCCGCATGGATGGACGTGCAGGTCTTTGCGCCGCTGGGTATGCGCGATTCAAGCCTGGTGTGGCGCAGCGCCTACGAGGGCCGGGCCGTGCATGCCCATGGCGCCTCCGCTGGCATCCGATGGAGCGCGCCCGTGGCCGCTGCTTCGCTCTACACCACGGCGGGCGATTTTGCGCGCCTGCTCTCGGCCTTCGTGGCCGATGAGCGGCTGCTGGCGCTGGTGCTGTCGGCCCCCGTGGTGGTCGACAAGCCCCTGGGGCTGGAGTGGGGCCACGGCTGGGGAATCGAGCGCGCACCCGCCGGCCCCATGCTCTGGCAGTGGGGCAACAACCCGGGTTTCCGCAACTTCGCCTTGGTCTCGGCCACCTCGGGCGATGGCTTCGTGCTGCTGACCAACAGCGACCGGGGCATGGCCCTGGCCGCGCCGCTGGCGCAGCAGGTGCTGCCGGGCGAGCACCCGGTGTTCAGGTCGCCACTGCTGGGCTGAAGCTCCTTAGAACCTGTTTACGATCTACCAGGGGGGCACGCAGCGGCCTTGGCGGGATGGGATGCCAGGCGTGGTGTGCAGTTGATAGCCCGGCAATCAACAAGCGCCGCGACGAGGCAGACCGCCCGCCAAGGCCACTGCCCGAAGGGTTGGAGCGCAATCCCCTGCGAGATCGTAAACAGGTTTTTATTCCAGCGGCTTGCGCATCAGCGCCAAATACTGGCCCTGGATGTAGTCGTCGATGCGCGCGTACTCGCCATAGCCCTGCTTGAGATAGAAATCGCGTGCCTGCCACTCGAAGGTTTCGAGCTTGGCATTTCGGGCTCCCAGCGCCTTGCCCTGGGCTTCTGCCATGCCCAGCAGGCGTGCGCCCAGGCCTTTGCCACGCTGGTCCTCGGCCACCCACAGCACATCGGTCTGCAGCCAGTAGACGAACACGTAGGAGCGTATGCCGGCCACCAGGCGGCCGTGGCGGTCACGCACGTCCAGGCGCACGGGCTGCACCTGCGGGTACTCGCCCACGGTGCGGTAATTGAACTCCCGCAGGTGCTTGCCCAGCGTGCCGGCCTGCAGGTCTTCCGGTGAGGGCGGAGCAAAGGTGAACGAGAAGGCCATGGATGCGAAGGCGGGGCTGGATGGGGCGGCGATGATACCGGCTCAGCCGGCCGAACCCGCCTCCTGCAACCAGCCCTGCACCTGCTGGCGCAGGCCGTCCAGAACCGGATTGGGAGCCCGCGCCACGCGCTGCACCCAGGCGATGTGCGACTCCAGCCCCCGGGTGGGGATGTCGAGCGGCACCAGACGCCCCTGGGCCAGCAGGGCCGCCGCAGGGGCCATGACGCCCATGTACAGCGCATCCGTGTGGCAGGCCACGTCCAGCAGGTCGGGCACGGACTCGCTGGCCAGGCCGATGAGCACCTCGGGGTGGGCCTGCAAGCCCAGGCGCTGCACCAGCAGCCGCCCGACGGCCGCGCTCATGCCCGTACAGGCCACGGGGAACTCCGTCAGCTCGGAAAACGCCACGGGGCGGCGCTGGGCCAGCGGGTGCCCGGGGCGGGCCAGCACCCCGGTGGGCAGTTGCACCAACCGGTGCACCTCCAGATCGGCGTGGGAGCCGGGCAGGGAGTGGTAGTCCGTGACCAGGGCGTCCAGCGTGCGGTCGCGCAGCGCCTGGATCTGGTGGGACTGGGGGCCGCCGCTCAACTGCAGGCGCATGCGGCCCGCGTCGCGCGCCGCCAGGCGCAGCAGGCGCGTGGCCAGCAGGGCGTGGGGCGTGGCGCTCATGGCCAGGCGCACGGAGCCGGCTTCGCCGCTGACCTGGTGGCGTACCACCTGGTGCAGTTCGTCGGCCTGGGCCACCACCTGGCGCGCATGCTCCAGCACCGTGCGGCCAATGGGGGTGAGGGCGTTGCGCTGGCCTCTGCGCTCCACCAGCTCCGCGCCCAGGTGCGCCTCCAGCATGGCAATGCTGCGGCTGAAGGCGGCCTGCGAGCGCCGGGTGCTGTCCGCCGCGCGGGTGAAGCTGCCGCTGTCGGCCAGGGCGATGAAGTGGCGCAGCTGGGCGATGGTGGTGCTCATGCGGAAAGTCGAACGAAACGACGTGAATTATGCATTGGACGAACATTTCGTTACCGGTTTAGCATGGGTATCGCATTCCCTATCCGAAGAAAGATCCGACCG
This sequence comes from Acidovorax sp., assembly GCF_046339755.1. Lineage (GTDB taxonomy): Bacteria > Pseudomonadota > Gammaproteobacteria > Burkholderiales > Burkholderiaceae_C > Acidovorax. The sequence continues at coordinate 2,124 of NZ_JBKDTZ010000400.1, read as the reverse complement.
ACATGATCAAGAAACTCCTGCTGGGGCTGCTCGCTTTGGTGGTGCTGCTGGCCGTGGCCCTGGGCATCAATACCGCACGCAAGGGCTCGCGCCAGCTGGACGTGGCGCCGATTGCCAAGTTGCCGGTGGACGATGCCGCCGTGGCCGGCCGCCTGGCCGAGGCCGTGCGCCTGCGCACCGAGTCCTCGCGCGACGATGCCAACTTCAGCGCTGGCCAGTTCCTTCAGTTCCACGCGCTGCTGCAGCAGCGCTTCCCCTTGGTTCACGCCAAACTCAAGCGCGAAGTGGTGGGTGACCTGAGCCTGCTCTACACCTGGCCCGGCAGCGATGCCAATGCCGCCCCGGTGATGCTGATGGCCCACCAGGACGTGGTGCCCGTGGCCCCCGGCACCGAGGGCGACTGGGAGCAGCCCCCGTACTCGGGCGCCATCGATGGCGGCTTCGTCTGGGGCCGCGGCTCCTGGGACGACAAGGGCAACCTCATGAGCCAGCTCGAGGCCGTGGAGATGCTGCTGGCCAGCGGCTTCAAGCCCCAGCGCACCATCTACCTGGCCTTCGGCGCCGACGAGGAGGTGGGCGGCCTGCGCGGCGCCGCCAAGATCGCCGCGCTGCTGCAGGAGCGCAAGGTGCGACTGGACTTCGTGATCGACGAGGGCCTGTTGATCCTGGACGGCGTGATGCCCGGCCTCTCCAAGCCCGCCGCCGTGATCGGCGTGGCCGAGAAGGGTTACATGTCGGTGGTGATGAAGATGTCGGGCACGCCCGGCCATTCGTCCATGCCGCCGCACAAGGGCAGCAGCGCCATCGCCATGATGAGCGATGCGCTCAGCCGGCTGGACGCCGAGCAGATGCCCGGCGGCATACGTGGTGTGGCGGGCGAGCTGTTCGACACGCTGGCCCCCGAGATGGGCGGCGTGAACCGGGTGGTGCTGTCCAACCTGTGGCTGTTCCGCCCCGTGGTGCAAAAGCAGCTCGAGGGCGCGTCCAGCACGAATGCCATGCTGCGCACCACCACGGCGCTGACCATCGTGAACGCCGGCAACCGCGACAACGTGGTGCCCGGCCGCGCCGAGGCGACGGTCAATTTCCGCCTGCTGCCCGGCGACAGCAAGGAGCAGGTGCTGGAGCACATGCGCAGCAAGATCAGCGCGCCCACGGCGCAGTACGAGCTGAGCCCGTTGCCCGGTGCGGTCGATGCGTCGATGGTCGCGCCGACCGACTCTACCCAGTATCGCCTGCTCAACCAGACCATTCGCGAGATCTTTCCTGACGTGCTGGTGGCCCCGGGGTTGATGGTGGCGGGGACCGATTCGCAGCATTACGGTGCCATCAGTGACCACATCTTCAAGTTCTCGCCGGTGCGTGCTGATTCGGAAGACCTCAAGCGCTTCCATGGGACCAACGAGCGTCTTGAGATTGCCAACTATGCGGACGCGATTCGCTTCTACCACCGGCTGATTGGGCAGGTCAGTCAGGTGGGTGCCAAGCCTTGATCGGGTTGCTTCTGGGTTTGTGTGCTGGTGCTGGTGCGCATGGTTGATGTGTGCCTTGGCTGAGGGCGGGAGCCGGGATGTGCGCCCGGCGGCGCAGTAACTTTCTCTTGCGTCGCCAAGAGAAAGTCACCAAAGAGAAGGCGACCCCCAGTCTGCGTCCCTTCGCTTCGCTGCGGGCAACCTGCGGTGCTCCGAACTGGGGTGGGCGTCGATGAACTCGCTTCGTGCTTCGCACTCCGCTCAAACAGCATCGACGAGCCAGAAGACGAAGTGCATGTGTCCTTCGGCACATGCACCCACCCCAGTTCCTGCGCTCCTCGGCGCAGCCAGCAGGGGTGGGGAGCGGGTACCAAGCGACTGCTGCTATGGCAGCTGCGCCGGGTGTCGGTTACGCGCCGCGCGCTGCCGACGGGCGGCGCAGCCGCCCTGGCGAGCCGAGCGCAGCGAAGGACCACAGGCCGAGCGAAGCAATGGCCCGTGTGGGGCCCGTTCCCACCCCCTTCTGACCGTGCCGAGAAGCGCAGGGCCTGGGGTGAGCGCGTGCCGAAGGACACGCGCATCGTCATCTGGCTCGCCGAAGCTGTTTGACCGGAGCTGCCTCGCAGAGGCAGCGCAGGGAGTTCTTCGGCGT
>NZ_JBKDTZ010000399.1:0-45242 GCF_046339755.1 Acidovorax sp. | reverse complement strand
GTGACCAGCCTCGCCGCAAAAGCTCAAACGCTTGTGATCGCGGAATACCGCGGCATCACGGTCGCCGACATGACCAAACTGCGTGTTGATGCCCGCAGCAAGGGCGTGAGCCTGAGTGTTCTGAAGAACACCCTGGCCCGCCGTGCTGTGGCTGGCAGCGCATTTGACGTGGTGGCCGACCAGATGACCGGTCCGCTGATCTACGGCTTCTCCGAAGACGCTGTGGCCGCCGCCAAGGTGGTGGCCGATTTCGCGAAGACCAACGACAAGCTGGTGATTCGCGGTGGCGCTTTCGGTGGCAAGGCCCTGGATGTCAACGGCGTTAAGCAACTGGCCAACATTCCTTCCAAGGAAGTGCTGCTGGCCCAGATTTGTGGCTTGCTTATGTCCCCCATGTCGCGTACGGCCGTTGTGCTGGGCGCACTGGCGGCGAAAAAAGGCGAAGGCGCAGCCCCTGTGGCCGCCGAACCTGCAGCGGCTTGATAGCCGGGCAGTCAACCAACACAATTGTTAGGAAATCAAAATGGCATTCGATAAAGACGCATGTTTGACCGCGCTGGACAGCATGACGGTTCTGGAACTCAATGACCTGGTGAAGGCCATTGACGAGAAGTTTGGCGTGAGCGCTGCAGCCATGGCTGCACCCGCTGCCGGCGGCGGCGGCGGTGCTGCTGCAGCTGCAGAAGAGAAAACGGAATTCAACGTGGTTCTGGTCGAAGCCGGCGCCAACAAGGTGTCCGTCATCAAGGCAGTGCGCGAAATCACCGGCCTGGGCCTCAAGGAAGCCAAGGACCTGGTGGACGGCGCTCCAAAGAACGTCAAGGAAGCTATTGCCAAGGCCGACGCCGAAGCAGCAGTCAAGAAGCTGGTGGAAGCTGGCGCCAAGGCTGAACTGAAGTAATTCGGTCCCTTGCAAGGGCTGGAGTGCTCCTCGCGGGCCTCCAGCCTTTGGCGCTTTCAGAGCGCACCCGAAAGCCGCTGTGCCAAAGCGGGCTTTCGAGTGTCTTCTGACAACCCCGACAGCAGAAGATGCCTTGGTTCGGGTGATGTGCAACGCATCGCCGTCCGCCATGGTTGGTAGTGGCCAACCGCCAAGCCCGCAAGGAGGAGAGCCTTTGCGGGTCAGTCGTCGAAGACCCAGGACTCATGTCTTTGCCCGGAGATCTCATGGCCTATTCCTATACCGAACGCAAGCGAATCCGCAAAAGTTTCGGCAGCCGCGACAGCGTGCTGGAAGTCCCTTATCTGCTGCAGATGCAGAAGGACGCATACACCGCTTTCCTGCAGGCTGACAAAGCACCCCAGAAACGGACCATTGAAGGGCTGCAAGCCGCCTTTGACGCGGCCTTCCCTATCGTCTCCCACAACGGTTTTGTGGAGATGAAGTTCATCGAGTACAACCTGGCCAAGCCGGCTTTCGACGTGCGCGAGTGCCAGACCCGTGGCCTGACCTTCGCCTCGGCCGTGCGCGCCAAGGTGCAGCTGATCATCTATGACCGCGAGTCTTCGACCTCGCAGTCCAAGGTGGTCAAGGAAGTGAAGGAGCAAGAGGTCTACATGGGCGAAGTGCCCCTGATGACCGAAAAGGGCTCCTTCATCATCAACGGCACGGAACGCGTGATCGTTTCGCAGCTGCACCGCTCGCCAGGCGTGTTCTTCGAGCACGATAAGGGCAAGACCCACAGCTCGGGCAAGCTGCTGTTCTCCGCACGCATCATCCCCTACCGCGGTTCCTGGCTGGACTTCGAATTCGACCCGAAGGACATCCTGTACTTCCGCGTGGACCGTCGCCGCAAGATGCCGGTCACGATCCTGCTCAAGGCCATCGGCCTGAACCCCGAGTCCATCCTCGCGAACTTCTTCGTGAACGACAACTTCCGCATCATGGACAGCGGTGCGCAGATGGAGTTCGTGCCCGAGCGCCTGCGTGGCGAAGTGGCGCGTTTCGACATCACCGACAAGTCGGGCAAGGTCGTGGTTGCCAAGGACAAGCGCGTCACCGCGCGCCACACCCGTGAACTGGAGCAGTCCGGCACCACGCACATCAGCGTGCCCGAAGACTTCCTGATCGGCCGCGTGGTGGCCCGCAACATCGTCGACACGGACACCGGCGAAATCATCGCAAAGGCCAACGACGAGCTGACCGAGACGCTGCTCAAGAAGCTGCGCGTGGCCGGCATCCAGGACGTGCAGTGCATCTACACCAACGAACTCGACCAGGGCGCGTACATGTCGCAGACCCTGCGCATCGACGAGACGGTGGACGAGTTCGCTGCGCGCGTGGCCATCTACCGCATGATGCGCCCCGGCGAGCCGCCAACGGAAGACGCCGTGCAGGCCCTGTTCCAGCGCCTGTTCTACAACCCCGACACGTACGACCTGTCGCGCGTGGGCCGCATGAAGTTCAACGCCAAGATCGGCCGCGACGAATCCACCGGCCCCATGGTGCTGTCCAACGAGGACATCCTGGCCGTGGTCAAGATCCTGGTGGACCTGCGCAACGGCAACGGCGAAGTCGATGACATCGATCACCTGGGCAACCGCCGCGTGCGCTGCGTGGGCGAACTGGCCGAAAACCAGTACCGCACCGGCCTGGCACGTATCGAGAAGGCCGTGAAGGAGCGTCTGGGCCAGGCCGAGCAAGAGCCGCTGATGCCCCACGATCTGATCAACAGCAAGCCCATCTCGGCCGCGCTGAAGGAATTCTTCGGCGCCTCGCAGCTGTCGCAGTTCATGGACCAGACCAACCCGCTGGCAGAAATCACGCACAAGCGCCGTGTTTCCGCACTGGGCCCGGGCGGTCTGACCCGCGAACGCGCAGGCTTCGAAGTGCGCGACGTGCACGTGACCCACTACGGCCGCGTCTGCCCTATCGAAACGCCTGAAGGTCCGAACATCGGCCTGATCAACTCGCTGGCCCTGTACGCCCGCCTCAACGAGTACGGTTTCATCGAAACCCCGTACCGTCGTGTGGTGGATGGCAAGGTCACGAACGAGATCGACTACCTGTCGGCCATCGAAGAAGGCAAGTACGTGATCGCGCAGGCCAACGCCGTGCTCGACAAGGATGGCCGCCTCTCGGGCGACCTGGTGTCGGCCCGTGAAAAGGGTGAATCCATCCTGTGCGGCGCCGACCGCGTTCAGTACATGGACGTGTCGCCCGCGCAGATCGTGTCGGTCGCTGCCTCGCTGGTTCCGTTCCTGGAGCACGACGATGCGAACCGCGCGCTGATGGGCGCCAACATGTCGCGCCAGGCCGTGCCTGTGCTGCGTCCCGAGAAGCCCCTGGTGGGCACGGGTATCGAGCGCGTGGCGGCTGTCGACTCCGGCACCGTGGTCACGGCCAACCGTGGCGGTGTGGTGGACTACGTGGACGCGACCCGCATCGTGGTGCGCGTGAACGACGCCGAAGCCGTTGCCGGTGAAGTGGGCGTGGACATCTACAACCTCATCAAGTACCAGCGTTCCAACCAGAACACCAACATCCACCAGCGCCCCATCGTCAAGAAGGGCGACATGCTGGTCAAGGGTGACGTGATTGCCGACGGCGCATCGACGGACTTCGGCGAAATCGCCATCGGCCAGAACATGCTGATCGCCTTCATGCCCTGGAACGGCTACAACTTCGAAGACTCGATCCTGATCTCCGAACGCGTGGTGGCCGAAGACCGCTACACCTCGATCCACATCGAGGAACTGGTGGTCATGGCCCGCGACACCAAGCTGGGCGCGGAAGAAATCACGCGCGACATCCCGAACCTGTCCGAGCAGCAACTGAACCGCCTGGACGAGTCCGGCATCATCTACGTGGGCGCCGAAGTGCAGCCCGGCGACACGCTGGTCGGCAAGGTCACTCCCAAGGGCGAGACCACCCTCACGCCCGAAGAGAAGCTCCTGCGCGCCATCTTCGGCGAGAAGGCTTCCGACGTGAAGGACACCTCGCTGCGCGTGGACCAGGGCTCGCAAGGCACCGTGATCGACGTGCAGGTGTTCACCCGTGAAGGCATCCAGCGCGACAAGCGCGCACAGCAGATCATCGACGACGAGCTCAAGCGCTTCCGCCTGGACCTGAACGACCAGTTGCGCATCGTCGAGGCCGACGCCTTCGACCGTATCGAGAAGCTGCTCAACGGCCGCGTGGCCAACGGCGGCCCGCAGAAGCTGGCCAAGGGCACGAAGATCGACAAGGCCTACCTGGCTTCGGTGGAGAAGTTCCACTGGTTCGACATCCGCCCTGCGGAAGACGAAGTCGCCACCCAGCTCGAATCCATCAAGAACGCCCTGGAGCAGACGCGCCACAGCTTCGACCTGGCTTTCGAAGAAAAGCGCAAGAAGCTCACGCAAGGCGACGAGCTGCCGGCTGGCGTGCTCAAGATGGTCAAGGTCTACCTGGCCGTCAAGCGCCGCCTGCAGCCTGGTGACAAGATGGCCGGCCGCCACGGCAACAAGGGTGTGGTGTCCAAGATCGTTCCGGTCGAAGACATGCCCTACATGGCCGACGGCACCCCTGCCGACATCGTGCTGAACCCGCTGGGCGTGCCCTCGCGGATGAACATCGGTCAGGTGCTCGAAGTCCACCTGGGCTGGGCCGGCAAGGGCATTGGCCAGCGCATCGGCGACATGCTACAGCAGGAAGCCAAGGCGAGCGAGCTGCGTGCCTTCTTCGAAGAGGTCTACAACTCGCGCGGCCGCAAGGAAGACCTGTCGCAGCTGACCGACGACGACCTGCTGTCCATGGCGCAGCACCTGACGGCCGGTGTGCCCTACGCGACCCCCGTGTTTGATGGTGCTTCGGAAGAAGAAATCATGGACATGCTCAAGCTGGCGTATCCGGACGACCTGGCCGCGCGCAAGGGCTTGACGCCCACGCGCACGCAGGCCTATCTGCACGATGGCCGCACCGGTGACCGCTTCGAGCGCCCCACCACCATCGGCTACATGCACTACCTGAAGCTGCACCATCGGGTGGACGACAAGAGGCACGCCCGTTCCACGGGTCCGGACTCCCTGGTCACGCAGCAGCCGCTGGGCGGCAAGGCCCAGTTCGGTGGCCAGCGTTTCGGGGAAATGGAAGTGTGGGCACTGGAAGCCTACGGTGCCGCCTACGTGCTGCAGGAAATGCTCACGGTCAAGTCCGACGACGTGGTCGGTCGTACCAAGGTGTACGAGTCCATCGTCAAGGGCGAACACGCGATCGAAGCCGGCATGCCGGAATCGTTCAATGTGCTGGTCAAGGAAATCCGTTCGCTGGGCCTGGACATCGAGCTGGAACGCTCCTAAGCGGAAAAGGAAAGAGTCACTATGAAATCGCTACTCGACCTGTTCAAGCAATTCACGCCGGATGAGCACTTCGATGCCATCCGCATCGGCATGGCTTCGCCCGAGAAGATCCGTTCGTGGTCTTTCGGCGAAGTGAAGAAGCCCGAAACCATCAACTACCGCACGTTCAAGCCCGAGCGCGACGGCCTGTTCTGCGCCAAGATCTTCGGTCCCATCAAGGATTACGAATGCCTGTGCGGCAAGTACAAGCGCCTCAAGCACCGCGGCGTGATCTGCGAGAAGTGCGGCGTTGAAGTCACGCAGACCAAGGTGCGCCGCGAGCGCATGGGCCACATCGACCTGGCTGCGCCCTGCGCCCACATCTGGTTCCTGAAGTCCCTGCCTTCGCGCCTGGGCCTGGTGCTGGACATGACGCTGCGCGACATCGAACGCGTGCTGTACTTCGAAGCCTACGTGGTGACCGACCCCGGCATGACCCCGCTGAAGAAGTTCAGCATCATGTCCGAGGACGACTACGACGCCAAGCGCAAGGAATACGGCGATGAGTTCATCGCCAAGATGGGCGCCGAAGGCATCAAGGACCTGCTGGAATCCATCGACATCGACCTGTCGATCGAACGCCTGCGCGGCGACCTGACCGGCTCCGAAGTCAAGGTCAAGAAGAACGCCAAGCGCCTGAAGGTGCTGGAAGCGTTCAAGAAGTCGGGCATCAAGCCCGAGTGGATGGTGCTGGAAGTGCTGCCCGTGCTGCCACCGGACCTGCGTCCGCTGGTGCCGCTGGACGGCGGCCGCTTCGCGACCTCCGACCTGAACGACCTGTACCGCCGCGTCATCAACCGCAACTCGCGTCTGCGCCGCCTGCTGGAGCTCAAGGCCCCTGAAATCATCGCCCGCAACGAAAAGCGGATGCTGCAGGAAGCCGTGGACTCGCTGCTGGACAACGGCCGCCGTGGCAAGGCCATGACGGGCGCCAACAAGCGTGCCCTGAAGTCGCTGGCCGACATGATCAAGGGCAAGTCCGGCCGTTTCCGCCAGAACCTGCTGGGCAAGCGCGTGGACTACTCCGGTCGTTCCGTGATCACCGTGGGCCCTACGCTCAAGCTGCACCAGTGCGGCCTGCCCAAGCTGATGGCCCTGGAGCTGTTCAAGCCCTTCATCTTCTCGCGCCTGGAAGCCATGGGCATCGCGACGACGATCAAGGCTGCCAAGAAGGAAGTCGAATCCGGCACGCCGGTGGTATGGGACATCCTGGAAGAGGTCATCAAGGAACACCCGGTGATGCTCAACCGTGCACCTACGCTGCACCGCCTGGGCATCCAGGCGTTCGAGCCCATCCTGATCGAAGGCAAAGCCATCCAGTTGCACCCCCTCGTCTGCGCGGCCTTCAACGCCGACTTCGACGGTGACCAGATGGCCGTCCACGTCCCGCTGTCGGTGGAAGCGCAGATGGAAGCCCGCACGCTGATGCTGGCCTCCAACAACGTGCTGTTCCCCGCCTCGGGCGAACCCTCCATCGTTCCTTCGCAGGACGTGGTGCTGGGCCTGTACTACGCCACCCGCGACCGCATCAACGGCAAGGGCGAAGGCCTGATCTTCGCCGACACCGGCGAAGTGCAGCGCGCATTCGACGCGGGCGAGGTTGAGCTGGCCACGCGCATCAACGTGCGTCTGACCGAGTGGACCAAGAACAAGGAAACCGGCGAGTTCGTGCCCGAGACCAAGATGGTGGAAACCACCACGGGCCGTGCGCTGCTGTCCGAAATCCTGCCCAAGGGCCTTCCCTTCTCGAACATCAACAAGGCGCTCAAGAAGAAGGAAATCTCCAAGCTCATCAACGTCTCCTTCCGCAAGTGCGGTCTCAAGGAAACGGTGGTGTTCGCCGACAAGCTGCTGCAAAACGGTTTCCGCCTGGCCACGCGCGCCGGCATCTCCATCTGCATCGACGACATGCTGGTGCCGCCGCAAAAGGCCGGCATCATCGAGCGCTCCGAGAAGGAAGTGAAGGAGATCGAGCAGCAGTACGTCTCGGGTCTGGTGACCTCGGGCGAGCGCTACAACAAGGTGGTGGACATCTGGGGCAAGGCCGGCGACGAAGTGTCCAAGGTGATGATGGCCCAGCTGTCCAAGCAGAAGGTCACGGACCGCCACGGCAAGGAAGTGGACCAGGAGTCCTTTAACTCCATCTACATGATGGCCGACTCCGGTGCCCGCGGCTCCGCCGCCCAGATCCGCCAGGTGGCCGGCATGCGCGGCCTGATGGCCAAGCCGGACGGCTCGATCATCGAGACGCCCATCACCGCGAACTTCCGCGAAGGCCTGAACGTGCTGGAGTACTTCATCTCCACCCACGGTGCCCGTAAGGGTCTGGCCGACACGGCGCTGAAGACGGCCAACTCCGGCTACCTGACGCGCCGCCTGGTGGACGTGACGCAGGACCTGGTCGTGACCGAAGAGGATTGCAACACCGCCAATGGCTCGCTGATGCGCGCCATCGTCGAAGGCGGTGAAGTGATCGAATCGCTGCGCGACCGTATCCTGGGCCGCACCGCTGCCGAAGACGTGCTGCACCCCGAAACCCGCAAGGTGCTGGTGCCTGCCGGCGTGATGCTGGAAGAAGACCTGATCGAGGAAATCGAAGCCGCCGGCGTGGACGAAGTGAAGGTGCGCACCGCACTGACCTGCGAAACCCGCTATGGCCTGTGCGCCAAGTGCTACGGCCGCGACCTGGGCCGCGGCGGCCTGATCAACCTCGGCGAAGCCGTGGGTGTGATCGCTGCCCAGTCCATCGGTGAACCCGGCACGCAGCTGACCATGCGTACCTTCCACATCGGTGGTGCCGCATCGCGCGCTGCCATCGCATCGAGCGTGGAAGCCAAGTCCAACGGCGTGATCGGCTTCAACGCCACGATGCGCTACGTGAGCAACACCAAGGGCGAGCTGGTGGTGATTGCGCGTTCGGGTGAGATCATCATCCATGACGAGCATGGCCGCGAGCGCGAGCGCCACAAGGTGCCGTACGGTGCCCTGCTGACGGTGAAGGCCGACCAGTCCATCAAGGCCGGTACCATCCTGGCCAACTGGGACCCGCTGACCCGCCCGATCATTACCGAGTTCGCCGGACAGGTGAAGTTCGAGAACGTCGAGGAAGGCCTCACGGTTGCCAAGCAGCTGGACGAAGTGACCGGCCTGTCCACCCTGGTGGTGATCGACCCCAAGCGCCGCGGCGCTGCCAAGGTCGTGCGTCCGCAGGTCAAGCTGATCGATGCGCAGAACAACGAAGTGAAGATCCCTGGTACCGACCACTCGGTGACCATCGGCTTCCAGATCGGTTCGCTCATCCAGGTGCGTGACGGCCAGGACGTGGGTCCCGGCGAAGTGCTGGCGCGTATTCCTGTCGAAGGCCAGAAGACCCGAGACATCACCGGCGGGCTGCCCCGCGTGGCCGAGCTGTTCGAAGCCCGTACCCCGAAGGACAAGGGCACGCTGGCCGAGATGACCGGTACCGTGTCGTTCGGCAAGGAAACCAAGGGCAAGGTCCGCCTGCAGATCACCGACCCCGAAGGCCACGTGTTCGAAGAGCTCGTGCCCAAGGAAAAGAACATCCTGGTGCACGAAGGCCAGGTGGTGAACAAGGGCGAGTCCATCGTCGACGGCCCGGCCGATCCGCAGGACATCCTGCGCCTGCTGGGCATCGAGGAACTGTCGCGCTACATCGTCGATGAAGTGCAGGACGTGTACCGCTTGCAGGGCGTGAAGATCAACGACAAGCACATCGAGGTGATCGTTCGCCAGATGCTGCGCCGCGTCGTGGTCGAGAACGTCGGCGAGTCGAACTACATCGGTGGCGAGCAGGTCGAGCGTTCCGAGATCCTCAACACCAACGACGCACTGCAGTCCGAAGGCAAGATCCCTGCGACCTACAGCAACCTGCTGCTGGGTATCACGAAGGCATCGCTGTCGACCGACTCGTTCATCTCGGCGGCTTCCTTCCAGGAAACCACCCGCGTGCTCACCGAGGCTGCCATCATGGGCAAGCGCGACGAGCTGCGTGGCCTGAAGGAAAACGTCATCGTGGGTCGCCTGATCCCTGCCGGTACCGGCATGGCTTACCACCAGGCGCGCAAGGCCAAGGACGCCATGGACGACGCCGAGCGCCGCGCCATCGCCGAAGCCGAAGCCGCTGAAATGGCTGCCTCGTCGACGGACGATGCCGCGGAAGTCGAAGGCAGCACGACCAGCACCGCCACGGACGCTTCCGCAGACTGAGCCAGCGCCTTGGCTGCACCGGACCAGGCCCCAGCGATGCACAGCGCGGCGCATGGGGACCTGGTTCGGCGCAACCCCGGGCCCTGAAACGCTCTCGCCCTGTCCTTGGACAGGCCGGGGGCGTTTTTATTGGGGCACTGGAATGCTCTGACGGTTTCTTGTTGTTTTCTCTATCTCGGCCAGGGGCTGCTCCAGCAACGCACGCCCAAGGCAATGTGTATGTGGTCATCGCCTCTTCTCTGGATTCTTGTCGCCATCCTGCTGTTCTGGGCCCTGGGGGCCTACAACCGCCTGACACGGTTGCGCTCCTCCGTGGTCCAGGCCTTTGGCGCGGTAGACGCCCACCTCGTGCGCCTGATGGCATTGCTCGGTGAATTCGATGCCGTCCAGGGCCACCGCCACATCTCGGACCCCGCCGTGCCGGGCGGCACTGCGGACCATGTGCCGCAGCCGCAGGGCCCGGTGCTGGACCCTGCCAAGGTGGCGGCCTTGCGCGGCGCCACCACGCAGATGGGCGCATCGCTGGCCGTGGCGCGCTCGCAGCCGCTGCAGCGCGATGCGCTGGCCGCACTCACCGCGGCGCGCAGCGTGCTCGATGTCACCTGGCGCAGCGTGGTGACCGAGGCCGATGGTCCGGGTGCCCGGGAAATGCTGGCGCCCTGGTCCATCCGCTGGGAAGAGCACCACGCGCAGATCGATCTGGCCGTGCAGGTGATCAACCACGCCGCCGAGCAGCACGATGCCGCCATCCACCAGTTTCCGGCCCGCCTGCTCGCCTGGGTGTTTGGCTTCAAGGCGGCCAAGGGGCTGTGAGCCCCGTGCCCCGGCCCCCGTTACTTTTCGATCCTGCGCCTGTGCGCGGGCGCCCCAAGCTTTCCCATGAAACCAGCCCGACCCCAACCCGCCTCGACCACAGGGCACCGCCCCGCCCTTGATCGCAGTACCGTGCCGGCGGACAACACCGGCCGGACGGGCGACAAGGCACCGCAGGTGGCGCTGTGGCAGCAGCTGATCGCGGTGGCTGGCGTGCTCCAGGCGATCCGCGGCGGTGCCTCGGGCACGGCGGCGCTGGATGCGGTGGGCGCTGCGCTGCGCCCGGGTGTGCAGGCCTTGTTGTTCCAGGTGCTGCGCAATCTGGGGCGTGCCGAAGCCCTGCGGCGCCAACTGGCCCGGCGGCCACCGCCGCCCGATGCGGATGCCCTGCTGTGCACTGCGCTGGCCTTGTGCTGGCGCGCTGAAGATGCGCCCTACGAGCCCTTCACCCTCGTCAACCAGGCGGTGGAGGCAGCCAAGCGGCACCCGGCCACGCGCGCCCAGGCCTCGTTCATCAATGCCTGCCTGCGGCGCTTCCTGCGTGAAAACGATGCGCTGGTGGCGGCCACCGACGCCGATCCCGTAGCCCGCTGGAACCATCCATTGTGGTGGATCAAGCGCCTGCAGAAGGACCACCCCCAGCACTGGGAGCAGATACTGCACGCCAACAACACCCACGCCCCGATGGCGCTGCGCGTGAACCGGCTGCAGGGCAGCCAGGCCCGGTACTTGCAGGAACTGGCCGACATGGGGGCCGCTGCCGACCCGGCCGGCGCCGACGGCCTGGTGCTGCACCGGCCGCTGCCGGTGCAGGCGCTGCCGGGTTTTGCAGAGGGCCGGGTGTCGGTGCAGGACATGGCGGCGCAGCAGGCGGCCCCGCTGCTGCTGGACGGCATGGACCGCACGCGCAGACTGCGTGTGCTGGACGCCTGCGCCGCCCCCGGTGGCAAGACCGCCCACCTGCTGGAGATGGCCGGTGAGGGCGCTCCCCTGCAGGTCACGGCCCTGGAGATCGACGCCACGCGCGCCGAGCGCATCCACCAGACCCTCTCCCGCCTGCGCCTGGCCGCCCAGGTGCTGGTGGCGGACGCGGCCCAGCCCGAGACCTGGCTGCGAGCGGCCAGTAGCGGCGCTTTGTTCGATGCCATTTTGCTCGATGCACCGTGCACCGCCTCGGGCATCGTGCGCCGCCACCCGGACGTGCGCTGGCTGCGCCGCGAGACCGACATCGCCCAGCTGGCAGCGCTGCAAAAGCAACTGCTGGCGACCCTGTGGCCACTGCTCGCACCCGGCGGGCGGATGCTGTACTGCACCTGCTCCGTCTTCCGTGCGGAGGGGGATGCGCAGGTGCAAACGTTTCTTGCACACAACACCGATGCACATTTGCTCCCCTCGCCCGGGCATTTAATCCCCCGCGCAGCGGACAAGGACGGGGCTGTCCCGGACAATCGATTCGGTGATCACGACGGATTTTTTTACGCACTGTTGCAAAAATCGGCCGACTGAGCGCCTCACAGCTCGTTGGGTGTGGATTGGTGCGCTTTTGATGCTGATCACCTTGTTGATAGGGCCACTGCCCGTCCGGGCGGAGGCCAACCGCGGTGAAGTGGCCGAGTTGCGCCTGCAGCGCCTGGACGATGGGATCTACCTGAGCACCAGCCTGGAGTTCGACCTGCCCGAGCTCGCCGAAGATGCCCTGCGCAAGGGCATCCCCATGTACTTCGTGATGGAAGCGCAGGTCATGCGCGACCGCTGGTACTGGTCCGACCGCCTTGTGGCCGAGGCCACGCGCTACCTGCGACTGAGCTACCAGCCCCTGACCCGGCGCTGGCGCCTGAGCACCTCGGCCTCCCCCATCACCAACACCGGCCTGGGGGTGGCGCTGGGCCAGAATTTCGACGATCTGGAAGATGCGCTGTCGGCAATGCAGCGCATTTCGCGCTGGAAGATTGCAGAAGCATCTGCGATCGATGCCGATGCCGGCCATACGATACAGTTTCGTTTCAGGCTGGACATGTCGCAACTGCCCCGGCCGTTCCAGATAGGCGCCGTGGGCCGCTCCGGCTGGAATCTGCTCGTCTCGCGCTCAGGGCGCATCGCCTTGCCGGAAGGCTCCAAGTGAGCCCCGGGCCCACGCCGCCCGCGTCGGCCTCGTCCCAACTGGCGGCCCGCCAGTCCCGCGCCGTGCGCTGGGCGGTGGGCGTGGGGGCGGCCATCATGTCCGCCATCGGGCTGGTGCTGCTGTTTCTGCTGACGCTGGCCACCAACAACCGGGCGCTCTACGAGCGCAACTATGCCTGGCTGTTCGGCGTGAACGTGCTCGTGGCCCTGCTGCTGCTCGCCGTGCTGGGTTGGGTGGCGGTGCGCCTGTGGCTGCGGCTGCGGCGGGGCCGCTTCGGCAGCCGCCTGCTGGTCAAGCTGGCGGCCATCTTTGCGCTGGTCGGCCTGGTGCCAGGCCTGCTGATCTATGTGGTGTCCTACCAGTTCGTGACCCGCTCCATCGAGAGCTGGTTCGACGTGAAGGTGGAAGGCGCGCTGTCCGCCGGGGTGAACCTCGCGCGCGTCTCGCTCGACGCCCTGGCGACCGACATGGCGTCCAAGACGCGCTCGGCCAGCGCCCAGGTGGCACAGATCCCCGACGCCTCTGCCGGCGTGGTGCTCGAGCGCATCCGCGACCAGCTCGGCGCCACCGACGTCATCCTGTGGAACAGCGCCGGGCAGGCCGTGGCCAGCGCCGGCCAGTCCCGCTTCAGCCTGAATCCCGAGCGCCCCGGCGTGCCCTTGCTGCGCACCGTGCGCCAGCAACGGGCGCTGACCCAGATCGAGGGGCTGGACGACATTGCCGACCCGGCCGCTGTGCAGAACGCGCGCGTGAAGATCATCGCCCTGGTGAGCAGCCCCACGGTGGGCCTGCTGGCCGAGCCGCGCTACCTGCAAGCCACGCTGATGCTGCCGCCCGCCCTGGTGGAGAACGCCATCGCCGTGCAGGAGGCCAACCGCGAGTACCAGGAGCGCGCCCTGGCGCGTGGCGGCCTGCGGCGCATGTACGTGGGCACGCTCACGCTGAGCCTGTTCCTGGCCGTTTTCGGCGCCGTGCTGCTGGCCGTGCTGCTGGGCAACCAACTGGTGCGGCCGCTGCTGGTGCTGGCCGAAGGGGTTCGCGAGGTGGCCGCCGGCAACCTGAGCCCCAAGGCCGCCCTGCAGGGCAAGGACGAGCTCGGTGGCCTGACCCGCTCGTTCGCGCTCATGACCCAGCAGCTGGCCGACGCCCGGGGCGCCGTCGAGCAGAGCATGAGCGAGGTGGATGCGGCGCGCGCCAACCTGCAGACGATTCTGGACAACCTCACCGCCGGGGTGATGGTGCTCGACGGTGCGGGCACCATCCGCTCGTCCAACCCGGGCGCCACGCGCATCCTGCGCGCCCCCATGGCCGCCTACGAGGGGCAGGCGCTGGCCGAGGTGCCGGGTCTGGCGGATTTTGCCGCAGCCGTGCAAAAGCAGTTTGCCGCCTTCCTGGGCGAGCGCGACCACCACGGGCTGGACCACTGGCAGCACCCGTTCGAACTGCATGCCTCGCTCGCCGGGGCAGGGCAGCACGCCACCAGCATCATCGCGCGGGGTGCGGAACTGCCGGATTCGACCCGACTGTTGGTTTTTGACGACATTTCTGAAATCGTTTCGGCCCAGCGTGCGCAGGCCTGGGGCGAGGTTGCAAGGCGCCTTGCGCACGAAATCAAGAACCCCCTCACACCCATTCAGCTGTCGGCCGAGCGGCTCGAAATGAAGCTCACCGGCAAGGTCGCAGCCACCGAGCAGGCCGTGCTGGCCAAGTCGGTCAAGACCATCGTCGAGCAGGTCGATGCGATGAAGCGCCTGGTCAACGAGTTCCGCGATTACGCACGCCTTCCAGCCGCCGAACTGCACGCGCTAGACATCAATGCACTGGTGACCGATGTGCTCCATCTGTATGGCGAGGAAAACGCCACCGTCCCCGTGAAAGCTGAGCTGGACGCGCGTTGCCCGGTGATCGCGGGCGATGCGCAGCAGTTGCGCCAGGTCGTGCACAACCTGCTGCAGAACGCGCAGGACGCGACCGAACAGGCGCGCGCAGCGGGTGCAGAAAACCTGCCGCCCGTGCGCATCACGACGCGCTGGAGCGAGTCCTCCGGCCGCGTGCGGCTCACGGTGTCGGACAGCGGAAGCGGCTTTCCCGCGCACATCCTGCAGCGCGCGTTCGAACCCTATGTCACGACCAAGCCGCGTGGCACCGGCCTGGGTCTGGCGGTGGTCAAAAAGATCGCAGACGAGCACGGAGCCCGCATCGACCTGTCCAACCGGGTCGAAGATGGCGTGGTGCGGGGCGCCCAAGTGTCGTTATCATTCGCCACTGAACCAGCGGTGGCGGCATAACAACACGCCCCGCAGTACCTCCCAAGGCGCTTTCACACACATGGCAAACATTCTGGTGGTCGACGATGAGCTCGGCATTCGCGACCTGCTGTCCGAAATCCTGAACGACGAAGGCCACAGCGTGGACCTCGCAGAAAACGCGACGCAGGCCCGTGCGGCGCGTGCCGGCAGCAGCTATGACCTGGTGCTGCTGGACATCTGGATGCCTGACACCGATGGTGTGTCGCTGCTCAAGGAATGGGCCACCGGCGGTGTGCTGACCATGCCCGTGATCATGATGAGTGGCCACGCCACCATCGACACGGCGGTCGAGGCCACCCGCATCGGCGCCTTCTCCTTCCTCGAAAAGCCCATCACCCTGCAGAAGCTGCTCAAGGCGGTGGAGCAGGGCCTGGCGCGCAATGCCGCCCACCATGCAGCCCCGGCGGCTGCCGTGCAGCAGGCCCCGGCCGCCGCACCGGCCGATGCACCTTTCACCCAGGTGCCTGTGATCACGGCCCTGTCCGGCGCGGAAGCCGGCCCGCATTCGCACCAGGGCTTCGATCTGGACCGCCCGCTGCGCGAAGCCCGCGACGGCTTCGAGAAAGCCTATTTCGAATTCCACCTCGCGCGTGAAGGCGGCTCCATGACCCGCGTGGCCGAAAAGACCGGCCTGGAGCGCACGCACCTGTACCGCAAGCTGCGCCAACTCGGCGTCGACCTGGGCCGCGGCAAGCGTGCCTGAAAAAAATTGATCCGTAATCTTTTTGAGGCCAATTGTCTGGCTATAATTTGAGGCTCAGGCCCGGTAGCTCAGTCGGTAGAGCAGAGGATTGAAAATCCTTGTGTCGGTGGTTCGATTCCGCCCCAGGCCACCAAGTTAGAAAAGCCGCTACAGCTCCTAAAGTTGTAGCGGCTTTTTCGTTTTATTCCCACCCTGGGAATATGCGGTAGCCCTAGGCGCATCATGCGCACCGCCGTTGTTGCGCTGTCGCCTTGCTGAAGGAATGTTTGTGAGCGCTAACAACCCTGTAGCTTTTCGTCCTTTGCACGAGTCGCACGCCATTGAACAGGTGGTGATATCTGTGCACTTTGCAAACGTTCTGCCTGAAGAAGTGTTGAGAGCCGGGGCCGCCAGCATGCTGCAGTTCAAGAAGGAGCTTGGCGGGCAGCAAGATATAACAGGTGTGAACTTAAGCCTGGGGCCAGGAGGCGTTGCTCCGATGGTTCTTCCCTCCTTTCAAGGACAAGCTCGCTTCGCAACTGACAACGCGGGTGTGCTGTTGAAGGAACTTCGTCTTGAGGCTCAGGCTATTGTGTTTCGATCGCAAAGGTACACGCGCTGGAATGCTCTTTGGAAAGAGGCCGGAAAATACCTTGAAGCACTGCTGGCTTGTGCTGGCGATGCGCAAATTGCGTCGTTGAATCTGCAGTACACAGACAAATTCCTTTGGCAGTCTTCTCCGGGGTCCTGCAGGAGCGACTTGTTGCTTCGACGGGATTCGCCGTTTGTTGCTCCGCGAATCTTCGATGCAGGTGATCTTTGGCACTGCCATTCTGGGCGTTTTGAGCGCCTGAACGATGCGGTTCAACGCTTAGAGATCGTAGACCTAGATTGCATTGACGAAGGACCGGAACAGCCGGGAACGGAACCTACGCGCGCAGTGCTTATCACAACCTCAGTGAGTGATCGCTTCAATCGCCCCGGATATCACGCTGTGGACTTCCCGGCTCGCCAGGCATTGGCTGGCATCAATGAGGTGTTTAATAACTTGCACACGCAAGTGAAAAGTGTATTCTCACAAATAATTACGGACGAAATTTCCGATTCCATAGGAATGAACGATGTCGACGTTGAGTAGCAACACGTACGGATTTAGCAAGCGTTTTGCGGCGATTGCTGCCGCGGCGGGTTGCGCCGTATCGACGAGCACTGCACTTGCTTTCCCGGCGGTAACTACGGGAGGGACTGCCTCAGCTTGGACTCGCGGATCGGCCGACGGCTCGCATCTAGATTCTCGCCAGCAGGTGTATGGAGCGACAACCAAAGAATTTGGGCAGAAGGCGCGTTCTACGACGGATCGGGAGCGCTTGATCGCGTCCTTGCGCGGCTATCTCACGCTTCAAGAGAATTGGGATGGGGAAGGTGCAGCTGCTCCAAACCTCAATTCTTTGCGAGCTGCAATGCACTTTGCATGCGCCTTGACCGATGAGGTCCTTGCTCCAGCGCCAATGCTGCACGCTAGTGGCAACGCAGGCCTGCTTTGGGAAGAGGATGGCCTCTATGGGGAGCTCGAGTTCTTGCACGGGAGCCGGGCGGCCTACTATTTTGAATGTGGATCGAACAAGCACAAGGGCATCGTGCAACTCCCAGCCGTTGAAGTGCCTGCAATTCTCCAACAGCTTTTGCCGAAGGCATGAGTTCCATTGTCCGTAGTTGCATCGAGCTTAACGAAGCGACGGAAGACGAGAAGGAAACCAGGGTAGGCATCATCGCGGCGGCCAAGCCGAACTGCGAGTGCGAGTTTGAACCTTTCTCTCGCTTTTCGCCGGGGTTGATCCACGACGACGAAATCATCTCTCGTGTGGTTTGTGAGCCCATGCATGTGAATCCGAAGAAGCTGGAACTGTTGCCTAGTTTTTTCTCGCATGCATTGAGAGCTGGGGCTTCCGTCCAACGTCATGACATCTCGACGGACGCCCAATTTGTGGAGTGCGTGAAAGGCCTCGTCAGCAGCGACACGAAAAAGGTGTGGCTAGGCTATGTGACAGCAAGCGCGCGCGAGATCAGGAGACTTATGCTGAACGGTGAAGACCGGGATTGCTGTGTCTACGATGCTGCTCTTGAGCACAATCCGGCGCATGCTGAGGTGCACGCCGCGCGTGACATCCCTGAGGCCGATCGGATCGTCTTTCGAAAACAACTGCGAGATCTTTTCGCACGTGACGGCCTCAAGGGACGGAAAGCTCTGCGCGAACAAAGAGTTTGGGATGCGCTGCCCAGCGATCTCAGAGACCGCCCAGTTGCCGAAGTCTGGCGCGAGGCTGCAGGTTAGCCCAGTCCTTTACGAACGGATATCTTGGACCGGTCGTAGATCTTTGCCGTGGTCTTCACGTCTGCGTGCAGCTCGGGCAGCGCGCCATACTGGGCCTTGTGCTGGGTCGTGTAGTACGCCCGCAGGTCGTGGAAAGTGAAGCGCCGCGGGATCACCTTGTCCTTCACCGCCGTGGCCATTGCCCGCTGCCAGGTCGAAGCGAAGCCGGTGTCCGTGTAGGGGTTTCCGTCTCGTGTGGTGAACACGTGCAGGCAGCCATCCGGCCGGGGCAGCGCGCGCACGCGGCGCACCAGATCTTCCATTGCCGGCGTGATCACCACGTTCTCTGCGCGCTTCGCGCCCCCGTGTTGCTTCGCGCGCATCAGGCGGATCACGCTCGCAGCGCTGTCTATCTGCGGCAACGTCAGGTGCAGAAACTCAATCCTGCGAGAGCCAGCCATTGCGGCGAACTCTGCCATGAGCGCGATCACCTGGCGCTGCTCGCCCTGGCTGCTCAGCCAGGCAATAAACCGGGCCAGCTCAGCAGGCTCAGGAGCTTCGGTGCGGGGGCTCTCAAGGTTTCGCTTCACCTGCTTGCAGGGGTTCACATCGATGTCTCCGCGCTCCACGGCGACGGTCATCAAATTGGACAGCAGAGCAATCTCGCGATTCGCGCGCACCGGTGCATCGGCACGCTCCACGCGCAGGTAGCGGGCGATATCGGCAGGGCGGATGATGCGCGCCGAGGCCTTGCCCATCACCTCCAACAGTTTCACGCTGTAGATGGTGTAGTCCTTCTTGGTCTGGTCGCTCAGGCGCTTCCATTGGGGCAGCGTCTGGTAGGTGCGCCACAGCTCCAGCAGCGTGCCGCTGTCATCCCCGGCGCCGTTCATGTCCAGCACCTTTTGGATTGCGGCGCGCTTGTCCTGCCCCAGGTTGATCGGTTTGCCGCCCATCGGGTGATAGCGGTAGGTCACCTTGTCGCTACCCTTGTGCGGGCGTGCCTCCATGCGCGGCAGCAGGCCGAGGCCTGAGGCGCGATCCCTCTTGCGTCCCATGTTCATTTGCTCCAGTTGAAGCCTGCAGGCGCCTTGTAGGAGCCCTTGCGGTTCAGGCGTTCTTCGATCATCTTGCGGCCCACCAGCGGAAGGCCGTCGGGCCGGCGCGGGAGGCTGTCCACGTCCAGCAAGTGGCACAGGTGGCGCATCTGCGCATGGCGCTGCGTCAACGGTGCGCACAGCTCGTCCACCTCGGCCGCCGTGAGGAAAGGCGTTGCGGGGGCTTCGACCATCATTGGCCTGGTCCTCCTGCTGGTTTGCGTTGCACCAGCAGGACCCGCCCGCTGGCCTTTTTCTGGTGGACCTTCACCTCCACCACTGCGCCGGGGGCTCGCGCATATCGGTCGAGCGCCTTCACGGCCTCGCGCACGTATTTGGGCACGGCGCGCCGGCGGTCGTAGCCTTCCACCAAGCGCTGCCGGGCGGCATCGTCTATGGGCGGATGGCCCAGCTTGTCGGCGATGGCCTGCACCCCCGCCACGTACTCTTCGGGGCTCTCGCCGATCTCGCAGCGGATCCAGCCCACCAGGCGGCGCAGGTGCTTCAGGTCGGACTGCTTCATGCGCGGCTCCCGGAGGCCGATTCCATTAAAGTGGCGATCTCATTGGGAGGAGAGCCAGAATGGGTTTCGTCACGACAGAGCATCGGCTTCGTTGCGGTGAACACAACAGCTGTTGGGTCACCTTGAGCCACCAAGAAAAATGGTCGGTTGTATCGGTTGAATTCATGGACGGGAAGGTCGTGAACGTCGATGAGCCTGCGAGCTTCGAAACAGAGGACCAGGCGTTGGCTCATGCGCGCACCTGGGTGTGCACCTTGAGCGGTAAGACGTATCTTTGACCTGGTGCGCTCGCGGGCATCATTGAGTTTGGTCATTTGGGGCTCCAGGGTTGCGGGCCGTGGGTGGGCGGCACCAGGCCGACCGCGCTGGCCAGGTAGACGAACCCCCCACCCAGGCGGGGGAAGCGCAGGCCGACCAGCTCATCGCGGGCCTGACCCACGGCCTTGGCCTGCTCGGGGCTCAGGGTCAGCCGCACGCGCGCCGTGGTGCTGCGCCCGTGGTGGCTGATCGCGATGGAGCGTTTGCCGGGCACCGCGCCTTTGCCGCGGTTGTTGCCCTGCGAGGCGCGCGAGCCGTCGGCGTTGATAGTGCAGCTGCCCACCTCGGGCAGATCCTGCGCGCGCACCAGGCCGGCGGCCACGACGGCAGCGGGCGTGCCGGTGTAGTAGGCATGCTGCTGGCCCAGCTCGAAGGCGAGGCCCGGGGCGATCTCGATGCGGCTATGCACGGCGCACCTCCCCTTCGGCTGCACTGATGTGCTCCTGTGCAGCCGCCAGCAGCGTCAGGCCGGCGTCGGCCAGCAGAACCTCGTTGTCCTTCACGACCAGTTCCACCACGGCCTGGGCCTGGGATAGCAGAGCACCGGCCGCGCTGAGCGCGCTCCAGTCCACGGGCTTGCTCAGAGGTATACAGTCCCTGGCCAGGTCGGTTACCCGCGCAGCGGCCCAGAGCGCCGAGCCCAAGATGGCACTGGGGCCGTCCTCGGCAGCCGCACGGATCACCGCCTCCGCTTCTGCCAAGCGGATGTTTGCCAGTTCGGCGCTGTTCCATCCCTCGCCCGGCGGGGAAGGGGCGAGCTCCTGCGCCGCTGGTGCCGGCGTCTTTGCCGCGCGCGTTTTCGGTGGTGTCGCGGTGGTGTTCACGCCTTGCCCTCCGCAGCCCGGCGGGCCTGGGCGGCCTCGCGGCCCTTGCGCAGCTGCTCCACCACCTCGCGCTTGCGTTGCGCGATCATTGCGAGGTGGCCTTTGTGAGCTGCTGCGTTTTCGTCGATCCGGTGCTGGAGCCACTTCGGATTGAGATTGTCGGCACCGATCTTCACCAGCGTTTCGATGATCTCCAGGAACTGGAAGGTGACGTTGCCAATGGAAGGTTTGTCCCATGTCCCCCAGTGCTGGCCAGGATCAGTTTTCCTCACTGCCTCAAGAATGATTCGGCGGATGTCAGGGTGATGGACCTTGTGGTCTTTGAAGCCCTGAACAATGGCCTGGATCATGCGGCCCGCGTGGGCTGCGCCTTCGTAGTAGTCCATGGGCTGCACGTCAAAGTAGACGCGGCGATCCGCGCGCTTCTTGCTGCCCGCCTCACGCCGCACCGTGAAGGAGAAAAAGAGATCCCCGAGTTCCCTTCGTTCGCCATCTGGCAGGGTGATGGTGCGGGCCTTCCTGTCCAACTTATCGCGCCGCTGCATTGCCTTGTTGATGTGCTCCTGCAGGGTGGTCTGCTCGTCCTTTTGCAGTGGCTTACCAAGCCCATTGCACAGCTGCCCGGAGACCAATATCGCGTACTTAGCCAACATTTCGAAGAGGCGCGATCCCGCCCCAAATTGCACGGCACATGACTCGGGATCGATGTGAACCTGAATCTCCTCAGGAGGCCTGCCGTCCAGACGCGAGCGGATGCCCAGGCGCGCGATTTCCTTGCCGGTATCGTGATGCGCATAGCCAAGCGTGGTCGGCTGGATGTATTTGAAGCCTGCCTCCTCCGCGCGTTCCCTGACGTTGCCGTTGAAGCGCTGGCCCGCGGGACGCAGCGTGAGCACAATCATGGTAGGGCTCTGGGGCTCGGCCGCAGGCTTGGGCGCCACGTCCGATGCCTTGAACACCGGCACGGTGACAAAGAGCTGTTGGTCCATGGTGGTGTCGCTCATCGTGCGCCCCCTTCGAAAGCAGTGCGGATGTTTGCGATCTGGGCCTGCAGGGCAACGACCAGCGCGATTTCAATCTGCTGCCAGCCTGCCGGGTCGTTCGGATCGTTGATACCGCTGCTGGGCTCCACAACCTCCGCATACAGCACATGCCCCAGCGACTCGGCGGTAAGCAGCATTTCGTGAATGTCGTCGGACCCGACGCGGCGGATCGGCGGGCGAGGGCGGTCCCGGTGCGGCCGAGCGCCGGCCACCGTGCGCGGCTGCGCCAGGGCCTGGAACCTATCGGTCAACGGTGCTTCTTTCAGGGCGTGAGCGATGCCCTTGGCATAGGAGATGGCCGAGGGGATCACGGCCTCGTGCAGGGGCGGGGGATAGTCGAGCGGGCCGTGCTCGGCCGCGTACCAAGCCGCTTCGAGCATCACCACCACGGGGGCGATCTGGCAGTACAGCGCGCCGTCAGCGGTGACATCGACGCACGACTCGTCCGAGACGATGCCATGCAGGTGGGCCTCAGCAGATTCCACCAGGTCTTGAATGAGGCCCTTGGCCTTGGCGTCCGCATTCACCAGGGTGTAGAGCAGGTCACACAGCTGGCGAGTGTGCTGCAGGCCCAGCACCAGCCATTGGGGCGTGGGTTCGGGCTCCCGGCCTGCCGCCACTGTTTTCGGGCGTGCAGGGGCCTTTGTTGCCCCCGCGGGGGCTTCTGCGATAGAGTTCGGCATGTTCTAGTTCCTGGCAAGGGTGCTGGTTCAAGAGTTCTGTGCGGTTGGCGCCGCACGTTTCTCGCTCGAAGGGCTGACGGTTGGCGCTGTCAGCCCTTCAACTTTTCCGGCCTGGTGCGGCGGGTCGCGCTGCTGGGTGACCAGCGTCATCACGGTTGCAGTGAGGTCTGCCACCGAGCCGGCCAGCAGGTTCATGCTGTCCAGAGCCTGGGTGAGCTGGTCGGGCTTCGGTGCTGGCGCTGGCAGAGCCGGTACTTTTGCCTCCAGGCTGGCAAGGTGCCGGCCGATGATCGATAGCGCCTCGCGGAACTCGGCGCGCGGGATCTTGCGATACCCCTCCACCTTGAAATGGGCGATCAGCTTGCTCCAGCCCTGGCGCATGGCATTCGCCTGCATGTCCTTCGGCAGCTTTTCCACACCATCGGTCAGCACGGCCCGTAGTTCGTCCTGCTCATCCTTGGTAAGGGTGTCGCCGCGACCTGTGGTGTAGGGGATGGCCGTTGGCGCGGCCAGCTTTTGTTCCAGCTGCTCCAGGCGGCGGACGATGCGATCGCGCAGCTTCACGTCATAGCCAGAGGCGAAGGTCAGGGTGTGGTGCCGGTCGAAGGCAATGCGGCGCAGGTAGCCGCGTGCATCCCGCGACCAAGTGACGCCTGGCACGGGAGGATGCTTCCAAATGGATTCATCTTCGAACACTGCGCGGAAGATCGCGTCACCATTGCGGCGGATGTACTCCGACCGGCGCTCGCCCACAGTGGCGGGGCAGTGGTGGTCCAGGTAAGCGTCAGCGTAGAGGCCGATCAGCGTGGTGCGCATGTCGCGGAGCACATTACCGTGGTCCTTCTCGAACAGGGCGGCGAATTCCTTGCTGTCCATGCTGGCGGACATGGGGGTGGTTTTGGTGAGAGCGTTCATGGTGCGCACCTCAGCGAGCTGGCACGAGGCCGGGCAGCTCGTGCATGAAAGAGTGCATGTTCGCGACCACCTCCGAAAGCTCGGTCAGGGAGGCGAGTTCATGGCGGCCCAGTCCCAGCGCCGCGAGAACGCCAGCGTCGAACTCCTTCGCCACACTGGTTGCCGCCAGGATGATGGCCGTCTTCACGTCCTCGGGAAGCGTGCGAACGTCGATGACTTGCACCGGCTCTTTGCCAGTGCGTTCCCAATAAATGGGGTTGATGGGGGTGCTCACTGTTGGGTTCCCTTCTGCGCGTTGGCGCGCTCAATGGCTCGGACGATGAAACTATTCAGACTGATGTGCTGGGCGTCCGCCTTCTCCTTTGCCTTGTCCTGGATCGGCTGCGGGATGCGCAGAGTGATGCGGGTGTGCTGCAATTTCGGGGAAGTCATCGAACGCCCTTTCTGACACTGTTGTGGTGTCGGTTGTGATTGTGAATGTGACACAGCTTTGGTGTCAATGGTCGTGACACTGTTTTGGTGTAACAATCCGCCCATGGAAGACGAAGACCGCTACACGCGCATAACGCTGCGCATTCCGAAGGACTTGCACAGCAGGCTGACCGAGGAAGCAGAACGCACCTCGAAGAGCTTGAACGCCGAGATCGTCGGGCGTTTGACTGACTCCTTCCAGCCTGGTTCTGCGGACACAGCGACAGCCCTACCGTTGCCTGAGTTGATCGACCGTGTCGAGCAACTGCAGGCGCAGATGGACGCTGCGACGCAGCGGGAGCAGCGCCGCATGTTGTTGTTCGAGCTGGATTGGATAGGCAAACGTGAGGCCTTCCTGACTTCACAGTTGGTACAGGGGCAGCATCGTCTGGCGGACTTTGAAGACGCACTCGCTGAAGCCGAGGAGGCCGACCACATGGCGAAGGCGAAAAAGCTTTCCGTAAAGATTGAGCGGGAGAAGCGAGACAACGAGATCCTGCAAAAAGAACTTGAATCTCTGAGTCGCGAGCAACAGGAGCGCTCAAACGAACTGCGCGCACTGCTTTAGTGAGCCTCCCTGCCATCACACTGCCCGCCCTGCCAGGCGCTCCATAAGCGGGCGTTCGCGGTACTCGCCGAATAGGCCATTGAAGAACTCGTTCGCGCCGTCGTGCACCATCCGGTCGAACTTCGGGCTGGCATTGAGTAGGTGCATGAAGGCCATGGTGTGGCACCACTTCAACGGCCGGATGATGGTCGCGTCGTCTTTCGTCGCGCTGTTCTCCAGGTCCAGCACACAGATCAGGTGGTGGGACTTGTAGCCGTACTTGCGCACCCGCTCGGTGTCGCGGTCAGCGAGCGCGCACCCAATGGCCTCGAAGATCTGCTCGCGGGTGGCCTTCTCGTCCAGCGCCGCACACAGCGGCATCAGGAAGTTGCCGATCTCGATCTCCATCGACCGCCACTGCAGCATGTTCTCTTCGAGCGTGGCCACGTCCACGGCGGCCTGGGCACCCTCGGGGATGTGGGGTGGCAGGTTGTCGCGGATGCGCTTCTGGCGCTCCAGCAGGTCGCGGCCGTGGTCGTGACCCCTGACCACGCGGCGGGCCAGGAAGCGCAGGTACACCAGCTGCTTGATCAGGTTGTCGGCGGTCTCGTCGCCCTTGATTTCGAGGGGCACCATGTCAGACCTTCACGCCCTTGTTGATGGCTCGGGCCAGACGGGCCTGCGCGTTGCGCTCCAGGCGCTTCGCATCGTCCAGGGCCAGGTACTCGGTCTTGGTGGAGCGCATCATCGCCGCCCATTCCGCGCCGTCGCGCTCGATGTGGTGGAAGGTGCTGGTTTCTTCGCGCCATGTCTTGTAGGCGGCGTCCAACTTGGACTTCGCCTTGCGGCGCTCCAGGCCGTAGTGGTGGGCTTGGATGGCCAGAAGGCCGACTTCGGAGATGGTGGTGGTCATGGTGGTTGCGGGTGGTGGTGGATCAGGAGGAGGTGCGCGCGCGCCACAGCAAGCCCGCGGCCCAGGTGATGGCCTCGGCGGGCGTGGCGCCAGCGCGGCGCCGCATGTCAGCCAGGCGGCAGAAGGTGGCGAGGGTCTTCATGCGGGGCTCCTCGTGCCGACAAGGCGGCGCACGAGAGCGCCATCCGGCCGCTGCCATTCGGCGGCGTCGGCTACCTTGCCGGTGTTGGGTGCGCGGTGGGTCTTGAAGGCCTGGGTGAATCCGAGGCACAGGTGCGCATCGCGACGCAGGGCCAGGGCCGTGGCGCAGGGCACCCCGTGGTGCTGGGGCAGCTGGTCGGCCGCCAAGCTGAAGAGGCGCGCGGCATCCGCCCAGCGGCGCTCAGAGCGGGCCTGTTTGGCCTCGGCGACCAGCGGGCTGTCGGTGGGCGCAGGAACGGTGTTGTCGACCGTCTTGCGGGTCCGCTTGGGCGCGTGGCGCTGCGGGGCTTCACCGTCCTCGTGCTGGCGGTAGATCTCGGCGAGAGAGAGACTGCTCAAGGTTCACTCCGTTGGCCCTGCGGAATGCTGGGCGACGGGGTGATTCAATCATGGTTAACTACGATCGTCAACTATGATTCACAAAAAACTTCAATTCTTATTCAACGTCGGCCGTCTGTACCTACGCCGGTGCTCCACCATCACTCCGATGATCTGCAGCGGCTGGGTGTCGCTACGCAGCGTTTCGTAGTCTGGATTCAGGGGCACAAGCTCGAAAACGATCTCGCCCTTCTCGGTCATTCCACGGGCGCGATATTTCTTGAACGTCGCCCCGTGGCCATCGTTCCTTGCCACAACAAAATCCCCCGGCCGGGCAGCTAGGGATGGATCAATCAGCACCCGATCACCCGAATGGAACATGGGCTCCATCGAATTTCCCTCAAGCTCAAGGCCAAAAGTACCTTGGGACCAATCGTCCTCTCCCACCTCAACATCGAAGCCATCACCTGGGGCGTAGGCGTCTACTGCCTCTTTCAGGGCGCCTGCCTGGATCATCGAGATCACCGGATATGCCCGCTTTCCCAAAGGCACGGCGTGAACATTGGATTCGAAGGGTGACTCTCCCATGCTGCCCTCGCCCAATGCGAGCCAAGTGGGATTGATCTTCAGGGCGCGGGCGGCGCGTGCATTGTTGTCGGCAGAAAAGGCCTTGCTGTCGCCAGCCAGCACTCGGCTTACGGCTTGAAAGCTCACCCCCATGCCATTGGAGAGCTCGCGCGTAGTGACCTTGCGGTGCTCCATGGCGTGTCGAAGTCGTGCAGCGTAATCAATCATGCTTCAAATATGGACCAGGCCAGATTAACCATGGTTGCATCTACTGTTTAATTATGATTGAATGCGGAGATGCGCAAACAAACAGCCATCTCCCTCCTTGGCGGCTCAATCTCTGCTGCGGCTGCTGCCATAGGCGTCAGCTACCAGGCGGTTAACCAGTGGCCCGACGTTCTCCCAGTCCGCATTGCAGATCGAGTGATTGCAGCCTGCGTACGGCGAGGTATCGCGGTGCCCCCTGAAGCCCTTGCAGTTTCCGAGCCGGAGCCCGCTCATGGCTGATCACACCCGCCGCTGCAGGCGCCGGGCCCGGTGCGCCGCAATGCGGTCTACATCCGGCCGCACTGTGCGCATGCCGAACTGCACCCGGTACTCGCCGGCTACGAATCGGATTTCCAGCAGCGATGTCTGCACGACATGCCGGCGCGTGCCGGTGGCGGCGTCGAGCTGGGTTGCAACGCTGCTGCGCGCCGAGGTGTGCAGCAGGCCTGGGGTAGGGGTGTTGTGTGTGTGCATGGGTTCGATCTTCGGACCAGCCCTTTCTTTCGTCCACGTCCAAAAATCGGAGAACCGGACATGAGCCTTTTTGATGCCCTCCGCCGAGCCGCGGATCACTTCCCCGGCGGCCGTTCCACGATCTCGCATCGCAACGGCTGGAACGACGAATACACCCGCAAGCAGCTGTCCGGCTCCACCTCGCACAAGCTGGGCGCCCAGGATGCCCTGGCCATCGCGCGCCTGTGCATCGAGGCCGGCACCGAGCACTGCTTCGATTACCCCGCCTACGTGGCCGAGGAATGCGGCGGCAAGTTCGTGCTGCACACCGATGTTCCCGAGCCCGAGCAAAACCCTATGCGCCGAGTGTCCGTTCTGGCGCGCGAGGCGGGCGACGTGACGGCAGTCTTCATCGACGCCCTTCAAGACGGGATCGTGAGCGACAACGAGCTGGCCGCCATCGAGCTCGAAATCGCCGAGGCCGAGGAGGCGCTGCGCAAGCTGCGCCAGGCCGCCCGTGCCGTAAACGCTGCAGGCAAGCCCAAGGCCGAGCACGTGAACCTGCCGGTACGCCAGATGCGCGACGAGCTGCCCGCTCCCTCCGTGGCCACTGTGCGCTTTCCCGACGGCGTGGAAATCCGCATGCCGGTGCCGGCCGCCTGAGTTTGACGCCACGGCTAGGGAAGGGGTAGCTCCCCGACCCGAAAAGCAGTCCGCCTTTCCTGCCTGCCGCTGGTTTCTTGAAAGGTCATGTTCCCCGCTTCGAAAGGCGCCCATGACAGCCCCCATCCCCCAAGCCGTGCCCCCGCATTGGCCCAGCGAATCCGCGTTGATCGCGGACCTGAAGGCCACTTTCCCGGGCATCACTGCCCGCCCTGTTGCCGAGTACGGCGTCCCTTCGATCTCCCACGGCGCGTGGGTCGGAGGTGAGCCCATGATGCCCGACGACATGCCGATGTTCTGCACACTGGCGTGCCCCGACCCGGACTTCTACGACGGCGCGGTGCATCACGCATTCATCGCCTGGCTGTTGCACCGCGGGTGGTGCATCGAAGAGTACGACGTGAGCGCTTTCCTGATCACCTCCACGGCTGAGGCGAACGATGCAGCCGCAGCATCTGAACTGTTGCGGGACCTACTGGATCAACGTCTCGATGCTTTGATCGTGCTGCACCGCCTCGAAGCGCAGGTGGCAAAGGTGCGCCTCTCTATCTCAGAGGCTGCCAAGGACGATGCTGCAATCACCGAGGATCGGGTCGATGTCTTGTATCACGACGCGCGCCTGACTGAGTTGAAGCGGGATCGCGCACGTCGCGCGCCCACGCCGACCAACGACGCTCCCTTCTGACAAGGCGGGCATGAGCAACAGCGTTACCAACCTCTGCAGGCCGCTGCGCATCCGGCCGACGCCCAAGTGCGTCCTGATGGCGCTGGCTGACCGCGCCGACGACGATGGCGTGGCCTGGCCTTCAATCGCCTGGCTCAGCGAATGGACCTGCTTCAGCCGCAGGGCTGTCCAGAACGCTCTGGACGATCTCGAAGGCACAGGGCTACTCCGTATCAGCAAGACCGCCGGCAAGAACAGCCGGTGCGAAATCGTGCTCCAAAAGGTGGCGGCAGAGGCCGAGAACCCAGGCACCTCGTGCACCCCTACCCGTGCAGGAGGTGCACTGGTCGAAGTCGATGAAGAGGGGGCGAACCCAGGCACGACGTGCACCAGTGCAGCAGATGCACCCGTGCAGGAGGTGCACACCCACCCAGGCACCTCGTGCACCCCTACCCGTGCAGGAGGTGCACACGGGGGTGCAGGAGGTGCACCTGATACATCCATAGACACCAGTAATACATCCAAAAAGACAAAGGAGAAGCGCGCGAAGTCCGGATTCGATGCATTGGGGATTGAGCTGCCGGCGTGGTTGCCAGCGGAGGCCTGGGCTCTGTGGGTCAGACACCGG
Organism: Acidovorax sp.; assembly: GCF_046339755.1. Taxonomy (GTDB): domain Bacteria; phylum Pseudomonadota; class Gammaproteobacteria; order Burkholderiales; family Burkholderiaceae_C; genus Acidovorax. Next base: position 16,364 of record NZ_JBKDTZ010000399.1, on the reverse strand, counting down.
ACAGAGGCCAGGAAACCGATCACCGAGGATGGGGCCAGGCTGCAGCTGAAAACGCTGACGAAGCTGCGCGCCGAGGGTCACGACCCCGTGCTGGTGATCGAGCGATCCGTCGAAGGCGGATGGCAGGGGCTCTTTCCGGCCAAGGATGGCAGCACCAAGGCTGCTGCGCGGGCCCCGACCCTTGCCCCCAATGACCCGCTGCGCGCCAAGGCCGCGGCATTGCCGGCGGACTGGTGGCGGCTGGCGGGCTTCGACTCGAAGTGGGACGCTGAGGCCTCTCGCTGCACCTGGATGAACTACACCGAGTTCCGCAACCGCGAGCACGTGGTGCCGGCCGAGGGGGCTCCAGCGTGAACGTCGCCGAGATCAAGGACCGTCTGGCTGCACGTGCGGACGACGTGGCGCAGTACCTGCTGCCCAATGGCAAGAAGGCGGGCAAGGAGTGGAAGGCCGGCTCGGTGAGCGGCGAGGCCGGGGGGAGCCTGTCTGTGTGCATCGGCGGCGCCAAGGCCGGGGTGTGGAGCGACTTTGCATCGGGCGAGAGCGGCGATCTGGTGGACCTGTGGATGGCATGCCATGGCGTGACTCTCTCCGACGCGCTCAAGGAGGCAAAGGACTACCTCGGCATCCGTGAGGTTGACCAGAAGCCGCCGCAGCGCACGTACACGCTCCCGCCCAAGCCGCGGGGCAAGCTGGCAGCGGCGAGTCCTGGGCGCGCCCTTGAATGGCTGCAGGGGCGGGGGCTCACCACCGAGACCATCGAGGCGTTCAAGGTGGTGGAGCAGGTGCGCGGCGAGGCCGTCTATGCCGTGTTCCCCTACCTGAGCGAGACAGGCGAATACCTGAACGGCAAGACCCGCAACATCGACAACAAGCGGGACATGCGCCAGGAAAAGGACGCCATGCCCTGCCTGTTCGGCTGGCACCTGATCAACCACAAGGCGCGCGCGATCACGATCTGCGAGGGCGAGATCGACGCCATGACCCTGCACCAGGCCGGCATCCCGGCCCTGTCGGTCAACGCCGGCGCAGGGAACCACCAGTGGATCGAAAACGACTGGGAGCGCCTGGAGCGCTTCAGCGACATCACTCTGTGCTTCGACCACGACGAGGCCGGGGACAAGGGCGCCATTGAGGTGTTGAGGCGGCTGGGCATTGAGCGCTGCCGTCGTGTCTCCCTGCCCGTGAAGGACCCGAACGACTGGCTGCTGCAGGGCGCCACGCCCGAGCAGTTCAAGGCGGCCATTGCAGCAGCCAAGGCGTTGGACCCCGAAGAGCTGGTGAGCGCGGACGACCACACCGAGGCGGTGATCGCGGAGTTCTACCCGCCAGAAGGCCGGCCAAAGATGCCAAGGCTGTATGTGGACAAGCACCTCGATTGGTTCGAGTTCCATCCGGGGGAATACACGGCCTGGACCGGCTGGAACGGCCACGGCAAAAGCCTGTTTCTAGACCAGGTGCTGCTGGGCCTGATGAAGCAGGGTCAGCGCGTGGTGGTGTTCTCGGGCGAGCTCACGGCGGTGCGCCACCTGAAGCGGGTGCACAAGCAGGCGTCCGGCATCGACCGGCCTACGCCCCAGTACATGCGCGCCATCGGAGCTTGGCTCCGGGATCGGATGTGGATCTTCGATGTGGTGGGCAATGCCAAGCTGGCCCGGTTACTGGAGGTTTTCAGCTACGCAGCGCGCCGATATGGGGCAAACCATTTCGTTATCGACAGCCTGATGATGCTGGACATCCCCTCGGACGGTCCGGGTGCACTTTCGGCACAGAAGGTCGCCGCCCAGAAGATCGCCGGGTTCGCCCGCGGGCACGGTGTGCACGTCCACCTGGTCGCCCACCCACGTAAGGGCCGCGACGAGAGCCATCCGCCCACCAAGATGGATGTGGCGGGCAGCCTGGACATCATCAACGCAGCTGACAACGTGTTCGCGGTGTTTCGTGTGCAGAAGGACGAGGCCACGCCTGATCCCACCGACGAGGCAGCTACTGCTAAGTGGCGAGAGCAGCAGGACGCGCCGGATGGGAAGTTGGTGCTCTCCAAAAACCGTCACGGCGACTTCCAGGACTACACCCAGATGCTCTGGTTCCACAAGGAATCCCAGCAGTACCGCACGCAGTTGCGCCGCTTCCCCCTCTCCTTCGTGGAGTTTTCAACCGAGGAATCTTTCCATGACCAACTTGAACAGGCCTTTGCTCGCTGATCACCCCACTTTCAACCCGAAGGAGGTGTGGGTACTGCTGTGGAGCCAGCGGCAAGGGCTGCTGCACATCGAAACGCTGGAGCAGATGTTCCAGAGCCATGGCGCGGCGTACCGGGAGAACCGGGACCTGCAGTACATCCCGCTGCTGATCGGCGACCGCGAGGTGATCGATGCCGCGGCCGACGCCATCCGCCCCACGCTGGCCGCCCGCTACGACGAGAGGCCGGTCACGGTCTTCGCCGACGGCAAACCTGCCTGAGGAGAGACCATGCCTACGCCCACGCAAACCCATGCCCTGCTTTGGAGCCAGAGCCAGTGCGCCCTGCACATCGAGCCCATCGCCGACATGCTCAGCGAGAACCGCCAGGCCTACGCCACGGATCGCCGCATGGACTATGTGCCAATCTACTTCGGCACCGACGACGAATGCCACCAAGCGGCCACGGCCGTGCGCAACACCATGCACCAGCGCCAGCAGGCCCGGCCGCCGCTGGAGCCATTCCCAGAGCTGGAGGGGCAGGGCTGATGCTGTTCCTGCTGCTTCTCCTGCTGCTGCTCGCGGGTGCCTACGGGCTGGCCCGCCACCGCGCCGCGCGTGAGCGCCGCCGCCAAGATCAACGCCGGGCCCACCTCGACCAGCGCGCCGAGGTGGAGCGCCGGGCACGCCAAGCCCTGTGACCCAAGGAACCAATGACCACCAGCACCATCCCCACCTTTGACGAACGCCTGACCAGCGCAGCCAGTAGCTCTGACCTGTCCGTGAACCTGGAGCGGCGCGGCGACGTGGATCTGCTGATCGCCGCCGGCAAGGCCCCCGCGCCCCTGGGCCGGCTCGTGTACCAGCTGATGACCGAATGGGATGGCACCGCCAAGCCCCAGCGCCTCGGGCCCGACGACATCCGGCGCATTGCCGAGACCATGCCGCGCGTGCTGATGGGCAAGAAGGGGCGCAAAGGCGTGCGCCAGGTCGAGAGCCTGGACCTACCCGGCGCCCGGGCCCAGGCGGAGCAGCACCTGGCCGTCGAGCGCCGCCGCATCCTGGGCCGCCTCAAGAGCCTACCCGCGCTGATGGACCCGCATTCCGGCCTGCTGCCTTGGGTGGTGGCGCAGGGCATCGCGCCCGCGGCCGAGAAGCTGCTGGACGTTCTGGCCTGGTGGGCCGACCGGAATTGCATCGCCTGCCAAGGCACCATGTGGCAGCTGGTGCCGGGGACGAACTACCAGAGCAAGACCCCGTGCAAGGCTTGCCACGGCACCGGCCGGCGCCTGATCCCCCACGGAGAGGACGGCCGGGTGATCTCAGCGCGCATCGAGCAGGAGGTGGACCGAGCTCGCCACGGCGCGCGGGTAGCTCTGAAGGGGGTGCACTCGATGAAGTTGCAGGCCGCAGGCAAGGTGCCCGTGTCGCTGTAGGTCATTGTGTGGTAGCATTGCGCCCGTCAACGCAGACGCCAACGATATCGGCGTCTATCGTTGCCCACCCGCAGGCCTCCAGGCCCCACGAAGCACCACCCGGCGGAGAGTCGGGACCGGACAACCTCGCTGGAGTCGCTCGCCCTCACGAACCCGCCTTGGCGGGTTTTTTCGTTGCGCGGATCTGAGTTAAATCTTCAAACCGCTGATCGCGTCCTGAACCATTCGACGACCGTACTCAAGAGCGAATTTCGAGGCGCTGCTGGCTTCAGGAAAAAGGTTTAGGCGAAGCGCATTTGGCGTTGCACTTACGTCTTGCACGGAGCCCTTGTTTTCTGGCTTTCTGCTCTCGATAAGCAATTGGGGCTCCCACTTGTGCTGGTCGAGGCGAAAAGCCGCTGACGCCTTGATACGGTAGTGGCCCACCTTCTCAGAGATTGATTCTGAATCGGAGCTCAGTTCTCCGGTGGCTAGTTTTCTCGCGACCTCGATACCTGCCCGGTAGGCTTCCTGCTCATCCCTAAAGCGTGTGTGTAGGGTGTATCTTGGAACCAAGCGTGGGGGCAGGTCGTCGTTTTCGGCTTGATGGATTCTCAGAACATAGGCTGCGAATGAGCCACCCGTGCGTTGAATGTGAAGCGTGAAGCGGTCAGGGCCAATTCGAGGAAGTTCCATTCAAAAATCCCGTTGTTTTGGTGAGGCGAAGCTGGCAAGTATTTCTGCGGTCGGATCGATCCCAGCGGCGAGCTCTAGAACTTCCTTTCGCCACTTCGCTGCCTGCGCCAGCACTTCGGCAGGGGCGCCCGGGTCCAGCTGCGAAAATACTGCCTGTGCAAGCTGCCGCAGTTGCTCTGCCTGGTGGAACATTGATCCGTTCAGTCGAAGGCTCTCGATGGCTTTAAGTTTGTCTTCCGCGACTTTGGCCTTGGCGGCCTGGGCATCGGCTACCAATTTACGAGCCTTAGCTTCCTCCTCCCGCTGCGCACAGAGCGCTTCGTATGCGGCCCACTGGGCGAGCTGTTCAGGTGTCTTTTTGGGTTTAGGAGGAGGTGCCCCTGGCGCAATCTTCTTAGCAGCCATGTTCAGTGCAGCCCGTCGTACTTCTCTATGAACGTGTGCGGCACCTTCGGCGGAATAGCCAATGCGACGGTGATGACGTGGGTGTCGGAGAGGTAAGCACGATTGATCGCGACCACGGAAAATGGAAGGGGGTTCCCCCGGTGGTTAACGAACACTTGATCGCCGGGCGAAGGTAGATCGACATAGCTACCGAGAGGTTGCGTGAACTGGTGGATCTCAGTTCCAGATTTTTCCATCGAGAAGCGAACGATCACAAGACGGTCCATTGGTCAATCTCCTGGTTGCGGCGGGTCACCTATCGTAGCGAGGGTGGCTAGCCCTTTCCATTCGTGATGAATGCCAAGTAATTGATAGAAATCGCTTTAAGGACAGCCGCAACAAGTTCCGGGTTGTGTGGGCTTTCTGGGTTGTCTTCCTGCACTATCTGCCGGGCGTAACTCAATTGCTCTTTCGCCATCGCTGCAGCCATGTTGGCGCCCTTCTGGTGGAAAGGGTCTAGTTCGCGGATTGGGTGTGTCATAGATCGCTCCAGTGGTGGAGCAGCCAGTATGGACGACCGAGCCAGCCTCTCAAAGCGGTTTCGTGTAGGCGCTGAAAGTAAGGATCCAGTCCCATTGCATATTTACCCCACAGCCAGCGTGGGACGCCTGAGGGTCAGGCGGGGCGTGTCTCCTACCGGGAGCTCGGTGCTGGAAGCGAACGGCAGGCGTCAGCGGGGCCCGGTCAAGCCCCATAAGTCCGATGACGCCAGAACAACGAGGATCGACGGCCCGCGACCGAACGGAGATGAACTCCGATGGAGTACATTCCGCCCATGGTCCAATATCCCATCGTTACCCAGCGAGATCGATATCGCGGCAAAGACGCCAGCAAGACCGAAAAGGCCAGGCGATTCAACGACGCATCGGCACGCATCGAGGCACACCTCAACCGCCAGCTGCAAAACCAAGAGCAGCCGATCAAGATCTACCTCTACTCGGTGATCGCAAATGAACTGGGCTTGAGCCGCGAGACGGTGGCCAAGTGCTGCATGGTGGTGGACGGAGGAAGCAATGGCCTTACCGCCTATCGGCACGACATGACGCTGGGGCAGGCGCTGGAGGCTCAGAGCAAATGGATTGATCAGGCCTCAGGCGAACCACGGGACAGTGGTCAGTCATGAGCCGAGCCCTTTTTAAGTCGCGCCAGGTGATCGTCAATCTCGGACCGTAGGTCCATCACGGAGCTGACCCAGCGAGGATTCTTGGGGCTGGTCTGGGTGGGGCTCTTCATGGCGCTATGCGCCTTCCGTAGCCCATTCTGGAAGAGAGATTCGAACCAGGCGCCCGGCTCAGCCAACATGGCGCGCTTGTGCTGCTGGTGCCTCTCGTCTATTTCGCTCTTCAGATCGCGGTAGGCGGTGATCGCTTGCTGCTCAGCCAATGGGCTCGAATTTGCTTGGCGGCCAAGCTCCTGCAGCGCATCTGCCCGCGCCTTGAACTGCCGTAGCTCTTCGGTTCGTTCTGCCAGCATATCGCCTCATTGAGTGTGGTCAGCGAATTATCGGCGGAGCGGAACGATGAAGCAGTTCAACAACGCAGACGGCCGGCTTCGAGGGCGGGCACTGCAAGCCCGGCGCTTGCGGGTGTGGACGAAGAACCCCCACTGTGCCGACTGCGGCGACCTGACCGACATTACCGCCGGCACCGACCGACCGTTCGAGCTGGACCACGTCGTCGCCCTGACCAACGGGGGCGAGGACACCGACGCGAATTGCCAGGTGTTGTGCCTGCGTAGAGGGTGCCACGAGGCAAAGACACGTCGCGACCTCGGACACCGGCCCTGGGTCGCTGTAGGGGCCGATGGATGGCCGCTGGAGGGCCCTGAAGCGGAGCCATACCCCCCCGGGGGGTGAAAGTCTGGGGCCCTTTCCCTGGAAACCGGCCAGTTCGTCTCGTGCGCGCGTCCGCAATTCAAAGGTTGACCCCATGCCACGAGCGAGAACCCCCAAGGCGAAGGCCGAAGTGTCCGGTGCCGCGCAGCACGACCCCCAGCGGTTCAACAGCCGGAAAGGGCCAAAGCGGATCCGTCCGGTGGGTGAGCCCTACGCCACCATGACCGACGCGGAGAAACTGGCCTGGGCCGAATTCCAGCGGGAGCTGCCCTGGCTGACGGCCAGCCACCGAATCCTGTTGCGGATGGCGTGCGTGCTCAGCGCGCGCATGGAATCGGGCGAGATGGGGGTCGAGGCGATGAAGGCATTGAGCTCGCTGCTGTCCAAGCTGGGGGCCACCCCGGTGGACGAGACCAAGGTGAACCATGGCAGCGACGAAGAAGAAGACCCAGCCGACAAGTTCTTTGGATCGCACTGAGGCCTACGCGCGTGCCGTGCTGGCCGGCAAGATCATCGCGGGCCCCCACGTCCGCAACGCCTGCCGGCGGCACCTGCAGGATCTGAAGGAGGCGCACAAGCGGGGGCTGTACTACGACCCGGCCGCCGCTCAGTTCGCTTTCGAGTTCTTCGAGTCGGTGCTGAAGCTGTCCGAAGGACAGTTCGAGGGCAAGAAATTCGACCTGGACCCGAGCCAGGCATTCATCATCGGATCGCTGCACGGCTGGAAGCGAGCAGACGGCACCCGGCGTTTTCGCCGCGCCTTCATTGAGCAGGGCAAGGGCAACGGCAAAAGCCCGATGGCAGGCGGCATTGGGTTGTTCGGCCTGGTGGCGGACGGCGAGGCCGGCGCGCAGGTGTACGCGGCAGCGGCCAAGAAGGAGCAGGCCGGCATTCTGTTCGCCGACGCGGTGAAGATGGTCAAGGCCTCGAAGGCCCTGAAGAAGCGCCTGCAGTTCTCGGGCGGCGAGGGGCGTGAGTACAACATCGCGTTCCACCCCAACGCCAGCTTCTTCCGGCCGGTGTCGAAAGACACAGGCAAAACGGGTTCAGGCCCGCGGCCATCGCTGGTGCTGGCCGACGAAGTGCACGAGCTGCCCGACCGCAAGAGCATCGAAATGCTGGAGCGCGGGTTCAAGTTCCGCCGGCAGCCGCTGCTGTTCATGATCACGAACAGCGGCAGCGACCGGAACTCTGTCTGCTGGGAGGAGCACACGCACGCGGTCAACGTGGCCGCAGGGCACACGGAGGCGGTCAACGATCCCACCTATGTGGGCGATGTAATCGACGACACGACCTTCAGCTACGTGTGCGCCCTGGATAAGGGCGACGACCCACTGAAGGATCCGAGCTGCTGGCCCAAGGCAAACCCGCTGCTGGGCGTGACCATCACCCACCAGTACCTGGCTGATGTAGTGGCGCAGGCCAAGGCGCTGCCTGGCCAGTTGAACGGCATCCTGCGGTTGCATTTCTGCATCTGGACCGATGCCGAAACAGCCTGGATGACGCGCAGCACCCTGGAGCCGGCATTGGCTGACTTCGACCCGCTGCAGGAGCACAAGGGCAAGAAGGTCTACATCGGACTGGACCTGTCGCAGAACCGCGACATCACGGCAAAGGCCGCGGTGGTTCAGACCGGTGTGAATGACAAGGGCAAACCGCTGTTCGATGGCTGGATCGAGGCTTGGACGCCAGGCGACACCCTGGCGGGGCGCGAGCTGAAGGACAAGATTCCCTATAGCGTGTGGAAGGCACAGGGCCACATCCACGCGCCGCCGGGCGAGAGCATCAACTTCCGGCATGTGGCGCAGACCCTGGCCGAGGACGTGGGCTACTACGACGTGCAACTGGTGGCCTACGACCGCTTCGCATACAAGCGGTTCGAGGAGGAGGTGGACCAGATTGGGTTCAAGGTCGAGTTCATCGAGCACCCGCAAGGCGGCCTGAAGAAGGGCAAGCCCACCGATGCCATGGTGAAGGCCGCCGAGGCCAAGAAGGAGAAGGCGGAAGGACTGTGGATGCCAGGGTCCCTGCGGATCCTGGAAGAGGCGCTGCTCGAAGGCCGGATAAGGCTGCGGCGTAACCCGGTGCTGGTGTCCGCAATGATGTCCGCCGTCACCGAAGAGGACAAATGGGGCAACCACTGGCTGGCCAAGACCCGCTCCATCAACAAGATCGACGCCGCCGTGGCGCTGTGCATGGCCATCGGCGCCGCCAGTGCGAACGCCGGTAAGGGGTCGGTCTACGAAACCCGGGGAATCCGGCGACTGTAAGGGCCAAGCATGGGCTTTTTTGACATTCTCCGAGGTGGCAACGCTTCGGCAGCGGAGCCGCGCGCGCTCGAACCAGCGACGGTGGAGCCCACGCTGTCGGACGCGCCGGCTGCTGCCGCGCCAGCGCCCAGCCCCCGCGCCGAGGTGCCGGCCGGCACACTGTTCTCCGGCCTGGACGATCCAGCGCTGCTGGAGTTCATCCGGGGCGACACAACCGGCGGCTACTCGCAGGGCATGCGGGCCCTGCGCAATATGGCAGTGCTTCGGTGCGTCTTCCTGATCTCGGAAAGCATCGGCATGCTGCCGTGCAACCTGATCGAGCGCGGCGAAGAGAAGCGTGTGGCCGACGAAATGGAGGCGCACAAGCGCTTGAAGCGCAAGCCCAACACCTGGCAAACCCCCAGCGAGTTCAAGGGCCAGATGCAGCTGAATGCCCTGGTGCACGGCAATGCTTATGCCCGCGTCATCTGGTCGCTGGGGCGGCCTCTGCATTTGATTCCAATGGAGTCTGATCGCGTCAAGGCCGAGCTGGGCGATGACTGGCTGATGCGGTACGAGTACACCCGCAAGGATGGCGTGGTGATCCAACTCAAGCAGCAGGAGGTTTTCCATCTGCGCGACTTGTCGGCGAATGGAGAAGTGGGGCTCTCGCGGGTCAAGCTCGCTCAGGAGGCGATCACGCTGGCCCGCCAGGCGGAAATGGCCGCCGCGCGCATCTTTGCCAAGGGTGTGATGGCCAGTGGCGCGATTGAAGTTCCGCAGGCGCTATCGGACATTGCTTATGACCGCATGCGCGCATCGCTGGACGAGACGCACGCGGGCGCGGCCAACGCCGGCAACTTCATGCTGCTGGAGGAGGGCGCCAAGGCTTCGAAATGGGCGTCCACCGCGGCCGAGGCGCAGCACAACGAGCAGCGCAACCTGCAAATTGAGGAAGTGGCTCGCGCCTTCGGCGTGCCCCGGCCCCTGCTGATGATGGATGAGACGGCATGGGGCTCCGGCATCGAGCAACTGGGCATCTTCTTCGTGCAGTACGGCCTGCAGCGCTGGTTCACTGCCTGGGAAGAGGCCGCGGCCCGCACGCTGCTCAGCGAGCCCGAGCAAGACCGCTTCTTCTACAAGTTCAACGAGCGCGCGTTGCTGCGCGGCACGCTCAAAGACCAGGGTGACTACTTCGCCAAAGCCCTCGGCGCCGGGGGGCATGGCCCCTGGTACACGCAAGACGAGGTGCGCGAGCTGTCCGACATGCCCGCCACCAATGACCCAGCAGCACAGAAGCTGCGCCCACCCTCTGGCCAGAAGGCACCTACCAATGAGCCTGCTCAAACTCCCTGAGATCCGTGCGGATCACCGCCTGGGCGCTGCCCAGTTCGACGCCCGACCCGACGCGCTGGAGCGCTGGCAGCCCGAGATTCGCGCCGCGACCGAGGCGGCCAACTCCATCTCCATCTACGACGCAATCGGAGAGGGCTGGGATGGCAACGGAGTGACGGCCAAGCGCATTGGAGCCGCTTTGCGTGCCATTGGCGCCGACAAGGAAGTCCAGGTCAATGTCAATTCACCCGGCGGCGACTTTTTCGAGGGCGTGGCCATCTACAACATGCTGCGCCAGCACGCCGGAAAGGTCACCGTACGGGTGATGGGCCTGGCCGCCTCGGCCGCATCGGTCATCGCCATGGCAGGTGACGAGATCCTGATGGGCGACGGCGCCTTCCTGATGGTGCACAACGCCTGGGCTGTGGCCATTGGCAACCGGCACGACATGGCCGACGCAGCCAAGCGGCTGGAACCATTCGATGCCGCAATGGCCGGCGTTTATGCCGCGCGCTCGGGGATGACGGTTGCCGAGGCCGCCGCCCTCATGGACAAGGAAACTTGGATCGGCGCCGCGCAGGCTGTGGAAGACGGCCTAGCCACCGGCCTGATCGACAGCAAAGACATCAAGCAGGACGCCAGCGCGCACATGCCGCGCAAGACGCTGGCCCTGGTGGAGGCATCCATGGCGCGCGCGGGGCACTCCCGCTCCGTGCGCCGCGAGGCCTTCAAAGCCCTGTTCAACGGCACGCCGGGCGCTGCCGATGACGCCGCCACGCCGGGCGCTGGCGAAGCCGCAGCACTGCTGCTTTCACTCACCAACTCCCTGAAAGTCTGAAATGAAAAAGTCTCTCATTGCACTCGCGGCCGTGGCCGCCCTCGCAACCATGGCCGTTTCGGCGGCCGAAGCCAGCGCGCTGAAGGCTGTGGCCGAAAAGGCTGCCGCCAAGCCCGTTCCCCGCGGCCTGATCGCTGTGCGCGCGGACACGCCACCCGGACCCGGCGAGGTCAAGGCCGCCGTCGAGGCGCTGAACCAAGCCTTTGCCACCTTCAAGGCCGAGCACACCGCCCAGCTGGAGGCGGTGAAGAAGGGCAACGCGGACGCGCTGCAGGCGCTGAAGGTGGACCGCATCAATGCCGACATCGGCACGTTGCAAAAGTCCGTGGACGACCTGAACGTGAAACTGGCCGCCGGCCAGATGAACGGTGGCGGCAACGGCAGCCGCGTGAAGGACGCCGAATACACCGACTCCTTCCAAGCCCACATGAAGCGCGGCGACGTGCAGGCAGCGCTGAACAAAGGTGTTGCCACTGAAGGCGGCTACCTGGCCCCAGTGGAATGGGACCGCACCATCACGGATCGTCTGGTGCAGGTGTCGCCGATGCGTGGTATCTGCGCAGTGCAAACCATCTCCGGCGCCGGCTTCACCAAGCTGTTCAACAACCGCGGCACCACGTCCGGCTGGGTGGGTGAAACCACGGCGCGCCCACAGACCAACACGCCGACCATCAGCCCGCTGACCTACAAGCCGGGCGAGATCTACGCCAACCCCGCTGCAACCCAGCAGATGCTGGACGACTCCGAGATCAACCTTGAGCAGTGGCTGGCCGGCGAGGTCGAAGTGGAGTTCGCGTATCAGGAGGGCCTGGCCTTCTTGAGCGGCACTGGCGCCAACGACCGCCCGAACGGTGTCCTGACCTACGTCACCGGCGGCGCAAATGCCGCTGCGCACCCCTGGGGCGACATCAAGACCGTGGGCTCGGGCGCCGTGGGTGCGATCACCTCGGACGCAATCCAGGACCTGATCTATGCACTGCCAAGCGAATACACGGCGGGCGCCCGCTTCGTGCTCAATCGCAGCACTCAGGGTCTGGTGCGCAAGCTGAAGGACGGCCAAGGTAACTACTTGTGGCAGCCCTCTTTTGTGGCTGGCCAGCCCGCCACCATCGGAGGCTACCCCACTACCGAAATGGCCGGGATGCCCAACGTTGCCGCGAACGCGAAGTCCATCCTCTTCGGTGACTTCAAGCGCGGTTACCTGATCGTGGACCGCACTGGCGTGCGTGTGCTGCGCGATCCGTTCACCAACAAGCCCTATGTGCACTTCTACACCACGAAGCGCGTGGGCGGCGGCCTGCTGAACCCCGATGTTCTGAAGGCCATGAACGTCAACGCCAGCTGATGGCACGGGGCGGGCTCCGGCTCGCCCTCCACCGGAGAACCACATGAAGGTAACGAAGCCATTCGACGCCGTGCCCAACGGCGAAATCTACCCAGTGACCTACCAGCCCGGCGACGAATGCCCGCCCGAGCTGGAGGCCACGGCCCGCTACTACGACGCGCTGGAGGGCGACGACGGCGGGCCCGATGCCAACGGCGACGGCAAGCTGACCGTGCCCGAGATCAAGGCTGCGCTGACGGCCAAGGGCATCGCGTTCGATCCCACGGCCAAGAAGGCCGACTTGCTGGCGTTGCTGCCAAAGGACTGACCATGGCAACGCTGGTGCCACTGCCTACCGCTCTGGCCCATCTGCGTGCAGACGGGGCCGGCGAAGACACCCTGATCACCGGCTACCTGGAGGCGGCCGAGGAAGCGGCGGCCGACTATCTCAACCGCAAGCTGTACGCGACGCCCGAGGACCTGGAGGCTGGCGTAACGGCGGGTACGGCGGGTGAAGATCCGCTGGTGATCAGCCCGGTGGTCCGCTCGGCCATCCTCCTCACGCTGGGCCACCTCTACGCCAACCGCGAGGACGTGGTGGCGGGCGTGAGCGTCGCTGAGCTTCCACTGGGCGCGAAGTCGCTGTTGCGGGCCAAGCGCCGCGTGCCGGGGGTCTGATGCTGCGCGCCGGCTCTCTCAATCGCCGCATCACCATCCAGCAGCCGGCCGAAGTGCAGGATGCACTCGGCCAGCCCATCCCCGGCTGGGTGGACGTGGCCTCGGTGTGGGCAGACATCCGCATGAAGTCGGGCCTGGAGGCCATCAAGGCCGGCGCTCCCGTCTCCACGGTGCAGGCCTCGATCCGCATCCGCTACCGGGAGGGAGTGACCGCGGGCATGCGCGTGGTGCACAACCTGGTGGCCTACAACATCCAGGCGGTGATGCCGGATGTGTCGGGGCGGATGTACCTGGACCTGGCGTGCGAGGTGGTGTCGTAATGGGCATGGCCATCCGCATGAACATCGCGGCCTTCAAGCAGGACCTGCGCGCCGAGGTGGACAAGGTGCACGCGGCCACCAGGCCCGCGGCCCAGGCCGGCACGCAGATCATCTACGAGCGCGCACGCATCCTCGCCCCGGTGTCCAAGGACAGCCACGTTTTCCACATCAGGGGCAAGAAGTATGGCCCCTATGCGCCGGGCACGCTGCGCGATTCGATCTATCAGGTGTTCAGCAAGGACAACAGCTACAAGGATCGGTCCACGTACCACATCAGCTTCAACAAGTCTGAGGCGCCTTACGGGTTCATCGTGCACAACGGCACCAGCCGCACCGCCGCGGATCCGTTCATTGGCCGCGCTGTGATCGAGACGCGGGCCGAGGTGCGCGAGGCCATCAGGGACCGGTATATCCAAGAGGTGACCTCATGAGCACGGAATCCGACCTGGTCGAACTGCTGCAGGGGGTGTGCCCACGGGTCTACCCCGATGTCGCGCCGGCCGGGGCCACCAATCCCTACATCGTGTGGCAGGGCCTGGGTGGCAACACGCTGCGCTTCCTGGACAACACGCCCGCGAGCTTGCGGCACGGCTACCTGCAGATCAGCGTGTACAGCACCACGCGGGCGCAGTCGTTGGCACTGATACGGCAGGCCGAGGACGCGCTCTGCGCCTCGGGGCTGTTCACCGCCGGGCCCATGGGCGAGCCCATTTCGACCTACGAAGACGACACCAAGCTCTTCGGCTCCATCCAGCGCTTTTCCGTCTGGGGCGCGCGGTAGCGCCCCGCAGTTTCCGGCCTCTGGCCACCACCGCCCGAAAGGGCTTTTTCTCGAAGAAAGGGCCACACCATGGCTGTATCTCTCCCTGACGGCGCAACCATCGCCATTGCAACCACCTACGGCTCGGTCAAGACCGTGACCGCCATCACCAACGCCAACCCCGGCGTCATCACCTCGGCCGCGCACGGCCTGCTCAACGGTGCCTTCTACGAGCTCAAGTCGGGCTGGCAGAAGATCAGCGACCGCGTGTTCAAGGCCTCCAACGTGGCCACCAACGCGCTGGACGTGACGGGCATCGACACCACCGACACCAACCGCTTCTCGGCGGGCACCGGCGTGGGCAGTCTGCGCGAAATCACGGCCTGGACGCAGATCCCGCAGATCCTGGAGTTCACCACCTCGGGCGGTGACCAGCAGTTCGCCAACTTCAGCTTCCTGGAAGAAGACTACGAGCGCCAACTGCCCACGGTGACCAGTGCCCAGTCGATCCAGATCGGCATCGGCGATGACCCCACGCTGCCCGGCTATCAGGCCCTGAAGGCCGCCGGCGAAGCCCGCGCCATCCGCGCGCTGAAGGTCACACTGCCTAACGGCGCCGTGCTGCTCTACAACGGCTTCGGGTCGTTCAACGAAACGCCCACCCTCACCAAGGGCAGCGTTATGCAGGTGCGCGCCACCATCTCGCTGCAGGGCCGCCCAACGCGCTACTGATCCCCGGCCGCCAAGCCGCCACCGTGCACCGGCCCGGCTCTGTTCGCTCCTTCGACGGGGCGGCAGGGCTGGGCACGGGCCTTTATCTCTCCCCGTCGAAAGTACCAACACCATGGCCAAACTCGTTATCGGCAAGTCCACCCCCCAATCCTTCGCGCTGAAGGTCGAAGTCCCCACCCCGCACGGGCTGGACGAATTGAACTTCGACGCCCGCCACCTGCCCTACACCGTGTGGGCAAAGATGCGCGAGCAGCACGCCGACGCCATCGGCAAGACCGTGCAGGCCCTCTTCGACGCCGCGCGCGCCGAGGCGGAGCAGGCCTATGCCGCCGAGCAGCAGGACAAGCCCACCCCGGCAGCCAAGAAGGCCACCAAGAAGGCAGCGGCCACCGAGGACGCCGCAACCACCGATGCCGACGCCAAGGAGGCCGCCATCACCGCGCTGATCAAGCCGGGGAAGGAGAGCGACATCGCGGCGCTGCGCGCCAAGCACAGCGCCGAGCTGATCGTGCAGATCGTCACCGGCTGGGACCTGGACGAACCCCTCGGCGTGGACGCGCTCACCGACATGTGCGACAGCTACCCCGGCGCGGCCGAAGCCGTGTTCAAGGCCTACAACGAAACCCGCGAAGGCCTGCGCCTGGGAAACTGAAGGCCATCGGGCGCGCGCCCTACGAGAAGGCGCCCGATGAAAAGGAGCTGGCAGCCTGGGGGCTCAAGCTCACCGACTTCCCAGAAAAGGACGTCGAGGTTTGGCCCGAGCATGTGAATGCCTGCCTGTTCTTCTGCGCGGTAAGCACCCAGTGGCGCGTGGGCATGGGCGGCGCCACCGGCCTGGACTACCCGGCGGTGTTCGGCACGCTGGACCGCCTGCACCGCGACAAGACCCCCGAAGAGCGCGATGCGATCTTCGCCGACCTGCAGGTGATCGAGCGCAGCGCCCTGGAGGCGATGGCCGAGAAAGACTGATCCGCTACCATGGCGCCTTCAGAAGGAGGAGCTATGCGGCTAACACTTTTTTTTGGAGCCATGCTGCTGACTGGCGTTGCGTACGCTGATCCCTTTTCATACAAGGGTGTGAAAATCGGCGACAGCCTTGAAGAATTTCAGACGGCTTTGCCTGGCTACGTGTGCAACGATAGTCGCTGCACCTTTGATCCTCGCAAATGTGAGGAGCGGCTCGCCGCGAAGGAGGGGGGCGACATTTCCTCACGCATCAAGGCGTGTGCGGATGGATCTTCATTCGGTGGCGCCCCGGTGAAGGATGGGCATGTGGTTTTCATTGATGGAAAGCTCGCCTACCTTCGCTTGTCGATTGAGTCCGTATTCCTCGATATGGCAGCGGGTCCAGCGCTTGAGACAAAGTTCGGGCGGCCGCAGTCAATCGATGAAACTCCAGCCACCAACGGAGCTGGGGTGAAGTTCAGGAATTGGATCAAAACATGGGCGCAAGATGGCCAAACAATGCGAGCAGCTTTGCGATCCGGAATTGTCGATACAGGGTCCGTGACCATCACAAGTGAAGCCTTCGAAAAACGGCAGCGTGAAGCATTAAAAA
>NZ_JBKDTZ010000398.1:0-8534 GCF_046339755.1 Acidovorax sp. | reverse complement strand
CCTTGAGCTGGCGCAGCGCCTGCGCCAGCTGGAAGTCCTTGTCGGTGCCGAACTCGGGCGGCTTGCGGTCGGCGGCCGGCTTCTTGGCTTCCTCTTCCAGGCGTTTGCGGGCTTCCTCGCGCGCCTTCTCGCGCGCGGCGTCCTTCTTTTCCTCGCCCTGGCCGCTGCCCAGGTGCTTGTCCAGGTCGGCCTCGCGCATGCGCAGGGCGGCGAAGACATTGCCTTCCTCGGACTCGTCGATCATCACGTCGGGCACGATGCCCTTGGCCTGGATCGACTTGCCGCTCGGGGTGTAGTAGCGCGCGGTGGTCAGCTTGATGCCGGTGTCCGGGCCCAGGGGGCGCACGGTCTGCACCGAGCCCTTGCCGAAGGTCTGGCTACCCATGATGGTGGCGCGCTTGTGGTCCTGCAGTGCGCCGGCCACGATCTCGCTGGCCGAGGCCGAGCCTTCATTGACCAGCACCACCATGGGGATGGACTTGATGGAAGCGGGCAGGCGGCGCAGGGGGTCGCCCCCGCTGCGGCGCTGGTAGTACTCGGGCGCGGCCTTGTAGGTGGATTTGCTCTCGGCCAACTGGCCGTTGGTGGTGACCACCGTGACGTTCTCGGGCAGGAAGGCGGCCGAGATGGCCACCGCCGCGTCGAGCAGGCCGCCCGGGTCGTTGCGCAGGTCGAGCACCAGGCCCTTGATGTTGGGGTCCTGCTTGTAGATCTCTTCCATCTTGCGCACGAAGTCGTCCACCGTGCGTTCCTGGAACTGCGACAGGCGGATCCAGGCGTAGCCGGGCTCGATCACCTTGCCCTTGACGGACTGGGTCTTGATCTCTTCGCGCGTGATGGTCACCGGGAAGGTGCGACTTTCGTCCTTGCGGAAGATGGTGAGCGTGACCTTGGTGTTGGGTTCGCCTCGCATGCGCTTGACGGCCTCGTTGAGCGCCAGGCCCTTCACGGCGGTCTCGTCGATCTGGGTGATCAGGTCGTTGGGCTTGAGGCCGGCGCGGAACGCGGGCGAACCCTCGATGGGGGAGACCACCTTGATCAGGCCGTCTTCCTGGGAAATTTCGATGCCCACGCCCACGAAGCGGCCCGAAGTACCTTCGCGGAATTCCTTGAAGGACTTCTTGTCGAAGTACTGGGAGTGCGGGTCCAGGCTGGCCACCATGCCGGAGATGGCATCGGTGATGAGCTTCTTGTCATCGACCGGCTCGACATAGTCGGTCTTGACCAGGCCGAACACGGCCGACAGCTGCTGGATCTCTTCCAGCGGCAGGGGCGTCATGGCGCCGCGCGCGACGGTCTGCAACGACACCGTGGTCAATGCACCAGCCACCACACCTACCGACACCCATCCTGCTATTTTGAGTTTGTGGCCCATAGAACACCTTTACCGCATCAATATACACCTGGGAAGCTGGTCCGATGCCTTTTTTACACACGTGTGAAAACAAGCGTTTCAAAAAGGCGCCGAACCACTTCTTAGAAGGGTCCACCTCGCCGCAGTTCCGCGCCGGGACTCGCTTTCGCAGGTTTCGAAACGGTTTATTGGCGGGCTTTACCCCCGCTTTACGCCGATTTTCTAGGCCTTGCCTTGCGAAGCCACCGCCGCGGCGGCCTTGGCCGCTGCCTCGGCGTCACCCAGATAGTAGTGGCGGATGGGCTTGAGGTCGCCATCGAGCTCATATACCAGTGGAATCCCGTTGGGAATATTGAGGCCCACGATTTCGTCGTCCGAGATGTTGTCCAGGTACTTGACCAGGGCGCGGATGGAGTTGCCGTGCGCTGCCACCACCACGCGCTTGCCGCCCTGGATGGCCGGGGCGATGGACTCGTTCCAGAAGGGCAGCACGCGCGCTACGGTGTCTTTCAGGCACTCGGTCAGCGGCACCTGGCCGGCGTCCAGGCGGGCGTAGCGCACATCGCTGCGCTCGCTGCGCGGGTCGGTGGCTTCCAGCGCCGGCGGCGGCGTGTCATAGCTGCGGCGCCAGACCAGCACCTGGGCGTCGCCGTACTGCTTGGCCATGTCGGCCTTGTTCAGGCCCTGCAAGGCGCCGTAGTGGCGCTCGTTCAGGCGCCAGCTGTGCACCACGGGCAGCCAGGTGCGGTCCATCTCGTCCAGGGTGTGCCACAGCGTGCGCGTGGCGCGCTTGAGCACGCTGGTGTAGGCCACGTCGAACTCGTAGCCTTCGGCCTTGAGCAGGCGGCCGGCGTTCTTGGCCTGGTCCACGCCGGTGGGCGTCAGGTCCACGTCGGTCCAGCCGGTGAAGCGGTTTTCGAGGTTCCAGGTGGATTCGCCGTGGCGGATCAGAACGAGTTTGTGCATGGTTTCCCTAGGAGAGGCGGGTCAAAACCATACATTTTAGAATTGCGGGGTTCGCCAACCCAAGGAATCTCCGTGAAATTCATTATCGACAACTGGTATCTGGTCTTCGTGGCACTGGCTTCGGGCAGCATGCTGATGTGGCCCTTGCTCAAGAACGCCGGTGGCGGTTCGCTCACCCCCGCCGGGGCCGTGCAGCTCATCAACCGCGAAAAGGCCGTCGTCATCGACGTCTGCGAGACCGAGGAGTTCGCTGCGGGCCACGTGGGGGGCGCCAAGAACATCCCGCTGAACCAGCTCGAAGAGCGCCTGGCCACCACGGTGAAGAACAAGGCCCTGCCGCTGGTGCTGGTTTGCGCCACGGGCGCGCGCGCCAACCGGGCCGTGGGCATTGCCAAGAAGCTCGGCTACGAGAACGTGCAGGCCATGGCCGGCGGCCTCAAGGCCTGGCGCGAGGCCAGCCTGCCGGTTGAAAAGGCCTGACCCCGCCCCCAACTGCCGCTGAATGGCGTCCCTGCCTCAGCTTCTACGAAAGATGTCCGTCATGCAACCCGTGAAGATGTACACCACCGCCGTCTGCCCCTACTGCATCCGTGCCAAGCAGATCCTCAAGTCCAAGGGCGTGGAACAGATCGAGGAGATCCGCATCGACACCGATCCGTCGGCCCGCACCACCATGATGGAGATTACCGGCCGGCGCACCGTGCCGCAGATCTTCATCGGCGACACCCATGTCGGTGGCCACGACGATCTGGTGGCGCTGGACGGCCGTGGCGGCCTGATGCCGCTTCTGGGTGCGCAGTGATTGCCTGAACTGTCTTCGGGGCGCTGCATAATGCACGCCCATGTGCCCGCTGCGGGAGTGCTTCCCCGGCGGGTTTCGTTTTGTCACAAGCTCGTTGTTTTGAGCGAAAGAGACTTTCAACCATGGCCGACCAAGAAAATCCCGTTTTCCAGATCCAGCGCGTCTACCTCAAGGACATGTCGCTTGAGCAGCCGAACTCGCCCGGAATCCTGCTGGAACAGGAACAACCCAGTGTGGATATCCAGCTGGGCGTGGAAGCCACCCCTGTGGCCGAAGGCATCTTCGAAGTGGCCGTGACCGCCACGGTGCAGACCAAGGTCAAGGACAAGACCGTGTTCCTGGTCGAAGCCAAGCAGGCCGGCATCTTCGAGATCCGCAACATCCCTGAAGACCAGATGGGCGCCATCATGGGCATCGCCTGTCCGCAGATCGTCTACCCCTACCTGCGCGGCAACGTTGCCGACCTGATCAACCGTGCCGGCTTCCCGCCCGTGCACCTGGCCGAAATCAACTTCCAGGCCATGTTCGAACAGCAACAGGCTGCGGCTGCGGGCAATCCGTCGCCCATCATCACGCAGTAATGCGTGGTTTGCGGGGGCGCAGCATGCCGTCCCCGCCGCTTGAGCTTCCGCTCTTTCCAAGCGCTTCTTCTCCATGAAAATCCTTGTTCTGGGCGCAGGCGCCTGGGGCTCTGCCGTGGCCATGAGCGCAGCGCAGCACCCCGCCGGCCATGCCGTCACCCTGTGGGCGCGCGATGCCGCGCAACTGGCGGCCATGCAGGCCGAACGCGAGAATGCGCGCTACCTGCCGGGCCTCTCCTTCCCGCCCGGGCTGTTGCTTGCAGGGGGAGATCCCGTGGCGCTGGCGAGCGCCGCAGACCTGGTCGTCGTGGCCACGCCCATGTCGGCGCTGCGCGGCATGCTGCAGGCCCTGCAGGGCTGCAAAGCACCGGTGGCCTGGCTGTGCAAGGGCTTTGAATCCACCTCAGGGAATCAGGACAGCCGCTTTGGCCTGCTGGCGCATGAGGTGTGTGCCGAGGTGGCGCCCGCGCTGCAGGCCGGCGCACTGAGCGGCCCCAGCTTTGCCCAGGAAGTCGCCCGCGGCCAGCCCACGGCCCTGGTGGCGGCCAGTGAGCATGCCAGCGTGCGCGATGCCCTGGTGGCCGCCTTCCACAGCCCCAGCGTGCGCGTCTATGCCAATGAGGACATCGTGGGTGTCGAGGTGGGCGGGGCGGTGAAGAACGTGCTGTCCATCGCCACCGGCCTGTGCGACGGGCTGGCGCTGGGCCTCAATGCGCGCGCCGCACTGATCACGCGCGGTCTGGCCGAAATGACGCGCCTGGGCCTGGCGCTGGGCGCGCGCGCAGATACCTTCATGGGCCTGTCGGGCCTGGGCGACCTGGTGCTCACCGCCACGGGCGACCTCTCGCGCAACCGCCGCGTGGGCCTGCTGCTGGCCGAGGGCCGGACCCTGGCGCAGGCTGTGGAGTCGCTCGGCCATGTGGCCGAAGGGGTCTACAGCGCGCGCACGGTGGCGCAGCGTGCCCAACTGTTGGGGGTGGACATGCCCATCACCGATGCGGTTGTGGCCCTGCTCGATGGCCGCCTGCAGCCCGCCGAGGCTGTGGCCCAGCTCATGGGCCGGGGACCTCGCGGCGAAGCCTGAGGGCCGCTCCTAGGCGCCGGCCGAGAGGCGGCGCAGCAGGCCATCCTCGTCGTCGGGGTGGAAGAAGTACGGGTAGAAGCTGCGCTCCTGGGTCGAGAGGTCGGGCCGGCCGCCGAACTGGTCGATCAGGCGGCGCCCTTTGTTGCCATCCATGTGCAGCAGCACGGCCGGTGCGCCGACGCGATGGCAGATGCGCGCCGATCCCACCGGGTCGAAGCGCAGCATGCGCAGGTAGAACGCCGCATGGCGCGGGTTCACCTCGATCACGATGTCGGTCGCCCGTCGCGCGCGGAAGGCGACGATGAAGGCAATATGGAAGATGGCGCCCAGCACCTGCTTGGAGCGCACGCCCGGGTCCATGGCGAGCTTGCCGATCTCGCAGATGCGCGCGCCGCGCTCGCGCAGGTCACCGATGAATTCGGGGAACTGGTCCTCGGCGGCCAGGTGGCCATCGTCCAGGCGCACGGAGATGGTGCCCGCGGGCTGCCCGTCGATCTGCACCACCAAGCTGCTCAGGTCGAAGTCGTGCGTCAGTGTGGCCTGCATGCTGTAGCCCCGGCTC
The DNA here is from genome assembly GCF_046339755.1 of Acidovorax sp. GTDB lineage: Bacteria > Pseudomonadota > Gammaproteobacteria > Burkholderiales > Burkholderiaceae_C > Acidovorax. Next base: position 3,185 of record NZ_JBKDTZ010000398.1, on the reverse strand, counting down.
GCGTACATGCGCGCCAGCACGCCCTGGCCCTTGCGCGAGAGGCGGATCTTGCAGGTCTTGGTTTCGACGGTGCCCAGGCGGCTCAGGTACTCGCCCGGGTACTCCAGTTCGACGATGGTCCGTTCTTCGGTTGGCATGGCAGGCTCCTCCCGGTGCCTCTCTGCCCTCGGTACGCCAGGCCCCATGGGAAAGGGGCGCAGGAACAGGGCAGGGAAGCACCAGCCTAGCGCTTGCAGCGGTCATCGGCAACCATTAAACGGCAGTTGGCGATCAGCGGCTGCAGGGCCTGCGCAAGCGGTGCCGCGCGGCCAACGAAAAAGCCGCATCTGCCCGGTAGGGCGGATGCGGCCTTGTGCGTTTGGCATGGTGCCCCAGGGGGCACGGTATCAGAGCACCCCGAACAGCATCAGCAGCAGAACGAGGGACAGTGGAACGCCGAGCAGCCAGAGAATGATGGGCATGGTGATCTCCTTGAGAGGTTGAAAGGGTTGTGAAGCCAGTGACTTCACTGTAGGTGACCCCCCTGCCGCGCACTGTCCTCCAACGCGGCGCCCTGTCGTAGTCCCCTGCCTACCGGGCGTGCAGGGGATGAGGCATCCCCCGCATGCTCACAGCCCTTCTTCCAGCGCCAGCAGTTGCTGCACTGTCTGGCGGCGGCGGATCAGGCGTGCCTGGCCGCCATCGACCAGCACCTCGGCGATCAGCGGACGCGTGTTGTAGTTGGAGGACATCGATGCCCCGTAGGCGCCGGTGTCGTGGATCACCAGCAGGTCGCCCACGCTGGCCTCCTGCAGATCCCGCGGCAGCACCACGCCCCCATCGCCCTGGGTGAACACATCGCCCGATTCGCACAGCGGCCCGGCCACCACCGAAGGGCGCTGGGCCGCGGTGCTGCCGTCCTTGCGCAGCACTTCCATGGCGTGGTAGCTGCCGTACATGGAGGGGCGCATCAGCTCGTTGAAACCGGTGTCCACCAGCACGAAGTGGTTGCTGCCGGCATTCTTGGTGGCGCGCACCTCGCCCAGCAGCACGCCCGACTCGGCCACCAGGAATCGGCCGGGCTCGATCTCCAGGCCGAGTTGATGGCCGACGATGGCCTCGGCCTGCTGGCGCGCCGTGTTCCACAGGCCAAAGTAGTGCTGCGTGTCGATCACCGGATCGCCGCTGCGGTAGGGGATGGACAGGCCGCCGCCGGCCGAGATGGCGTGCAGATCGTGCCCGGCCGCATGGGCCGTACGCACCAGCTCCACCATGGCACCACACACCTCGGCCAGGTGGCTGTAGTCCACGCCCGAGCCGATATGCATGTGCAGGCCGGTGAGCGCGAGGCCGTGCTGCTTTATGGCGGCCAGTGCGGCCGGCAGATCGGTGTGCCAGATGCCGTGCTTGCTGTGCTCGCCGCCGGTGTTGGTCTTGTTGCTGTGGCCATGGCCGAAGCCGGGGTTGATGCGCAGCCACACTGCGTGGCCAGGCGAGGCCGCGCCCAGTTGGTGCAGCATGTCGATGGAGCCGGCATTCACCGGCACGCCATGCTCGACCACGCAGGCCAGCGTGTCGGCGTCGAACAGGTCGGCAGTGAACACGATCTCCGACGGCTCGCCGCCGGCCTGGTAGCCTGCGGCCAGCGCGCGCAGGATCTCTCCGCGCGAGACCGCGTCCACCTTCACGCCCTGCTCGCGCATGAGCTTCAGGATGTGGATGTTGGAGCAGGCCTTTTGCGCGAAGCGCACGGTGTCGAAGTTGGATACTTCTGCAATGCGCTGGCGGATGGTGGCCGCGTCATAGACCCACAGCGGGGTGCCGAACTGGCCTGCCAGGGACCACAGCTGGGCGGGGGAGAAGGGATTGGACATGGACGAAGTGCTCCGAAGGGATTGGGTCGATCATGCCGCCCATGAGTAATCCAGTCCAATGCTTGTTTTGCGAACTCTATTCATTTTCGATATGCTTTGCGCCATGCTCCCTGTTGAAGACATGGCCCCGCGGATCAGCCACCGCCATATCGAAGTGTTCCGCGCCGTCATGTTGGCCGGCAGCGCCACCGGGGCCGCCGAGCTGTTGCACACTTCGCAGCCGACGGTGAGCCGCGAGCTGGCGCGCCTGGAGTCGCTGCTGGGCTACCACCTGTTTGATCGCGTGCAGGGCCGCCTGCGCCCCCACGCGCGGGCCCTGGCGCTGTGGGAGGAGGTGCAGCGCTCCTGGCAGGGCCTGGACCGGGTGGTGGACAGGGCCGTGGCCCTGGGGCGCTCGGCCGGGGCCGCGCAGTCCCTGTCCGTGCTCTGCCTGCCGGCCCTGTCGCACGCCTTGCTGCCGGGTGCCGCGGCGCGCATGCTGGCCGCGCACCCGGAGGCGCGGGTTTCCGTGACGCCCCAGGAGCCTCCCTTGCTGGAGGAGTGGATGACGGCCCAGCGTTTCGACATGGGGCTCAGCGAACAGGTGTCGTCCTCCACCCCGCCCGGCACGCGTTCGCAGTTGCTGTTGACCCTGGACGAGGTGGCGGTGCTGCCTGTGGGGCATGCCCTGGCGTCGCAGCCCGTGCTGCAGCTGGCGGACTTTGCGGATGTGCCGTTTGTGAGCCTTTCAGCCGACGACCCCTACAGACGCCAGATCGATGCGCTGTTCGCCGAGGCCGGTGTGCAGCGGCAGATGCGCATGGAGACGCACAGCGCGGTGGCGGTGTGCGCGATGGTGCAGCGAGGGCTGGGGGTGGCCATCGTCAATCCGCTCACGGCGCTTGCCGTGGCGGGGCAGGGGGTGGTGGTGCGCAGGGTGGGGTTTTCGGTGCCGTTCAGTGTCAGTCTGGTGTTGCCGTTGTACCGGGCGGCGTTGGAGGAGGTGGGGTGGATGGTGGAGGCTTTGGAGGTGGAGGCTGGTGATCTGGAATCGAAACTTAGGCGATTGATTTGATTGCTTGTGGCCGTTGCCTGCCGCATGCCTTTTTTGAGGACGGGAGCCGGGTCTCGGCCCGGCGGCCGAGGTACCTTTCTTTGCGTCGCCAAAGAAACGTACCCCAAAGAAAGGCGACCCCACTGCCCGTGTCCCCCTCGCCAGGGCGAGGGGGCAGCCTGTGATGCTCGGTCCTGGGGTGCACCGTGGAACTCGCTACGTTCCCCCTGCGGGTGAACTCCGCTCAAACATCCACGGTGAGTCAGACAACGATGCGCGTGTCCTTCGGCACGCGCTCA
>NZ_JBKDTZ010000397.1:0-4420 GCF_046339755.1 Acidovorax sp. | reverse complement strand
CTACAATCACCGCAGGCTGCAGTCCTCGCTGGGCTACCTCAGCCCGATGCAGTACGAACAACGCTGGTACGAGGCACAGCGCAAAAAGGCCGCGTGAATCGTGGGTTAAGAACTACACGAAACAGGGGCAAGGTCAATGCTGGCCCCGGACTGGCGGCCAGCCTTCCACCTGGCGATTGAGTGCGAGGCTGTCTCGATGCACGTGATCGAGGGCGTGCGTTATAGCCATGTTCCTGCCTCTATCCCGGTGCAGGCGACCAAGTCCTGGTGAACTGCGTATGGGCCACAGCGTGGCCTCGGGTGCGCTGCAGGCTACCCACGCCCCGCTGCGCCGGGCCTTGAAGACGCGCTTTGTTGCGAGAAGCTGGGCGCATGCTCAGCGACGAAGAGAAAGCCCGCATGCAGTCCTGTCTGCGCACCTTGCGCGAGGCCATGCCGGGCTTCGCCAGCCGCCGCGCGCAGTTGGTGATGATGGCCGAGGTGGCACATGTCCTTGGCACGCTGGATCGAGCGCGGTGGCAAGGAGGTCAGGGCGGGCCGGACGACAGAGTTCCACGTCTGCGCTGCGCCGATCGGTGGCGGAGAACGCCTGCGCACGCTGCTGTGGGATCGTGCCGGCGCTGCCGTGCTGACCTCGGCGACGCTGCAGGCCTGCGGCTCGTTCGACCTCTTCATGGAAGAGGCTGGCCTGAAGGCATGGGAGGGGGTGCATGCGCTCAGCCTGCCATCACCCTTCGACCATGCGGCGCAGGCCGAGCTGCACCTGCCGCGCATGCGCTCCCATCCGCTCGATGCCCAGGCGCATACCGAGGAGGTGGCAGCCATGCTGCCCGCCCTGCTCGAGGCGCAAGCCGGGTCTCTGGTCCTGTTCGCATCGGCAAGGCAGATGCATCAGGTCGCGCATGCGCTGCCGGAGGCGCTGCGCGAGCAGATCCTCGTGCAGGGAAGCACGTCCAAGCGCGAGCTGCTGGCGCGCCACAAGGCTCGCATCGACCAGGGCCAGCGTTCGGTCCTCTTCGGTCTGGCCAGCCTCTCCGAGGGGGTGGACCTGCCCGGCGCCTACTGCACGCACCTGGTAGTGGTCAAGTTGCCCTTCGCGGTGCCCGACGATCCGGTCGAGCAGACACGCCGGGAGTGGATCGAGGCGCAGGGGAGGTCCGCCTTCCATGAGCGCAGCGTCCCCGAGGTCGGCATCCGGCTGGCGCAGGCGGTGGGGCGGCTGCTGCGCACGCCCGAGGACCACGGCCGCGTCACGGTGCTGGATCCGCGGCTGGCGAGCACGCCGTGGGGCCGGCGCCTGCTGGCGGGCCTGCCGCCGTACCGACGTGTGCGCGGCGCGGCGCCAGGCTTGCCATCCGACGCGGCAACGGTCGATCGTTCGGCCGCGTGACGGCGCCAGCGGCGGCTCTTGAAGGTGCGTCGCGGTAGGAGATCCTGGGTGGACCAACACCGATCCACCCATGAACTCCATATGGAGGGCATCGGCGCGGTCGGCGTGCTCGAACCCATCGTCGTGCGGCCTGTGCTGGGCACCGACCTCTTCGAGATCATCGCCGGTGAGCGCCGTTGGAGAGCCGCAAGGAACGTCTTCGGCGACGACTACGACATGCCCGTGGTCATCAAGGACGCCAGCGACGAGGCGGCCGAGGCCATGTCGGTGATCGAGAACTACTACCGCGCCGCCATGTCGCCGGCCGAGGAAGCCCGTGCCGCGCAGCGCCAACTGCTGCGCCAGCGCGGCGACAAGGAAGAAGCCGCCCGCCTCATGGGCTGGTCGCCCGAGGTGTTGGAGCGGCGGCTCGCGCTGATGGCCTGCACACCCGCAGTGCTCAAGGCGCTGACTACGCGCAGCATCCAACTCGGCCACGCCGAACTGCTCTCGGGCACCCCACCGGAGAAGCAGGACGGCGTGCTGACGCAGAAGGTGCCGGTGACCTTGCCGAAGTCCCAACTCGGACGCTATGCGCGCCGGCTGCCTGATGGTTCCCTGGTTTTCGCCGCTTCTGGTCAGACATGCGAAAAGGTTGAACCTTATGCATTCGTATCAGTGCTCAGGCCGGGCCGCCGGCTTTGATCGCATCGTGTAGGCCTTCTCAGTCCGGGAGAGTGTCGAGGATCCGAGGCCGCTACCACGGCATTCTCGATGGACATCTGCGTCCGGCCTATGCGGTGTCCGAGGCGGCATGTAATCAATGTGCGCTGCGTCACGCGTGCGATCGTCCGGGTGAACCGCCCCGGGGCGGTTCACTACCTGCAGCAATGGTTCGCGCCGAGCGACCCGGCGATGGAGCAGTCTCTGCACAACATCCCCGTGTTCCGCCAGTTCGCCGCGCTGAGGGCCGTGGCGCGGTTGCTGGACGAGACGACGATCCTTCGGTTCCGCCACCTGCTTGAGAAGCAGGGCCTGGCAACCGAAAGGTGCCATTGCGGGCACCTGTCTCGCGGTTTAGAGGCCGCCCGCAGGATTGTTCTGTGGCCGGTTCGCCCGAGCTGGCTCGTATGGCACAAACGCGGGCACCGATGCGGGTATGAGAGCTTTGGCCCTAGCGTTCATTCCGGCTGGACTGACATCAGGCCAAACCCCAGTGTTGATCCGAGTCAAGACTGTCTCAATCGCCGCAGCTGACTCTGAAGGCTCGAACGTACAGTGCCCCGCACGGTCAACAATCGTCGTTCTGTAGAGACTCACATCTCCACCATTGGCCTGCATCTTCTGAACATACGAATCGATGATGTTTGGAGGCACCACGTTATCTCCTGTTGTATGCATCCGCAAGGAAGGTATCTTGGGTGTGCCGTGGACTGTTCGTCCCGGCCCGTTCCAGAACGCCGAGGCGGCGGGTTCCGCCTGTACACGGGTCGCGTCCCGCAGTGTTGCAAGATCGGCCTGGAGATTGAGTCCATTTGTCGAGTAAAGCGATAGCACCAGACGCCCGACTGCCGGCTCGGCGCGGGCCAGAAGTTGGGAGTAGTCGATGCCCGCATTCCAAGAGAGTTGCCGAACTGCCGGAGATGTCCCTGCATGCTCAAACATGAATCGAGACTGTCCTCCAGGTTGGGCGGCGTTGAGAAGCACAGTGTCGAAGACTGCACTTTGAAGCGCACCGAGATCGAAGGGATCTGGCTGAGCTCGTGTGGCATTGCTCCACACCGGCCACTGGCCTACTGCAGCAGCAAGCGCAATCCTAGCCCGACCTTCCTGGCTCTGCTGAGCTAGCGTGAGAGCGGCGCGCCATTTTGCAGATTGATCTGCTACGGAAGCAAGATCGGAGAAGCCGACGACCTGCAATTCTGATGCGATCAGCGTCTTCAGCACGAACCACCCATCCAACATCATGTTCATGAGTGGTACCGGCTCATGAGCGCACCCTACAACAACGCCATCAACCTTCTCGGGATAGCGCTCGGCAAAATTTAGAGCAACGAAGCCGCCGCCCGAGTGTCCATACTGGATCACCTTCGTAGGCTTCCCATAGCGCGCGTTGAACATGTCGATGACCGAGATCAGCTCTTGCTGCTCTCGATCCGGATCATAGTTAAAGTTTCTTTGCGGATTTCGACCGGTACCCGAAAGCGCGTAGCCTCGCTGCAACCAGTAGCAACTCCGCGCGCCGTCCTTAGCGGGAACATAGTCAAGGTCGTTGATCAACAAGCCGTTCCAGCCTGTTGGCCGACGCATGCTCCACGGCGACCCGTTTGCAAAGGCGCCCTCGGCCTCCACATAGGTAACGGTCCCATTGCATCCTGTCACTACAACTTCCTGCTGTGTCGGCGGACCATCAGCGTCCTTGTCGCTTCCGCCGCACGCCGTTAGTACAGCTGCCGCTATCACGCCGACGAGGCGCCTCGATTGACAACTGATAGATCCGATTGCCCTCACCTGCCGGTTTGGTTCACTTTTCATGTGGTCTCCTTTTTACATGTTGGTCGGCGCCCGCTAACAGTCGAAAACGAAATCTACCCACTGCGAGCCTCAGGTGCATAGTTTGCCACCTAAGGAAAATAATATTAGGTAACTAATCTTGTGTCAACGGGAGTTATAGACTCGGCATAATTTATTCATCAACTTTTGTTGATGACCTGACTCCAAAGTTCATGGAAAAAGAAGATGCACGCAAGCAGTCGCGGGAAGTGCTGCAAGAACGGCGCAAGCAAGTTATCCGTTTGCATCGAAAAGGTGTTGGCGTGATGCAGATCGTGGAGCAAACCGGGCTGAGTTGGTCTGGTGTCAACGCTGCACTGCGCCTGTTCGAGCAAGGCGGAGCGGCTGCACTCAAGCCACCGCCATCGCCGCCAGCGTTGATCCAGCAACACTTGATCGCTGGCGAGCCTCAGTTTCAGAGCTGCGCCCAGATGGACAAACCCAGCAGAGTTGGCTATGGGCTGCACCGGCGAAACACTCAACCCGCCAAATCAGCGA
>NZ_JBKDTZ010000396.1:0-4614 GCF_046339755.1 Acidovorax sp. | reverse complement strand
AAGTGGCTCAAGGACCTGCGCCAGTGGTGGCGCCGAACCGGCCGTGAGCTCACGGTGCCCATCGACGGAGTGACCAGCCCCACGCGCCCCGTGGGCAAGCACCAGGTGGCCTTCAACGAAGGTACCAAGCAACTGGCCGCGCTGCCCGCCGGCAGCTACAAGCTGGTGGTGGAGGCCTCGCGCGAGGTCGGCGGCCGCGAGCTGGTGACGATTCCTTTCACCTGGCCGGCCGCCAAGGCCCAGCAGCTCAGTGCCAAGGGCAGCAGCGAGCTGGGTGAGGTCACCCTGGACCTCAAGCCTTGACACCAACACCCCATAGCCGGAGACTTTCCATGCAAATCAAGACCCGTATCGCCACCTGCATCGCCCTGCTGTGCGGCGCCTTCTCGGCCCAGGCCCACAACGTGTGGCTGCTGCCATCGACCACCGTGCTCTCCAAGGCCGAGTGGATCACCGTGGACGCCGCCGTGTCCAACGACCTGTTCTTCTTCAACCACTTCCCGCTGGGCCTGGACAACCTCGTGGTGGTGGCACCCGATGGTTCGTCCATCAAGCCCGAGAACGCGCACCGCGGCAAGCTGCGCAGCGTGTTCGACCTGAACCTCACGCAGCCCGGCACTTACCACCTGGCTGTGGTCACCAGCGGCCTGAACGCCACCTACAAGGACAAGGCCGGCCAGAACAAGCGCTGGCGTGGCACGGCCGAGAAGTTCGCGGCCGAAGTGCCTGCCGATGCGCAGGACCTCAAGGTCACGCAGTCCGCAGGCCGCATCGAGACCTTTGTGACGGTGGGCAAGCCCAGCGCCATCAAGCCCACGGGCCAGGGCCTGGAGCTGGTGCCCGTGACGCACCCCAACGACCTGGTGAAGGGCGAGAAGGCCACCTTCGCCTTCCACGTGGACGGCAAGCCTGCGGCCAACCTCGAAGTGGTGCTGGTGGCGGGCGCCACGCGCTACCGCGACAAGATCGGCGAGATCAAGGCCACCACCGATGCCAAGGGCGAGTTCAGCGTGACCTGGCCTGCCGCCGGCATGTACTGGGTGGATGCCGACGCCAAGGACGAGAAGACCTCCATCCCCCAGGCCAAGGAGCGCCGCCTGTCGTACGTCGGCACGCTGGAAGTCCTGCCTTGAGCCTGGCTTGAGGTCTTGCGGATGAAGGTGCACTACGGAGCCGGGTTCGGGCGCGCAGCGGCTGGCGCTGCGCCCCTTTCCGCCCGGGTGTCGTTCGGCGGGTTTGGCCATGCCGCCCCGCATGCACCGGTGCGCGCAGCCGACTCCCCGGCCTTGCAGACCCTGGCGGGCGAGGCCATGGGCACCACCTGGTCGGTGCGCCTGTGCAATCCGCTGTTCGCACCGCTGGCGCCCGTGCGGGCGGCCATCGAAGCCGCACTGGCGCTGGTCGTGCGGCAGATGAGCAACTGGGAGCCGGAATCGGAGGTCTCGCGCTTCAACCGTGCGCCAGCGGGCAGTTGGCACACGCTGTCGCCCGAATTCTTTGCGGTGCTGCAGGCCGCGCGCCACTGGGCGCAGGCCAGCGGCGGGGCATTCGACGTGGGCGTGGGCGCGCTGGTGGACCGCTGGGGCTTTGGCCCCCGGCCTGATCCGCATGCGGACCACGCCGCGCCGCAGGCGATGCCTCTGGCGCAAGAGCTCAAGGTCCTGCGCTCGCCCGGTGCCGGCCTGGTGCTGCGCGATGATTCCATGCAGGTACTGCAGCCTGGCGGTTTGCAGCTGGACCTCTCGGGCATTGCCAAGGGCTACTCGGTGGACCTGGTGGTGCAGGCGCTGCAGGCGCAGGGCTGGACCGATTTTCTGGTCGAGGTGGGCGGTGAATTGCGCGCCAGCGGCACACGCCCTGGTGGCCAGCCCTGGCGCGTGGCCGTGGCAGGCGAGGCTGCTGGCCCGGCCCGGGCGCTGCCCCTGCAGGGCATGGCCATCGCCACCTCGGGCGACCACTGGCATGCCTTTGACCATGGCGGCCGGCGCTATTCGCACACCATCGATCCGCGCACCGGCGAGCCGGTGGCGCATGCGCTGGCCAGCGCGACGGTGCTGCACGCGGAATGCATGCATGCCGATGCGCTGGCCACGGTGCTCACGGTGCTGGGGCCGGTCGACGGCCTGGTTTTTGCCACGCAGCAAGGCGTGGCGGCACTGCTGTGCGAACGCAGTGCCAAGGGCGCTGTGTGGACCGCAAGCCCGGCATTCACCGCGCGCTTTCCTGGATTTTCATGAACGTTTCCGATCCCGCGATGCGGCTGGCCGCTGCCGCCGCTCTGGTGCTGTTGTACGCCGCCATGTGCGCCGCCATCTGGCTGCGCGAGCGGCGCAGGCTCCGGGCGCACGCCGCACAGGCCCGGGCCCTGGCATCGGCGCGCGAAGGCGTGCAGCCGCTGCTGGTGGTGTACGCCAGCCAGACCGGGCAGGCCGAAGAGTTGGCGCGCGAGACTGCGCGCCTGCTTCACACGGCGGGCGAGCCCGTGCACCTGTGTGCGCTCGACAAGCTCGATGCGGCCTTGCTCGCACGCAGCCAGCGTGCCCTGTTCCTGGCCAGCACCTATGGTGAGGGCGATGCGCCCGACAATGCCGCGGTCTTCCAGGAGGCGTGCATGGGCAAAGTAGACGGGGCCGCGCCGGACCTGTCGCAACTGCAGTACGGCCTGCTGGCGCTGGGTGACCGCCAGTACACCCACTTCTGCGGCTTTGGCCGCCAGCTCGACGCATGGCTGCGTGCGCGTGGCGCCACGCCGCTGTTCGAGCGCGTGGAGATGGACAACGGTGCGCCTGCGGCTCTCACGGCCTGGCAGCACCAGTTGGCGCAGGTGTCGAGCCTGAGCGAGCTGCCCGCGTGGGAGGCGCCCGCGTTCGACCCATGGACCCTGGCTGCACGCAGCCACCTGAACCCCGGCAGCGAGGGGGCTCCCGTGCACCTGGTGGAGTTGGCACCGCCCGCTGGCGCGGCGGCTGCATGGGAGTCGGGCGACCTGGTGCAGGTGTGCGTGCCCGGCGACATGGAGCACCCGCGCGAGTATTCGATCGCCTCGCTCGCCAGCGATGGGCGCGTGCACTTGGTGGTGCGCCAGGCCATGCGCGAGGATGGCATGCCAGGCCTGGCATCGCACTGGCTGACCGAGGGCGCGCAGGTGGGCCACGCAGTGCCGATGCGCCTGCGCGCGCACCGCAATTTCCGGCTCGAAGACAACGCTGCGCGACCGCTGATCCTGGTGGGCAATGGCACGGGCATCGCCGGCCTGCGCAGTCACCTGCGCGCGCGTGCATTGGCCGGGGCAGGGCCCAACTGGCTGCTGTTTGGCGAGCGCAACGCTGCGCACGATTTCCTCTTTCGCGACGAGCTCACCGCCTGGCAGGCGGCTGGCTTGCTCACGCGGCTGGACCTGGCTTTCTCGCGCGACGACCCGGCCCACAAGGTCTATGTACAGGACCTGTTGCAGGCGCAGGCCGCCAGCGTGCGGGCCTGGGTCGAGGAGCAGGGGGCGGCCATCTACGTCTGCGGCAGCCTGCAGGGCATGGCGCAGGGCGTGGACATGGCCCTCACCGGCCTGTTGGGGCCCCTGCCCATGGCCGAGCTGGTGCGCAGCGGGCGCTACCGGCGCGATGTGTACTGAGGGCGGCGCATGCGTGCGTGGATGCGCGTTGCAACCGTGCGTGGGTGCGTTTGGCCAGTCCATCAATGTGGACGAGGCCGTGACGCGCGGGCTTGAACTGAGCACCCGCATTCCGATCACCAGGGCCTGGTCGGCCACGGCCAACTGCACGTACACGAAGAGCGAGCAAAAGAGCGGGCCGAATGTGGGCAAGCCGCTGATGGACACGCCCGAGCATGCGCTCAATGCGCGGCTGAACTGGGAACCTTCACGGCAGTGGAATGTGTGGCTGCGTGTGGAGTACCGCAGTGAGCGCTTCCGGGATCCGGGAACTGCGGATACGCGGCCAGGATGGGCGGCGTCTTTGGCTTTCGGCTACTTACGAGTTCTGATTGCGTGATTGGGGTTGTCGCTTCGCTCTGATAGGGCGTGCTTTGTTGAAGGGCGGAGGCCGGGATGTGCGCCCGGCGGCGCACCTACTTTCTTTTTGCGCAAAAAGAAAGTAGGCAAAGAAATAGCGCCCCGCTGTCTGCGTCCCTTCGCTTCGCTGCGGGCAACCTGCGATGCTCGGATCTGGGGTGGTGCCGCAGAACTCGCTACGTTCTTCGAACTTCGCTCAAACAGCTGCGGCAAGTCAGATGACGAAGCGTGTGTGTCCTTCGGCACACACGCCCACCCCAGCTCCTGCGCTTCTCGGCGCAGCCAGAAGGGGTGGGAGCGGGGACAAACACGGCTGCTGCTTCGCAGCTGCGCCTGGGGTCGGTTCGCGCTGTGCGCTGCCGACATGTGGGGCGCGGGCGCTCTGGCGAACCGAGCGCAGCGAAGGACCACAGGCCGAGCGAAGCAATGGCCCGTGTGGAGCCCGCTCCCACCCCCTTCTGACCGTGCCGAGAAGCGCAGGGCCTGGGGTGAGCGCGTGCCGAAGGACACGCGCATCGTCATCTGGCTCGCCGAAGCTGTTTGACCGGAGCTGCCTCGCAGAGGCAGCGCAGGGAGTTCTTCGGCGT
>NZ_JBKDTZ010000395.1:0-16361 GCF_046339755.1 Acidovorax sp. | reverse complement strand
GCAGGTACAGCAGGCGGAAAGCGCGCTGGGCAAAACCACGCTGAGCGAGGCCGTGGCCAAGAACCTGTTCAAGCTCATGGCCTACAAGGACGAGTACGAGGTGGCGCGCCTGCACACCGACCGGGCCTTCACGGACAAGATCGCCAACATGTTCGAAGGCGACTACAAGCTGGTGCACCACCTCGCGCCGCCCATCACGGCCAAGAGGAACGAGCGCGGCGAACTGGTCAAGCAGCCCTTCGGCCCCTGGATGCGCAGCGCCTTCGGCGTGCTGGCCAAGCTCAAGGGCCTGCGCGGCACCGCTTTCGATCCATTCGGCCGCACCGAGGAGCGCCGCATGGAGCGCGCGCTGATCGTGGAGTACCGCGCCTGCATCGAGGAGCTGCTCAAGGGCCTGACGGCCGACAACCTGGCCTTGGCCGTGGAGATCGCACGCATTCCCGAAGACATCCGCGGCTACGGCCATGTGAAGGAGCGCCACCTGGCTGCGGCCCGCCCCAAGTGGGATGGCCTGATGGCCCAATGGCGCCGGGGCGGTGCGGTGCCGGTCGAGCGCCAGGCCGCTTGAAGTCCGGCGGCCTGGCCGCATCTTGACCGGAGAGCCCGCGCTTGCGCGGGCTTTTTGCTATCAGGGGTGTAGCGCTCTGCCCGCTGCAGGCCTGCCTGAAACGGCATTCTGTGGAGGGTAACAAACACCCGCTGCCACCTTGGGTCATACCCCTTGGGCGCGTGGCGGGGGCCCGCATACAATGTCCTGTTCCGCCCAGTGAGCGCACAAGTGCTGTCTGCAGGCGGTTTTCAGTGTGTTTTGACCATCCGTTGTGGAGTTCCGTCCGTGTTTATTTCTTCTGCTTTTGCCCAGACCGCTCCCGCCGCTGCCGCGGGCGGTGGCGACATGATGTCCTCGCTCACCGGCATGCTGCCCCTGGTGCTCATGTTCGTGGTGCTGTACTTCGTCATGATCCGCCCCCAGAGGAAGCGCCAGAAGGAGCACCGCGCCATGATCGATGCCATCGCCAAGGGCGATGAGGTGGCCACGGCGGGTGGCATCGTGGGCAAGGTCACGCGCCTGTCCGAAGGCTTCCTGCACCTGGAAATCGCCAATGGCGTGGAAATCCAGCTGCAACGCAGCGCCGTGGTGCAGGTCCTGCCCAAGGGCTCGGTCAAGTAAGGCCGCAAGCCCCCTGTGTCCGGGGCGCCCCGGCCCGAAAGGGCGGCGCCCCCTGAAGCTTTCCAAGAGGCAAGAGCGCGATCATGAACCGATATCCGGTGTGGAAGTACGCGATCCTGGTGATCGTGCTGCTGGTGGGGACCCTGTACACCCTGCCCAATTTCTTCGGCGAGGCGCCTGCGGTGCAGGTCTCTGCCGTCAAGTCTTCCGTGAAAGTGGACACCGCTGTGCTGCAGCGGGTGGAAGAGGCGCTCAAGGCGGCCAGCATCACGCCCGTGTCCGTGAGCCTGGAGGGCAACTCGGTGCGCGCGCAGCTCGACTCGGTGGACACCCAGGGCAAGGCCAAGGATGCGATCCAGAAGGTTCTGGTTCCCAATGAGTCCGATGCCTCCTACGTGGTGGCGCTCAACATGTTCTCGCTGTCGCCCAAGTGGCTGACCTCGATCCATGCCATGCCCATGTACCTGGGGCTGGACCTGCGCGGTGGCGTGCACTTCATGCTGCAGGTGGACATGCAGGCCGCGCTGACCAAGAAGGCCGAGTCCTATGCCGGCGACCTGCGCACCCTGCTGCGCGACAAGAACATCCGCCATGGCGGCATCAGCCGCGATGGCCAGGCCGTGGAGGTGCGCCTGCGCGACGAGGCCACGCTCACAGCGGCGCGCAACCTGGTCAGCGACCAGTTCCCCGACCTGGTGGCCACCAGCGTGCCCGATGGCAGCGAGTTCAAGCTGCGCGCCACCATCAAGCCCGAGGCCACGCGCCGCGTGCAGGAGCAGGCGCTCAAGCAGAACATGGTGACCCTGCACAACCGGATCAACGAGCTGGGCGTGGCCGAGCCCGTGATCCAGCAGCAGGGGCTTGACCGCATCGTCGTGCAGTTGCCGGGCGTGCAGGACACGGCCAAGGCCAAGGACATCCTGGGCCGCACCGCCACGCTGGAAGTGCGCATGGTCGACGAGGGCACCGAAGCCCGCGCGGCAGAATCGGGCCGCGGCCCGGTGCCGTTCGGTTCGGAGCGCTATCCTGATCGCGGCGGCCAGTCCATCGTGGTCAAGAAGCAGGTCATCCTGACCGGCGAGAACCTGACCGATGCCCAGCCGGGCTTCGACGGCCAGACCCAGGAGCCCACCGTGAACCTCACGCTGGACGCCAAGGGCTCGCGCATCTTCCGCGACGTCACGCGCGAGAACATCAACAAGCGCATGGCCATCGTGCTCTTCGAAAAGGGCAAGGGCGAAGTGGTCACGGCCCCCGTGATCCGCAGCGAAATCGGTGGCGGCCGGGTGCAGATCTCGGGCCGCATGACCACGGCCGAGGCCAATGACACGGCGCTGCTGCTGCGCGCCGGCTCGCTGGCCGCACCGATGGAGATCATCGAGGAATACACCATCGGCCCGAGCCTGGGTGCCGACAACATCGAACGCGGCATCCACAGCGTGGTCTGGGGCCTGGTGGCCATCGCGGCCTTCATGTGCTTCTACTACATGCTGTTCGGCGTGTTCTCCAGCGTGGCGCTGGCCGTCAACGTGCTGCTGCTGATGGCGATCCTGTCCATGCTGCAGGCCACGCTCACGCTGCCCGGCATCGCCGCCATGGCACTGGCCATCGGCGTGGCGATCGACTCCAACGTGCTGATCAACGAGCGCATCCGCGAGGAACTGCGCGCCGGACTGTCGCCGCAGGCGGCGATCCATGCGGGCTACGAGCGCGCCTGGGCGACCATCCTGGACTCCAACGTGACCACGCTGATCGCGGGCCTGGCGCTGCTCGCCTTCGGCTCCGGCCCGGTGCGCGGCTTTGCGGTGGTGCACTGCATCGGCATCCTGACCAGCATGTTCTCGGCCGTGTTCTTCTCGCGCGGCCTGGTGAATCTGTGGTACGGGCGCAAAAAGAAGCTCAAGAGCGTATCGATCGGCCAGATCTGGAAGCCGGACGCCGATACCGCTGTGGCCAAAACGAACTAAGGGGCAACGGCCATGGAATTCTTCCGCATCAAAAAAGACATCCCCTTCATGAAGCACGCGTTGATCTTCAACGCGATCTCTTTCATCACCTTCGCGCTGGCCGTGTTCTTCCTGCTCACGCGCGGCTTGCACCTGTCGGTGGAGTTCACGGGCGGCACGGTCATGGAAGTGGCCTACAGCCAGCCTGCCGAGCTGTCCAAGGTGCGCGAGACGGTGTCGGCGCTGGGCTACCCGGATGTGCAGGTGCAGACCTTCGGCTCGGCGCGCGACGTGATGATCCGCCTGCCCGTGCAGAAGGACGTGACTTCCGCGCAACAGAGCGAACGCGTGCTGACGGCCCTCAAGGCTGCCGACGCAGACGTGACGCTTCGCCGCACCGAGTTCGTCGGACCGCAGGTGGGCGAGGAGCTGGTGCACGGCGGCCTGATGGCCCTGGGCATGGTGGTGCTGGGCATCGTGATCTACCTGGCCTTTCGCTTCGAGTGGAAGTTCGGGGTCGCGGCCATCATCGCCAACCTGCACGACGTGGTGATCATCCTGGGCTTCTTCGCGTTCTTCCAGTGGGAGTTCTCGCTCTCGGTGCTGGCGGCCGTGCTGGCCGTGCTGGGCTACTCGGTCAACGAATCGGTGGTGATCTTCGACCGGATCCGCGAGGCCTTCCGCAAGTACCGCAAGATGACGACGCACGAGGTGATCGACCACGCCATCACCAGCACCATGAGCCGGACCATCATCACCCACGCCTCCACCGAGGCGATGGTGCTGTCGAGGTTCTTCTTCGGCGGGCCGAGCCTTCATTACTTTGCACTCGCGCTGACCATTGGTATCCTGTTCGGTATCTACTCGTCGGTGTTCGTGGCTGCGGCAATCGCCATGTGGCTGGGCGTCAAGCGTGAAGACCTGATCAAGACCACCACCAAAAAGGACGGCGATCCCAACGACCCCAACGCCGGGGCTACCGTTTGAACCGCTAATATTGGCGCATGCAAAATTCCCCTGCCCCCTCGCCGCAGCGCCGCCTGGCACGCCTGGCGCGCCAGCGGTTCGTCGAGGGGATCTGCGCAGGGATGGCGGAACTGGACAAGACCGTCGCTGACTTCCTGGGTGTGCTGATCGCGCAGACCGGCACGGCGCGCGAGATGCAGTCCCGCCGCGACACCTGGATGCTGTACCAGCAGCACCACGCCAAGTGGGTGTCGGCGACCAGCCAGGCATGGCAGGAAGCGCTGGCGCCGCACACCAGCGCGCGGCCGGGCCTGGCTGCGGCGGGCGGCAACAACCTGTCGTTCGAGCTGCTCAGCGACGACGTGGTGGAAAACAAGATCGTCGCTTCGCGCATGGCGCTGACCGTGGCCGAGCAGGCGGGCCAGCACTTCGATGCGGTGCGCCAGCGCACCCAGTCGCTCGAAGGGCAGGAGATCGACAGCAGCGACATCCTGCGCCCCGAAACCATCTGCCTGTTGCTGGTGCAGCAGTGGGTGGAAGCGGGGCTGCCGCGCACCGACCTGCTGACCGTGGTGGACCCGCTGCAGCGCGAGCTGGCGAACGTGCTGCAAAAGCAGTACCAGGCCACCAATACCTTCTATGTGGAACAGGGTGTGGCCGTACCCTCCGACCTGCGCTCGCGGGTAAAGCGCACGGGGGGCGGGGCCACCGGCGGCGGTGGAGTGGGTGGTGACACCGGTCCCGGCGGCCTGGCGTCGCAGGCGCTGGCCCAGTCGCGCGAAGCGATGATGGCAGCCGGCCGCCAGGCGGGCGGCCCGGCGGGCATGTACCCGCAGCAGATGCAGCCGGGTCCGCACATGCACGGGCAGCGCATGCCCCAGGGGCCGGGCTATCCCATGCCGCCGGGTGGCATGGGCATGGGCATGGGCTTTGCCACCGGCATGACACCGCTGATCCGCGCACGCCAGCGCGCCCAGGGCGTCATGGGCCAGCTGCGCCGCCTGCTCACCCAGCCCGCCACGGGCTTCGACATGGTCAAGGCACCGCCGGCCTCGGCGGCCCTGGCGCATGCCCTGTCGGCGCAGCGCGTGCAGGCCGAGACCTATTCCAGCGGCGTTGCCTCGCTCATGGAGTAATACAGCCCGGCGGCCGTGGTCCAGCTGGCCGGTGCCGTGCGCGAGCGCTCCACCGAGTTCAAGAACAAGGCTTCCACGGCCGGTGAAAAGGCGATCATCGAGGTCGTGGCCCTGATGTTCCAGAGCATCCTGGCCGAAGACCGCATCCCGCCTGCCGTGCGCGTGTGGTTTGCGCGCCTGCAGGTGCCGGTGCTGCGCGTGGCCCTGGCCGAGCCCGAGTTCTTCAGCAACCTGGACCACCCCGCGCGCCAGCTGATCGACCGCATGGGCGCCTGCGTGATGGGCTTCGACTCCACCAGCATCAACGGCAGCGCGCTCGAAGCCGAAATCCGCCGCGTGGTGCAGGTGATCGAGCAGTACCCCGAGACCGGCCGCCGCGTGTTCCAGCTGGTCTACGACGAGTTCGAGAAATTCCTGTCCAAGTTCCTCACCGAAAAGCAGTCCACCTCGCGCCTGGTCAGTGTGGCCCAGCAGGTCGAGCAGAAGGAAACCCTGGCGATCCAGTACACGATCGAGATGCGCACCATGCTCAAGGACATGCCGGTGCGCGACGAGATCCGTGAGTTCCTGTTCAAGACCTGGGCCGAGGTGCTGGCCCTGTCGGCCGTGCGCGATGGCGCCCAGCATGCCGACACCATCACCTTGAAGCGCACGGCGGCCGACCTGGTGTGGGCGGCCAGTGCCAAGCCCAACCGCAGCGACCGCGCGCAGGTGATCCAGAACCTGCCGGGGCTGCTGCAGCGCCTGCGCCAGGGCCTGGCGCTGATGGGCATCCACGATGCGCCGCAGGACGCCCTGATCAAGACGCTCACGGACACGCTGGCCGATGCCTTCCTGTCTAAGACGGCATCGATCCCGCAGGCCCACATCGATGCCATGGCCAAGCGCCTGGCCAACCTCGAGGACTTCATCAACGATGCGACGTTGGGCGACATGCCGCTCAATGCCGACAACATCGAGATGATGCTGGGCATCGATGCCTCGTCCATCCACGTCGTGGCCGACAACGGCGCGCCGGTGGACGAGGGCATGGTCGTCTGGGCACAGGAACTCAAGCCGGGCACCTGGTACACGCTGGACCACAACGGCGCATCGGCCCAGGTGCAGTACGCCTGGCACAGCCAGCGCAAGCAATTGCACCTGTTCGCCGCGGTGGACGGCAGCAGCTACCTGATCCAGCTGCGCCGCCTGGCGGCCTACCTGCAGGCGGGCCTGCTCGTCGCGCAGGACGAAGAAGGCATCACCACGCGCGCCACGCGCGACGCGCTGGCCAAGCTGGACGCCAATCCGGAGCGCCTGCTGGGCTGACCGGCGAATTGCGGCGCTGCCTTGGCCGGCGCCTGCGGTACACGCTATGCCGCGCCCATGCGCTGGAACAATCCTCCGGGCAGGCGCGCCACATTGCCGGAGAGTTCCAGTTCCAGCAACTGCACCTGCAGGCTGGCCGCATCCATGCCGGTGCGCGCCAGCAGGGCGTCCAGGCCCATGGGGTCGAATCCCAGGGCCTGCAGCAAGGGGCTGTCCTGCCGAGGGTGTCCGCGCCCGAGGCCTGGCGCACCCACAGCGCTCGCCGGGGCTGCGGACGCAGCGGGCAGGCGCAGCTCCTCCAGCACGTCCTGCGCCGACTCCACCAGCTTCGCACCCTGGCGGATGAGGGCATGGCATCCCCGGGACTGGGGCGAGTGGATGGAGCCCGGGATGGCGAACACCTCGCGGCCCTGCTCGGCCGCCAGCCGCGCGGTGATCAGCGAGCCCGACGCGAGGGCCGCCTCGACCACCAGCGTGCCCTGCGAGAGCCCCGAGATGATGCGGTTGCGTTTGGGGAAGTTGGGCGCCAGCGGTGGCGTGCCCAGCGGATACTCGCTCACCAGCAGCCCCTGCCGGGCGATGCGGTGCGCCAGCGCCCGGTTGGCGGCCGGGTAGACCCGGTCCAGGCCGGTTCCGACCACCGCAATCGTCGCCGGATGGTCTTCGTCCAGGCCGGCACTTTCCAGTGCGCCCTCGTGGGCAGCGGCGTCCACGCCCAACGCCAGGCCCGAGACGATGGTGAGGCCGGCGCCATGCAAGGATTTTGCGAACTGCCGGGCATGCTCCGCGCCCTGGGCCGTCGGGTTGCGGCTGCCCACCACGGCCAGGCAAGGCCGTTCGCCCAGCGGATGGGCGCACGCCAGGCTTGCTGCGGGACCCATCAGGTACAGCAGCAGCGGGGGATCATCGGTGTTCAAAAGGGCGCGCGGATAACCGGCGTCGCCCAATGTCAGCAGCGTGCGGGCTGCAGTGCCCGGCTCGGGGGCATCCTGCAGCCATTCCCAGGTGGTTTCCACCAGGTCCGCCAAGGTCGGCGGGATGGCGCGCAAGGCCTTGGCCTGGGCCGGGGTCACGCACTCCAGCAAGGCCGCTTCCGATTGATCGAAGATGGCCTGCGGCAGGCCGAACCGGGCCAGCAGAAGGCGTGCGGCAGCATTGCCCACGCCACGCGACAGCGTCAGCCTGAGCCAGGCCTGCAACTCGTCGTGGTCCATGGACATGGCGTGGCCTGGGTGGCTTCAAGGGCCTGGCGCATCCCCCCGCATGCCGGGCACCATGCCGGCTGCAGGGCGGTGGATGCGCCGGCGAATCACTCCTGCGGGCTGACCAGACGGTCGCCCACGCGCACGCCGGTGCGGATCTCCAGGATCAGTGCGTACGAGACCCGGTCGAAGGTGCGGAACACCATGGCCAGCCCATTGCTCTCGCTGGGCAGCTTGACCATCGGGAGTTTCGGGTCGGTCTTGTCCTTGATCACGTCGCCCTTGGTCAGCAGGCGCATCACATGGCCGGCCTCGATGCCATCACGGGTGCCCAGGTTGATGGCCACCACCTGGTTCTGGCCGGCCGAGCCTGCCGACGCGCCGGAGGCCGAGCTGCCATAGATGGAGACCACACGCGCCTCTGCGTCGTTCCGGGGCGCACGGGGTACATAGCTGATGAACTCGCGTGCGGGGGCGGGCAGCAGCCGGTCGCCAGCACGAATCTCTTCCTTGGCCGCTGTCAGGTCCACCGTGGCGGGAACGTAGTCGGTCTGGATGCCGCCCTTGCCGTTGGAGGATTTCTCGAAGCTCTCGCCGCGCACCAGTTCTGCCTTGCCCAGGTACTGGGCTTCGTATCCCAGGATCTCGCCTGTCATGGGATCCTTGAGCGCCACCGCATCGCGGAACACGCGGAACTGGCGGGGCTCGCCCGGCTCTATCGTCAGCGGCGTGGCGGCATCGCCGCGCACGTAGGCGCGGTCTCCGCTGGCCATCAGCACGCGCTCTTCCTGGGTGGCGATCACGCGCGGGGCGCGTTGCAGTACGCTGGCATCCACCACGATGGGCTCCACCAGGAACGGCTCGATCAGGTGCGGCTTGAGCGTCGGCAGTGCCGTGCTCGCCAGGCTGTCGCTGCGCGTGCTGGGAGAAACACGGACCGTGTCGGAAGAGCCGAGGCTGCCCGGGGCGGTGGTGCGCAGGCGCGCATAGCCACCGTCCTTGTCCAGGTACAGCGTCTGGCCAGGGAAGATCAGGTGCGGGTTGGGCAGGGCCTGCAGGTTCATGCCCCACAGCTCGGGCCAGCGCCAGGCGCTTTTGAGGTACAGCCCGGAGATGCCCCACAGAGTGTCTCCGCGCTTGACCACGTACACGTCGGGCGCGTTGGGCGACAGATCGGCCACAGGAACGCCGCGCTGCGACACTTCCTGCGCTTTGGCTCGCTGCTGGCCGGAAATGGGATGATTTTGCGCCTGGGCCGGTGCGACGAGCAAAGCGCCTGCGGCCACGGTCAGGGCGCCCAGGGCGGTTCGCCGCGCGCTGGTGAATGCCGTCATGTGTTTCCTTTTCTGATGCATTGTGAAACGCCCCCTCACTGGCGTCCGAACTGTGTTGCACATGCAAGCAGCCGGACGAATACGTTACAAACCTTCTTAGATTCTCTGCTCAAGCCCTTGATTCGGCAACGATTATTGAGTTGAGTATCTGCAGCTTGGGGCAAAAGTGGCGAAAATAGCGACATCTATTACCCGATTCCATGGCAATTCTCCCCATTCTCTGTTACCCGGACCCCCGGCTCCACAAGGTCGCCCGGCCGATCGAGGCCGTGGATGAGCGCCTCAAGGCCCTGGTGTCCGACATGCTGGCCACCATGTACGACGCCAACGGCATCGGCCTGGCGGCCACCCAGGTCGACGTGCATGAGCGGCTGATCGTGATCGACGTGTCCGAGGGGCGCAACGAACCCCTGGTGCTGATCAACCCCGAAATCGTCTGGGCCAGTCCCGAGAAGCACGTCAACGACGAGGGCTGCCTCTCGGTGCCCGGCATCTACGATGGGGTCGAGCGCCACGACGCGGTGCATGTGAAGGCGCTCGATGCCGACGGTCAGTCGCGCACCATCGAGGCCGAGGGCCTGCTGGCGGTCTGTATCCAGCACGAGATGGACCACCTGCTGGGCAAGGTGTTCGTGGAATACCTTTCACCCCTGAAGCGCAACCGCATCAAGACCAAGATGGTCAAGCAGCAGCGGGAGAGCCGCTGATGGCCGTGGTGGCGCCCCGCGTGCTGCGCGGTGCCGCTGTGCTGGCACTGGTGGCAGGGCTCGCGGGCTGTGCCGTGCCCTCGCGCGAGCCGCTGGGCACCCCGCGTGCCCAGGTGCTGGCGCGTCTGGGGCAGCCCACCTCCGTCCACCCGCTGGCCCTGGGTGAGCGGCTGATGTACTCCCAGTTGCCTGCCGGCACCGAGGTCTACAACCTCGATTTCGATGCGGCCGGCCGCCTGGTGCGCACCGAACAGGTCCTCACCCAGACCCGGCTGGAGAGCATTCCGCTGGACCAGTGGGCTGTGGCCGACCTGCTGCGCACCTTCGGCCCGCCGCTGCGCGTGGAGCGGGTGGCGCGCTGGAACGGGGACATCTGGACCTACCGCTTCAAGCAGGGCTCCGACCCGCGCTTCGCGCACGTGCACCTTGATCCCTCGGGGGTGGTGCGCCGCATCGGCTTCACCGACGATATTCCCAATACCGACAAAGGACGCGACTGATCGTCCGTGTTGCAGAAAGCCCCATGAACGTCATTTTTGCCGGCACGCCCGAGTTCGCCCGCGTGGCCCTCGAGCGCCTGCTGAAGGCCGGCTTCACCGTCCCCCTGGTCCTCACCCAGCCTGATCGCCCTGCCGGCCGGGGCATGAAGCTGCAGGCTTCCCCGGTCAAGCAGTGTGCCCTGGACCACGGTATTCCCGTGGCGCAGCCCAGAAGCCTGCGCCTGGATGGCAAGTACCCCGAGGACGCGGCCACTGCGCGCGAAGCCCTGCTGGCCGCCCGGGCCGACGCCATGGTGGTGGCCGCCTATGGCCTGATCCTGCCGCAGTGGGTGCTGGACCTGCCGCGCCTGGGCTGCCTGAACATCCATGCCAGCCTGCTGCCGCGCTGGCGCGGCGCCGCGCCCATCCACCGCGCCATCGAGGCGGGAGACGCCGAAACCGGCGTCACCATCATGCAGATGGATGCCGGCCTGGACACGGGCGACATGCTGCTCACCGAACGCACGGCCATCACGGCCACCGACACCACGGCCACCCTGCACGACCG
The DNA here is from genome assembly GCF_046339755.1 of Acidovorax sp. Classification (GTDB taxonomy): domain Bacteria; phylum Pseudomonadota; class Gammaproteobacteria; order Burkholderiales; family Burkholderiaceae_C; genus Acidovorax. The sequence goes on along the minus strand of NZ_JBKDTZ010000395.1, from coordinate 5,544 downwards.
ACTGGCGCAGCTGGGCGGCCGCATGGCCGTGGAGGCCCTCGAGCTGGCAGCCTGCGGCGGCCTCGCGCCCGTGGTGCAGCCGGCCGAGGGTGTGACCTACGCACACAAGATCGAAAAGGCCGAAAGCGCCATCGACTGGTCGTTGCCCGCCCGGATCATCGGCCAGCGCATCCGTGCCTTCGATCCTTTCCCGGGCGCCAGCACCCGCCTGGGCGACGAAACCATCAAGCTGTGGGACGGCGCCGCCGAGGCGGAGGATGGCCCTGCCGGGTCCGTACCCGGGCAGGTGCTGGCCGCCGATGGCTCGGGCGTCACCGTGGCCTGCGGCTCGGGGCGGTTGCGCCTGACCACCCTGCAGCGTGCCGGTGGCAAGCGGCTGGCGGCCGCGGACTTCCTGCGCGGCTTCGACGACCTGCAGCCTGGCGCCGTGCTGGGTGGCAGCGTCGCGGCCGGCGCTGGCGGTGTGCCATGAGCACGCTGGCGCAGAAGGTCTCTGGCACGGTCCACAATCCGCATTTCCGCCTGGCCGCCGTGGACATGGCCGGCACCTCCCTGGGCATCGCGGCCTGGGGCCTCGTCACCGGCGTGGCCATGGTCAAGAGCGGCATGTCCGTGTCGCTCGCGCTGCTGATGTCGCTGGTGGTCTATGCGGGCAGCGCCCAGCTGGCCGTGATTCCTCTGCTCACCGTGGGCGCGCCGCTGTGGGTGATCTGGCTCACGGCCTCGTGCGTGAACCTTCGCTTCGTCATCTTCAGCAGCATGTGGCGCAGCTACTTTGCCCACCGTCCACTGCGGGAGCGCTTGGCCATCGGCTACTTCAGCGGCGACGTGATCTACGTGGCCTTCATGAAGCGCTTCCCGGAGCCCAAGCCCCAGCCCGAGCAGATGCCTTATTTCTGGGGGGCGGCCGCCACCAACTGGATGGCCTGGCAGGTGCCTTCCATTGCCGGCATCCTGCTGGCCAATGCCGTGCCCCTGTCCTGGGGCCTGGGCTTTGCGGGCGTGCTGGCGCTGCTGGGCGTGCTGCTGTCGCTGCTGTTCGACCGCGCCACGTGGCTGGCTACGGGCGTGGCGGCCACGGCGGCCGTGGCGGCCTTCGCACTGCCCCTCAAGCTCAACATCCTGGTGGCGATCGCGGCCGCCGTCGCCGTGGGCCTGCTGATGGAGGCGGTGGACCGGCGCCGCAAGAACCACCACCCCGAGATGCTGCTGGTGCCTGCCGACAGCGTGATGCCACCCGGGGAGCGGCAGCACATCAAGGATGGCGACGTGGTGCCCCTGCGCGAGGAGCGCCACCCATGAGCAGCAACTGGATCGAAATCACCATCGCCATCCTCGGGCTGGCCGTGATCACCGTGGTGTCGCGCGCCTTTTTCATGATCCCCGAGCGCGAACTGCCCCTGCCCGACTGGCTCAAGCGTGGCCTCAAGTACGCGCCGCTGGCCGCGCTCACGGCCGTGATTGCGCCCGAGATCCTCATGACCCAGGGCGAACTGCTCGACACCTTCAAGGATGCGCGCCTGCCGGCCGTGCTGCTGGCGAGCGCCTACTACTTCTGGAAGCGCGGCATCCTGGGCACCATCGTCGTGGGCATGGTGGTCTACCTACCTCTGCACATCGGCTGGGGCTGGTAGGCGGGCATCTGGAGGGGGCGGCGGCCCCCTTTAAAATGGCGGGCTTCAGTGCCCCATCCAGGAACCCTGCCTCCATGAACATCCTCCGCTTCTCCGATCTGTGCGCCCAGGGCAAGGCCCAAGGCCGGCGCGTCTTCATCCGTGCCGACCTCAACGTGCCGCAGGACGACAGTGGCGCCATCACCGAAGACACGCGCATCCGCGCCTCCATTCCCTGCATCCAGATGGCCCTGGATGCCGGCGCCGCCGTGATGGTCACCAGCCACCTGGGCCGTCCCACCGAAGGCGAGTTCAAGCCCGAGGACACCCTGGCCCCCGTGGCTACGCGCCTGGGCGAACTGCTGGGCCGCAACGTGCCACTGGTCTCCAACTGGGTCGATGGCGTGAGCGTAGCCCCGGGCCAGATCGTGCTGCTGGAGAACTGCCGCCTCAACGTGGGCGAGAAGAAGAACAAGGAAGAACTGGCGCGCAAGATGGCCGCCCTGTGCGACATCTTCGTCAACGATGCCTTCGGCACCGCCCACCGCGCCGAGGGCACGACCTACGGCATCGCCCAGTTCGCCCCCATCGCCTGCGCCGGCCCGCTGCTCTCGGCCGAGATCGACGCGCTGACCAAGGCCCTGGCCCAGCCCCAGCGCCCGCTGGTGGCCATCGTGGCGGGCTCCAAGGTGTCGAGCAAGCTCACCATCCTCAAAAGCCTGGCCGACAAGGTCGACCAGCTCATCGTGGGCGGCGGTATTGCCAACACCTTCATGCTGGCTGCGGGCCTGCCGATCGGCAAGAGCCTGGCCGAGCCCGACCTGGTGGAAGAGGCGCGCGCCGTGATGGACGCCATGAAGGCCCGCGGCGCTGAGGTGCCGATTCCCACCGATGTGGTGACGGCCATGGCCTTTGCGGCCGATGCCCCCGCCACCACCAAGGCCGCCGCCGACGTGGGTGCCGACGACATGATCCTGGACATCGGTCCCCAGACGGCCGCACAGCTGGCGGGCAAGCTCAAATCGGCCGGCACCATCGTCTGGAACGGGCCGGTCGGCGTGTTCGAGTTCCCGGCCTTTGAAAATGGCACGCGCGAGATTGCCGCCGCCATTGCCGAGTCGCCGGCATTCAGCATCGCTGGCGGTGGAGATACTCTGGCAGCCATCGCCAAATACGGCATCGAGAAACAGGTCGGCTATATCTCCACCGGAGGGGGGGCCTTTCTGGAAGTGCTGGAGGGCAAAACGCTGCCGGCTTTCGAGATATTGGAAAAACGTGCAGTTGCAAAATAACCAATTTGGTTACATTCTTCTCCTTTGAATCAAGGCCGTTGCGACGGCCTTTTTTCATGTCCGAAGGGTTGTGCAAGGCCGGTGAGGGCGGCCCGCCGACGGCTTTCCGGCCTCGGCCCGCCTAAAATCGGGGCCATGACCTTTCTTGACATGCTGCGCGACGCGTCCGCACAGAACAACTCCATGCTGTGCGTGGGCCTGGATCCCGAGCCCACCCGTTTCCCTGCAGCGCTCAAGGGCGATGCGCGCAAGATCTACGATTTCTGCGCCGCCATTGTCGATGCCACGGCCGACCTGGCCTGCTCTTTCAAGCCCCAGATCGCCTACTTTGCCGCCCATGGCGCGGAAGACCAGCTCGAACGCCTCATGCAGCACATGCGTGCCAACGCGCCGCACGTGCCTGTGATTCTCGACGCCAAGCGCGGGGACATCGGCTCCACGGCCGAGCAGTACGCCAGGGAGGCGTTCGAGCGCTACGGGGCCGATGCCGTCACGCTGTCGCCTTTCATGGGCTTCGACTCCATCGAACCTTATCTGGCCTACCATGGCAAGGGCGCCTTCCTGCTGTGCCGTACTTCCAACCCCGGTGGCGACGACCTGCAGATCCAGCGCCTGTCCAGCGTGGAAGGCGAGCCGCTGCTGTACGAGCACGTGGCACGCCTGGCCCAGGGCCCCTGGAACCGCAACGGCCAGTTGGGCCTGGTCGTGGGCGCCACCTACCCGCAGGAGATTGAGCGCGTGCGCGCCATCGCGCCCACGCTGCCGCTGCTGATCCCGGGTGTCGGAGCCCAGGGCGGCGACGCCGTGGCCACGGTGCGTGCCGGCCTGCGCGAGGGCGGGCCGATCATCGTGAACTCGTCGCGCTCCATCCTGTATGCCTCGGGCGGTGAGGACTTTGCCAGCGCTGCGCGCGCCGAGGCCATGCGCACGCGCGCCGTGCTGGAAGCTGCCAAGGGCTGATGGCCTCTGCGCCGTCGGTGCCAGGAAACTGCGGCAAGGAGCTTCGATGCAACTGAAGTGGCTGGAAGACTTCATCGTGCTCGCGCAGGAGCGCAGCTTCACGCGTGCCGCAGAGCTGCGGCATGTCACCCACCCCGCCTTCGGGCGGCGCATCCGGGCGCTGGAAGAATGGGCCGGCACGCCGCTGGTGGAAAAGGGCGGAGGCCCGGTCACGCTCACGGCCGCCGGCAAGCGCTTTTTGGAGACGGCGGGCCAGATGGCAAGCAGCCTGGCCCAGTCGCACGAAGAACTGCAGAGCATGGCCGGGCGAACCGCCCGCACCGTGACCATCGTCACCGGCCGCACCCTGGCGCGCACCCTGCTGGCCGACTGGCTGGTGCGGCTGCCGCGCGCATTGCATGCCAGCGAGCTGTGCATCCGCACCGGCTCCCTGGCCGAAACGGTGGCCCAACTCGAACGGGGTGATGCGGATTTCTCGCTGGTCTACCACCACACTGCCCTGGCGGTGCGGCTCGAGGCCCGGCAGTTCAGCCATGTCACGGTGGCCAGCGACCGGCTCGTGCCCGTTGCGCGCGCCACCACGCAAGGCCAGCCGCAGCACCGCTTCGACCCCGCGGCGCCGGCAACGGCCTATCTGGCCTATGCCCCCCAGCTCGCGCTGGGCCGGCTGGTCGAAGACCACCTGGCCAACCACCCCCACGCGCCCCGGCTGCAGCGCGTGGTGGAGTGCGATTCGCCCGACGCCCTGTACGAGTACACCTTGCGCGGGGTGGGTGTGGCCTGGCTGCCGTGGTCGCTGGTGCATGCCGACTGCAAGGGGCAGCGCCTGGCGCTGGCCGGCGATGCGCGCATGGAGGTGCGTTTCGATGTGCGCCTGTACCGGCCCAAGCGCCGGCTCACTGACCTGGCCGAAGCCTTCTGGCAGGCGTTTGCGCAACGCTGACCCCGCAAAGACAGAACTCAAACGGCACATCTTGGTGCCATTTCGGCACCACTGGTCTCTGTCAGCATTCTCACAATGGCTTACATACCAAGCCCTGACCCCACCCGATGAGGAGTTCGATTGTGAAGAAAACCGAGCATTTCGCGCGCCGCGCCGCACTGCTGTGCGCCCTGGCTTCCTGCTTTGCCGCCGTGCCCGCGCTGGCGCAGGACGCCTACCCCTCCAAGCCCATCACCATCGTCGTGGGCTACCCGCCCGGTGGCAGCACCGACCTCACGGGGCGTGCCGTGGCGCAGGAACTGGGCTTGAAGCTCGGTGTGCCGGGGGTGATCGAGAACATCGGCGGTGCGGGCGGCGCCATCGGCGCCCAGAAGGTGGCCAGCGCCGCACCCGACGGCTACACCCTGCTGGTCGGCGCCAGCAACGAGATCGCGATCAACAAGCTGGTGACCAAGAAGGTCAAGTACGACGTCAAGGACTTCACGGCCATCGGCCTCGTGGCTTCGCAGCCCCTGGTGCTGGTCGCGTCGCCCGGCGCAGGCGTGAAGAACGTGGCCGAGTTCACGCAGAAGGTCGCCAAGAACCCCGGCAAGTACAGCTACGGCAGCTCGGGTGTGGGCACCTCGCTGCACCTGGCCGGCGAGATGGTCAAGGAGCAGTGCAAGCTGTTCATGACGCATCTCCCCTACCGCGCCGTGGCGCAGGACCAGTGCGTGCGCTTCCTGGAGCAATCGGG
>NZ_JBKDTZ010000394.1:0-3993 GCF_046339755.1 Acidovorax sp. | reverse complement strand
CCTCGTCGAACGCTTCTTCTGTCGCATCAAGCACTATCGTCGAATAGCGACTCGCTACGAAAAACTGGCCGAACGGTTTACCTCGTTCATCAGCCTCGTCGGCGCCATCGTCTGTATGGCCTGAATGTCAACACACCCTAGACAACGAAGCGTGTGTGTCCTTCGGCACACACGCCCACCCCAGCTCCTGCGCTCCTCGGCGCAGCCAGCAGGGGTGGGGAGCGGGTACCACACGGCTGCTGCTTGCGCAGCTGCGCCTGGGGTCGGTTCGCGCTGCGCGCTGCCGACGGCTGGGCGATCGCCCTGGCGAACCGAGCGCAGCGAAGGACCACAGGCCGAGCGAAGCAATGGCCCGTGTGGGGCCCGTTCCCACCCCCTTCTGACCGTGCCGAGAAGCGCAGGGCCTGGGGTGAGCGCGTGCCGAAGGACACGCGCCTCGTTGTCAAGCTTGCCGCAGCTGTTTGAGCGGAGTTCGAAGAACGCAGCGAGTTCTGCGGCACACCCCAGGACCGAGCATCGCAGGCTGCCCCCTCGCCTGTGGCGAGGGGGACACGGGCAGCGGGGTCGCCTTTCTTTGGGGTACGTTTCTTTGGCGACGCAAAGAAAGGTACCTCGGCCGCCGGGCCGAGACCCGGCTCCCGCCCTCGGCACAGGCATGCTTTCAAAGCAGCCACGCCGCCGGGCGCACATCCCGGCCTCCGACCTCAAAACAACTACAGAAGCACCCACCGAAACAACATCGAACGGACACCCACAAGAACACGACTAAGATCGCGCCTGTTTGAAATACTCGAAGGAGAACCCCTTGCGCCACACCCTGTGCCTGCTGCTCGCCACCCTCGCCATCGCCCCCGCCGCCATGGCCCAACAAGCCAAACCCGTCACCACCTCCAGCGGCCTGGTCTATGAATCGATCAAGGACGGCACCGGCGAATCACCCAAGGCCACCGACACCGTCAAGGTCCACTACAAAGGCACCTTCCTCGATGGCAAGGAGTTCGACAGCTCCTACAAGCGCGGCGAACCCACCTCGTTCCCGCTCAACCGCGTGATCCCCTGCTGGACCGAAGGCGTGCAGCGCATGAAGCCCGGCGGCAAGGCCAAGCTGACCTGCCCACCGGCCATCGCCTACGGTGCCAATGGTGCCGGCGGCGTGATCCCGCCCAACGCCACGCTGAACTTCGAGATCGAACTGATTTCCGTCGGCAAGTAAAAAACAGAAGAAAAGAAGTTATCGGCGCGCGGGCCATCACGCAATGCTGCTCAAGGTCGGTGAACTGGCCCGCCGCACCGGCCTCACGGTGCGCACCCTGCACCACTATGACGAGATCGGGCTGCTGGCACCTTCGGGCCGCTCCGAGGCCGGCTACCGCCTGTACAGCCAGGCCGACGTGCAGCGCCTGCACGCCATCCAGACCATGCGCCAGATGGGGCTGGCGCTCGGCGACATCGGCGAGTTGCTGGCTGGCGATGGCGTGGCGCCCGAGCGCATCATCGGTCAGCAGATCCGCGCGCTGGACCAGCAGATCACCCAGGCAACCGAGTTGCGCGCACGCCTGACCATGCTGCGCGACGGCCTGATGGCCGGGGCCGAGCCCGACATGGGCAACTGGCTCGAAGCACTGGCACTGATGACCACCTACGGCAAGTACTTCAGCTCGGCCGAGCTCAAGCAGATCTTCGTGAACTGGAGCCTGATCGAGGCCGATTGGCTGATCGTCAAGGACCTGGTGCGCAGCGCCATGGACCGCCAGCAACCGCCCGACAGCCCCGAGGTCCAGGCCCTGGCCTACCGCTGGATGGCACTGATGCTGCACTGGATGGGCGGCGACCTGGACCTGCTGGACCGCTGGGGCCACATGTTCCGCACCGAGCCCAGCACGCAGGGGCGCAACCATGCGCCACCGGGCGACATGATCGAGTTCGTCGAAACCGCGATCAAGCTGCGCATGGCCCTGCTCGAAAAGTACCTCACGCGCGACGACCTGCGCTCCCTGGGCCACGTGCCGCACACCCAATGGGCCGAACTGCAGGCGCAGGTGGAGCAGTTGCTGGCACGGCAGGTGCCCGCCTGCCACCCGTACGCCATGGCCGCCGCGCAGCGCTGGGATGGACTGTTCGGCCAGCTCACGCGCAACGACCCGGTACTGCGCCAGAAGCTGCTGACCGCATCGGCGCAGGAGCCGCTGCTGCAGGCGGGATCGCCCCTGAGCGCACCGGTACGGGCCTACCTGCATGCGGCGCTGGCCCATGCAGGCGCCACAGCGTGACCACGAAAAATCCCGCAAAAAGCGCTTGACCCTCACGCAACGTGAGGCCCCACAGTCGGTCCCCAGACACCCTGGACCGACACCATGAACCCCCTCCTGCACACGCCCACGCCAGCCCCAGAGACCGGCTGGCGCGCACTGCTGCTTCAACCCACAGGCCACTGGCCGCTGTATGCCGTGGCCGGCACGGCCTGCCTGCTGCTGGCCGGCGTGCTGGCGGAATCAGCCGCGCAGCCCGAGGCCCTGGCGCTTGCCCTCTTCCTGTTCACCGGCGTGCTCATCGACGCCCTGCTGGCACCTGCCACGGCAGGCCGCGGCCTGCACACGGCCATGGTGCTCCTGTGCCACGCGGCGGCGCTGCTGTTTGGCCTGGCCCTGGCCGGCGCATTGCAGCAGCGGCGCGGCAGGCAGCCCGGGCTGCGCCCTGCCTGACGCCGCCGCCTCCTCGTCCCACTCCACCCTTTGCTTCCAGAGACAAAACCATGCCTTCACCCCAACACAACCCGCAAGCGCCCAGTGGTGCTGATCCGCGCGCCGCACTCTGGCGCGATCCCAGCTTCCGCTGGCTGACCGGCAGCTCGGCGCTCACCATGCTGGGCGACCAGTTCACCCTGATCGCCCTGCCCTGGCTGGTGCTGCAGATGACCGGCGACACCCTGGTGCTGGGCACCGTGCTGGCCCTCATGAGCGTGCCGCGTGCGCTGTTCATCCTGATCGGCGGCGCGCTGGTCGACCGCTATTCGCCCAAAGAGGTGCTGATGCTCACCAAGTACATCAACCTGGTGCTGCTGGCCCTGCTCAGCGGCCTGGTGCTCACGGGCACGCTCACGCTGTGGATGGTGTATGTGCTGTCGCTGGCCATCGGCCTGGCCACGGCCTTCAGCATCCCTGCGGGCACCGCCATGATGCCGCACGTGGTGCCGCGCGCCCAGTTGCAGGCAGCCAATGGCATCAGCCTGGGGTTGCGCCAACTGACCATGTTCCTGGGGCCGCTGCTCGCGGGACTGCTGATCGCGCTGTTCGGCGACGGCAGTGCAGGCACCGGTGCCGAGGCCCGCGCCAACGCCACGGGCATCGGCATAGCCTTTGCGCTCGACGCGCTGAGCTTCGGCATCTCGGCCTGGACGCTGGCGAAGGTGCGCATGCTGGAAGGCGCGTCACCGGTGCCGCAAGGGGCGCCAACGGCGGTGCTGGCGTCGGTGGCCCAAGGCCTGGTGCACTTCTGGCGCGATGCCGAGCTGCGCACCTGCTTCCTTTACTGGAGCGCCATCGCCCTGTTCATCATGGGGCCCATTCACATCGCCGTGCCGGTGCTGGCCAGCAGCACGCCCACGCTGGGCGCGGCCGCCTTCGGCACCATGCTGGGCGCCCACGGAGCGGGCACGCTGGCGGGCATGGTGGCCTCGGGCATGTTCCCGCGCCTGCGCGTGGGCAGCCTGGGCCTGACCATCCTGGTCTTCGATGCCGTGATTGGCCTCTTGTTCATCCCCATGGGCATGATCGACGCCACATGGCAGGGCGCTGGCCTGATGCTGGCCATCGGCCTGCTCGGCGGCTTCATGCAGGTGCGCGTGTTCACCTGGATCCAGCAGCGCGTGCCGCCCATGCGCGGTCTGGGGCCGCCAGGCAGGCTTACACCTGTCTCGGATTCACATCTGCCGCTGCCGACGACGCTCCATAAGTGTCGATCTCGGTTGTCGCCGTAGCAGTATATATGGGGGGG
>NZ_JBKDTZ010000393.1:0-15659 GCF_046339755.1 Acidovorax sp. | reverse complement strand
GCGGCTACGGTGGTGGTGGCGGCCGTGGTGACGGCGGTGGCGGTTACGGCGGCGTTGGCCGTGGTGATGGCGGCGGCGGTGGTGGCTACGGTGGTGGCGGCCGCAGCGAAGGCGGTTTCCGCAGCCCCTACGGCTCCGGCTCGCGCAACGGCGGCGGAGGTGGCCGCAGCGGCGGTGGCGGCGGCTACGGTGGTGGCGGCAACAGCGGCTACTGAGCCAACCGGCAGCGCCTCGCGCGCACCCAGGACAAGCCCCTTCGGGGGCTTTTTTCATGCCCGGATCTTTTGCACGGCTTTGCCGCGATCTTCGGTGGCGCGAAGCGCCGCGCTGGCGGTGTCCCCCTTCCCGAACGGCTCAGCCATCCGAGAGAAGGGGCTGAGGGCCGCGGCTCCAAGCCTGCCTGCGCAGGCTTGGACGGTAGTGAAGCGTGGCCGCCTCTGGTGGACGCACCGAGGCGCGAAGGGGCTCAGGGGGTTGTCACTCGTCTTCTCGGCGTTTGCGCGGCCGGCCAGCCAGAGCCTTGTCGTATACCCAGTTGGGCAGCAGGCGCATGAGCTTGGCCACCACGCCCATCTGCCAGGGGATCACGCGGTAGGTGACGCCTGCGGTGATGGCGCGGTAGGCGCGCTCCGCAAAATCCTCGGCCTTCATGAGGAAGGGCATGCCGTAGCGGTTGCGCTGGGTCAGCGGGGTGTCGATGTAGCCGGGCGAGATGGTCACCACGCGCACGCCATGGGGCCGCATCTCCCCGCGCAGGCTTTCGCAGTAGCTGATGACCGCGGCCTTGCTGCCGCAGTAGGCGCCATGGCCGGGCAGCCCGCGGATGCCGGCCACGCTGCCGATGCCCACGAAGGTGCCGCTGCCGCGCTGCACCATGGCGTCGACGAAGGGGTGGAAGGAGGCGGCCATGCCGATGTTGTTGGTGGCGAAGGTGCGCGCCATGACGTCGATGTCGCCGCGCACGGCCGTGTCCATGCCCACGCTGATGCCGGCATTGGCGATCACCACGTCGGGCACGCCCTGGCGCGCCAGGCAGTCGCGCCCGGCGGCGACGATGCTGTCCACCACCGCGACATCGGCGCCGTAGATCGCGTAGTCCGCCGGGTCGATGCCCTGCGCGACCGCCCATGCCTTGACCTCCTCGGTGCGGCGCGCCACCAGGGCCAGGCGGTAGCCGGCCTGGTGAAAGCGCAGGGCCAGGGCCTGGCCGATGCCGCTGGAGGCGCCGGTGATGAAGGCCAGTGGTGTTTGCTCTTGCAGGGTCATGAAGGCCTTGGTGGTGGTGGCGGATGGCATGGTGCAGCGCCAGCTTACTTGGCGGGACCCGGCATGAGCACGCCCTTGACCCGCCCGCGCAGCTGCAGCACCTGGTCGAGGTGGTCGTAGTCCATGCCATCGGCCGTGAAGCGGTCATTGCCCCGCGTCAGCACCACGGGCTTGTCCGAGCGCACGCGCTCGGTCTGGGTGTAGGCGTGCAGGAATTCGCTGCGGAACTCCATGCGCGGCTGGGCGGCCACGCCGGAGCGGGCGGGCAGCGGCTCGCGCGTGACGATGGCATTGCCGAACAGCTGGACTTCGCTGCCGTCGGCATTGCTCAGGGCGCGGTTGGCCGTGGCCAGGGTCAGACGCCCGTCCAGCGCCACCGAGCGCATGCGCGCATGGTCGATTTCCAGCGTGTCCGTATCCGGGAAGTGCCGTGCCAGGTCGCCCTGCACCTCGCTTTGCAGCCGGCCCTTGGCATCGAAGCTCTTGACCGAGAACGCTTTCATCGAATAGTCGGGCTGGTTGCTGCGGGCCTTCTGCGTGGCCGGCGCCAGGGGCGCGGGCGCATTGCGCACCAGCCACCAGGTGCCCAGGGCCAGCAGGCCCATGATCATCACCGGCAGGTAAAGGGTAATGCGCTCCCAGCTTTGCTGCAGCATGCGGCGGCGGCTCATGGGCGGCCTCCGGCAAGCAGGTCGGGGGTGGCGGGCGAAGAATGCGGGACGGCGGTCATGCGGTGTAGTCTGCCAGCAGGCGGGCATAGTGCCCGGTGGCGACGAGCAGCAGATCGCAGAACTCGCGCGCTGCGCCATCCCCACCGCGCGCGGTGGTCACATAGTGGGCGTTCTGCCGGGCCTCGATCTGGGCATTGGCCGGCGCGCAGGCCAGCGCGCTGCGGCGCATCACGGGCAGGTCGGGCCAGTCATCGCCCATGGCGGCGGCCTGGTCCCAGGTGAGGCCCAGCCGGGCCAGGATGTCCTCGGCCGCGGGGCGCTTGTCCTCAGTGCCGAAGACGGCGTGCTCCACACCCAGCGCCTTCAAGCGCACGCGCAGCGGGGCCGAGTCGCGGCCGGTGATCACGGCCGGCGTGATGCCGGCCTTCTGCAGCAGCTTGAGGCCGTGGCCGTCCAGGGTGTTGAAGCGCTTGATGGTTTCGCCGGCGTCGGTGAACAGCAGGCTGCCATCGGTGAGCACGCCGTCCACGTCGAAGAAGGCCACGCGCACAGCCTGGGCGCGCAACAGGAGTTCGGGGGCGAAGTGCAAGGCCGGCTGTCCAGAAAGGGGGCTCGCCATGGCTCAGATCACCTTGGCGCGCATCAGGTCGCCGATATGCACCACGCCGACGAGTGCCCCGGCAGCGTCCACCACCAGCACGCTGGTGATGCTGTGGGCCTCCATGAGCTCGGCGGCATCCACGGCCAGGGCGTCCGGGGCAATGCGCCGGGGTGAAGGGTGCATCACCTGGGCTGCGGTGGCGGCACGCAGATCGGCGCCGGCCTCGATGCGACGGCGCAGGTCGCCATCGGTGAAGATGCCCAGGATCTGGCCGGCCGCATCCACGATGGCCGAGGCGCCCAGGCCCTTGGCGCTCATCTCGCGCATCAGCTCGCTGAACGAGGCCTCGGGCGCCACGCGCGGCACGTCGCCACCCGAGCGCATGACGTCGCTCACATGCGTCAGCAGCTTGCGGCCCAGGGCACCACCGGGGTGCGAGCGCGCGAAGTCTTCGGGGCGGAAGCCGCGCGCATCGAGCAGGGCCACGGCCAGCGCGTCGCCCATGGCCAGCTGGGCCGTGGTGCTGGCGGTGGGGGCCAGGTTCAGCGGGCAGGCTTCGCGGTCCACGCTGCAGTCGAGTACCAGGTCGGCGTGGCGCGCCAGGGTGGAATCGAGCCCGCCGGTCAGGGCCAGCAGCGGGACGCCCAGGCGCTTGAGCACCGGCAGGATGGCGGTGAGTTCGCCGCTCTCGCCGCTGTTGGAGATGGCCAGCACCATATCGTGCTCGGTCACCATGCCCAGGTCGCCATGGCTGGCCTCGCCCGGGTGCACGAAGAAGGACGGCGTGCCCGTGGACGCCAGGGTGGCAGCGATCTTGCGGCCCACATGGCCGCTCTTGCCCATGCCCATCACGACCACGCGGCCGCGGATGGACAGCGCCATCTGCACGGCGTTGGCAAAGCGTGCATCCACGCGGGCGGCCAGGGCGTTCAGGGCGGCGGCTTCGATGCCGAAGGTCTCGCGGGCCAGGCGCAGCGCCTGCTCGGCATCGAAAGGGGGAGGTACGGCGGTCATGCGCGAGATTCTATCGACCGGCCTGCCCGGGCTCGGATAGCATCAGCCTATGTCCTCACTCGCCCTCACCCTGCTCTACCTCTTGGCCGCGGTGCTGGGCGTGGTGGTCTGCCGCAGCCTGAAGCTGCCGCCCATGCTGGGCTACCTCGCCGCCGGGGTGCTGATCGGCCCGCATGCGCTGGCACTGGCCCAGAACTCCGAGGGCGTGCGCCATCTGGGCGAGTTCGGCGTGGTGTTCCTGATGTTCGCCATCGGGTTGGAGTTCAGCCTGCCCAAGCTGCGCGCCATGCGCCGCCAGGTGTTCGGCCTGGGGCTGATGCAGGTGGTGGTGACCATGACCCTGGCGGCCGGTGGTTCGCTGGCCTTCTCCTACCTGCTCGGCGGTATCTGGGACATGGGCTGGCAGACGGCCCTGGCCCTGTCGGGCGTCATGGCCATGAGCAGCACGGCCATCGTGGTCAAGCTCATGGCCGAGCGCGCCGAACTCGAAAGCGAGCACGGCCGCAATGTCATGGGCATCCTGCTGTTCCAGGATCTGGCCGTGGTGCCGCTGCTGGTGCTGATCCCGGCCCTGGGGTCTTCGCCCGACAAGCTTCTGGTGGCTCTGGGCTGGGCCCTGCTCAAGGCCACGGTGCTGGTGGGCCTCTTGCTCACCGGCGGCCAGCGCGTGATGCGCTGGTGGCTGACCCTGGTTGCGCGCCGCAAGAGCGAAGAGCTGTTCATGCTCAACCTGCTGCTCATCACCCTGGGCCTGTCCTGGCTCACCGAGGTGGCCGGCCTGAGCCTGGCGCTCGGGGCCTTCATCGCCGGCGTGCTGGTGTCCGAGACCGAGTACAGCCACCAGGTGGGTACCGACATCCGGCCCTTCCACGACGTGCTGCTCGGGCTGTTCTTCATCACCATCGGCATGATGCTGGACTGGCACATCCTGGTCGACCGCTGGGGCCTGGTGCTGGCGCTGCTGGTGGTGCCGATCACGCTCAAGCTGGTGGTGATCCTGGTGCTGGCGCGCGGCATGGGGGCCACCACAGGGGTCTCGCTGCGCACCGGGCTGTACCTGGCGCAGGCCGGCGAGTTCGGCTTCGTGCTGCTGTCGCTGGCCCAGACCAACAACCTGGTGCAGCCCGCGCTCATGAACCCCATCCTGGCGGCCATGGTGCTGTCCATGCTGGCCACGCCCTTCCTCATCATGCACAGCAACCGCATCGTGATGAGGCTGGTGGCCAGCGACTGGCTGCAGCAGTCGCTGCAGATGACGACGATTGCGCGCAAGTCCATCAATTCGAGCAAGCACGTGATCATCTGCGGCTACGGCCGCTCGGGCCAGAACCTGGCGCGCATGCTGGAGCACGAAGGCATTCCCTACATGGCGCTCGACCTGGACCCGGACCGCGTGCGCCAGGCCGCCGCCGCCGGCGACTCGGTGGTGTATGGCGACGCCACGCGCCTGCAGGCGCTCATGGCGGCTGGCCTGGTGCGTGCCAGCGCCGTGGCCGTGACCTACATCGACGTGCCCGCCGCGCTCAAGGTGCTGGCCAACACCCGCTCCCATGCCCCGCAGGTGCCGGTGGTGGTGCGCACGCAGGACGACCTGCACCTGGACAAGCTGCGGGATGCCGGCGCGACCGAGGTCGTGCCCGAGGCCATCGAAGGCTCGCTGATGATGGCCAGCCATGCCCTGGCCCTGGTGGGCGTGCCCATGCGCCGCGTGCTGCGCCTGGTGCAGGACCAGCGCGATGCGCGCTACAACCTGCTGCGCGGCTACTTCCACGGGGCCGACGACGACACCGTCAACGAGCGCGACCAGGAGCGCCTGGCCACCGTCACCCTGCCTTTGGGCGCCAAGACCCTGGGCCAGGCGCTGGGCGAGCTGGCCCTGCCTGCCATGGGCGTGCGCGTGGTCAACCTGCGCCGAGCCAACGGCCATGTGAGTGCTGCGGTGGACGATGCGGCGCTGGCCGAGGGCGACACGCTGGTGCTGTCGGGCCACCCCGCGGCGCTGAGCCTGGCCGAGGCCAAGTTGCTGAAAGGCTGACAGGCCGGATCAGCCGGGCTGCAGCGCCTCTGCGGGGCCGGGCCGCCCAAAGAGATAGCCCTGGAACTGCTGGCAGCCGTTGCGCAGCAGGAAGTCGTGCTGGCCCTCGGTCTCCACCCCTTCTGCCACCACGTCCAGGCCCAGGCTGTGCGCCAGCGCGACGATGGTGCAGGCAATGGCGGCGTCGTTGGGGTCGGTGAGCACGTCGCGCACGAAGCTCTGGTCGATCTTGAGCTGGTCCAGCGGCAGGCGCTTGAGGTAGGCCAGCGAGGAGTAGCCGGTGCCGAAGTCGTCGAGCGAGAAGCCCACGCCCAGGTTGCGCAGCACCTGCATCTTCACGATGCTCTCCTCCACGTCGGTGAGCAGCAGGCTCTCGGTCAGCTCCAGCTTGAGCCGCCCCGGATCGGCGCCCGTGGTGTAGAGCGCCTGCAGCACCTGGGGCACGAATTCGGTGTGGCGGAACTCCTGCGCGCTCACGTTCCCGGCCACGGTCCAGGCCGCTGTGGCACTGTCGCGGTTCCAGCGCGCCAATTGCTCACAGGCCAGGTGCAGCACGCGCTGGCCCAGCGGCAGGATCAGCCCGGTCTGCTCGGCCAGTGGAATGAACTGACCCGGCGGCACCATGCCGCGCTGCGGGTGCTGCCAGCGCACCAGGGCCTCGGCGCCCATGGTCTGGCCCGTGGCGTTGACCACGGGCTGGTAGTGCAGCAGGAACTCGTTGCGCTGGATGCCCTGGCGGATGTCGCCCTCCAGCGCCGAGCGCGCCGTGGCCGCCGCCTGCATGGCCGGGTCGAAGAAGCACAGCGTGTTGCGCCCCTGGGCCTTGGCCTGGTACATCGCCAGATCGGCCCGCTTGAGCAGTTCGTTGACGGGCTGCTCCCGGTTGCGGAACAGCGCAATGCCGATGCTGGGCGTGCTGTGCAGCTCGCTGCCATCCATGTCGTAGGGCTCGTTGAGGGCCTGCAGCACCTTCTGCGCCACCGCCTCCGACTCGACGGCGGCCCCGGTCTCCTCGCTGCTCAGGCCGGCCAGCACCACCACGAATTCATCGCCCCCCAGGCGCGCCACGGTGTCGGTGGCGCGCACGCTGGCGCGCAGGCGGTCACCCACCTGCACCAGCAGGCGGTCGCCCCACTCATGGCCCATGGTGTCGTTGATGCCCTTGAAGTTGTCCAGGTCCAGGAACAGCAGGGCGCCATGCTGGCCCTCGCGCTCGCAGGCCGTCGCCACGCGCTCCAGCCGGTCCAGCAGCAGGCGGCGGTTGGGCAGCTTGGTCAATTCGTCGTAGAAGGCCAGGCGCTGGATCTCGGCCTCGGCGCGCTTGCGCTCGGTGATGTCGCGCGCCAGCCCGCGGTAGCCCGTGAACTCGCCCTCGGCATTGAAGATCGGTTCGCCGCTGATGGACACCCAGATCGGCTCGCCCGCGGCCGACATGCGCTGGATCTCGAAATTGCGGAACACCTGGCGCTGCGCGAGCTGCTCGCGGTGCGCGCGCCACTGGCCGTCGTCTGCAAAGGTATTGGGCAACTCCCAGCGCGTGAGGCCATAGAGCTGGTTGTCGGGCAGGTCCATCTTGTTCTGCGGACTGCCCTCCAGGCGTACGAAGCGGAACTCGGCATCCTGCTCCCAATACCAGTCGGAGGACAGCTGGGTCAGGCTGCGCCAGCGCGCCTCGCTCTCGCGCAGGGCCTCCAGCGCACCCAGGTAGTCGGTCACGTCGGTGAAGGTGCGCACCCGGCCGCCGTCCTCCAGCGGGCGCGTGCGCACCTCGATGAAGCGGCCGGCCACCGTGCGGCGGACGTAGCTGTCCGGCATGGTCAGCTTGCCGCCATGCGCGGCGTACTCGGCGCCCACGTAGTCCCGGGCCTTGGATTCGATCAGCTGGAAGCCGGTGCCGAAGTCGCCGCGCTCGGTCTGGAAGCGCACCACCTCCTCCACCCGGGGCTCTCTCGCGAGCAGTTCCTCGGGCAGGTTCAAGAGCTCCAGGTAGCGCTGGTTGTAGACGCGGATGCGGCCCTCGCCATCGACCTTGGTGATGCCCTGCGACACGCTGGCCAGGGTGCTCTGCAGCGCGCGGGTCTTGTCGGCCAGCAGCTCGCTGGTGCGCGCCAGCTGCTCCTCCACCTGCCGGCGGGCGAGCTCGGCCCGGCGTGCCAGCTCCAGCTGGCCGATGGTGCTCAGCAGCGGTTGCAGGAACTGCACGTCGGTGGCGCTGTAGCCGCCGGGCCGGTTGGCCAGCCCCACCACGGCGACCAGCTCGCCCGAGGCCAGGATGGGCAGGCCCATGTAGGAGACGATGGGCGGATGCCCCGGCGGCAGGCCCGCACCTTGCTCGGCAGCTGCCGCGGGGTTGTTGTTCTGGATCACCGGCTGCTCGGTCGCCATGGCCTGGCCTGGCGGGGAGTCCAGGTCGTCGAGCACGATGCCCTCCTGGGCGCCGCCCATGTAGCGCTCGCGTGCAGCCTCGTCCCAGTCCACGTCGGCCATGGAGTGCAGGCGCAGCAGCGGCCTGCCGTCCTGGTGGCGCTGGACCTGGCCCAGCAGGCCGAAGCGGCTGCCCGTGAGCTCCATGAGCTCGTGCAGCAGGGCATCGAATGCCGCGCGGGGCGTGGAGCTGGCGATGAAAACCGCCTGGGCGCGCGAAATGGCCTGCAGCAGCCGGTGCTGGCGCGCCAGCATGGCCTCGGCCGCACGCCGCGCGCGCTGGCTGCTGCTGTGCTCGAGCACCGCTTCGATCTGCGCCGGCAGGGCCAGCAGGTAATTGCAGCCGGGGTCGCGGATGGCGAAATCGGCAAAGCCGTGGCGCATGGCGTGCGCCGCCTGGGCGTCGGCCCCGGCATCCACGATGATCATGGCCGGCACGCGGCCCATGTGCTCGAGCACGTCGTAGGCCGAGCCGTCGGAGAAATGCTGGCAGACCAGCACAATGTCTGGTGTGTGGTCCCTGAGCCACAGCTGTGCCTGCACGAGCGAGGGCGCCACGTGCGCCTTCCAGCCCAGCCAGGGGTCCACCAATGCATCGACGAGCGCCCGTGCGTGTTCCCGGTCGTCTTCGATCAGCAGGACGGAGATGGGCATGGCCGGTGTGGCTGGATGGTCGGATCAGGGGCAGGAGGGCCTGCGTACCGCAGGTGTAACGATGATCCATTATGGGCCCGCATTTGCGGCTGCAGACCCCGCGCTGGTGTTTACACTCGCACCCTTTGTGCCATCCACCCCACACCCCATGCAGCCCCTCAGCGTCAACGAATACCTGCGCCAGCACATCCGCACCGTGCCCGACTGGCCGGCGCCCGGCGTGCAGTTCCGCGACATCACGCCGCTGCTGCAGGACCCCAAGGTGTTCCGCGTGCTCATCGATGCCTTCGTGCACCGCTACATGGACAAGGCCCTGCGTCCCGATGTGGTGGCCGGGCTCGATGCGCGCGGCTTCATCCTGGGCGCCGTGGTGGCCTATGAACTCAACGTGGGCTTCGTGCCGATCCGCAAGAAGGGCAAGCTGCCCTTCACCACGGTGGAGGAGACCTACGAACTCGAATACGGCAGCGCCACGGTGGAGTTGCACACCGATGCCGTCAAGCCCGGCGACCGCGTGCTGCTGATCGACGACCTCATTGCCACCGGCGGCACCATGATGGCCGGCCGGCGCCTGCTGGAGAAGCTGGGCGCCACCGTGACCGAGGGCGCGGCCATCGTCGACCTGCCGGAGCTCGGCGGTTCGCAGCGACTGAGGGAATCAGGCCTGCCGCTCTACACCCTGGTGGATTTCGAGGGACATTGAGCCCGCGGCCAGGCGGCGTTCAATGCACCTGGGCGTAGGCCGCGAGAAGCTGCTGTGCCCATTGGGTGAACTGCTTGCGCATGGCCGTCAGGCCGCGGCAGGCAGGGCATCGGCAGCGCTGGCTGAGCGGCGGCGGGCCGCGCGGTCCCAGGCCTTTTCATGGAAGAAGAAGGCCACGGCCTGCACCGTGGGTTCGAGCAGGCTCAGCGTGAGCGAGGCCCAGAGGTTGCCCGTGACGGCATAGGCCACCATGGCCGCCACGCTGATGTGGATCAGGTAGTAGCTGCCGGTCTTCATGAGCATGGTCTTGTTCTGCTGGGCGAGTTGGCGGATGCGGGCCATGGTGGAATCCTTTCTTCATTCGTGCGGCAGTGCCGCCGGTCATGAAATGGTAGGCATTCTCAATAGCCAGGGCCAATTGAGTTCGGCTAGTTTCAGCATTGAAACTATTGATGACCGCGCTTTGGCTGCCGCCCCGCCACACCGTGAATTCCGTCACGCACTGGGGAATCAAAATGCCCTTGGCGGTGCCAACCCCGTTGCTATGATGGACGTCTTTTCAACTGCGGCAACGCACTAGGGAGCAGACATGGCCCTCATGGACTTCATCAAGAAACAGTTCATCGACGTCCTCCAGTGGACCGAGGATGGCGATGGCACGCTGGCCTGGCGCTTCCCGATGAGCGGCATGGAAATCCAGAACGGCGGCACGCTGGTGGTGCGCGAGTCGCAGATGGCCGTGTTCGTCAACGAAGGCAAGGTGGCGGACGTCTTCGGCCCCGGCACCTACAAGCTCACCACGCAGACGCTGCCGGTGCTGACCTACCTCAAGAACTGGGACAAGCTGTTCGAGTCGCCCTTCAAGAGCGATGTCTACTTCTTCAGCACGCGCCAGCAGATCGACCAGAAATGGGGCACGCCCCAGCCCATCACCATCCGCGACAAGGACTTCGGTGCGGTTCGCCTGCGCGCCTTCGGCAACTACGCCTTCCGCATTGCCGACCCCAAGCTGTTCCACACCGAGATCTCGGGCACGCGCGATGTCTACCCCGTGGGCGACCTCGAAGGCCAGTTGCGCGGCCTGGTGCTGCAGAACATCAGCAACGCGATTGCCGGCAGCGGCCTGCCCTTCCTGGACCTGGCGGCCAACCAGGTCATGTTCGCCGACGCGCTGACCAAGGAACTCGCGCCGATCTTCGCCAAGCTGGGCCTCCTGATCGAGAACCTGACGGTGCAGAACGTCTCGCTGCCCGAGGAGTTGCAGAAAATCCTGGACCAGAAGATCGGCATGGGCATGGTCGGCAACGACATGGCCAAGTTCATGCAGTACCAGACGGCCCAGGCCATCCCCAAGTTCGCCGAGAACAGCGGTGGCGGCAGCGGCATCGCGGGCGATGCCATGGGCCTGGGGGCTGGCGTGGCGCTGGGCCAGGTGATGGCGCAGAACCTGCAGCAAGGCCTGCAGGGTGGCGGCAACCCCGCTCCCGCAGCGGCGGCCGTGGCCGCGGCGACCGGCGTCAAGCCCGAGGACGTGATGGCCACGCTCGAGAAGCTCGGTGAACTCAAGTCCAAGGGTATCCTGACCCAGGAAGAGTTCGATGCCAAGAAGTCCGAACTGCTCAAGAAGCTGATCTGAGGCCGGTGCAACCTACCTTCGCTACCGGCGCCAGGCGTGCGGGCAGCAGCGGGCTGACGGGCCCCTGCATGGCCGCACCCGGCTGTCGAGCGCACCGTCCGAATGGCCACTGAACCCACACAGCGTTCCTACCGCGCGCCCTGCCCGGGCTGCGGCGCGCCGGTTGAATTCCGCAGCGCGCAGTCCACGCACGCCGTCTGCGGCTACTGCCAGAGCACCGTGGTGCGCAGCGGCGACGTGCTGCAGCGCCTGGGCAAGATGGCCGAGCTGTTCGACGACCACAGCCCGCTGCAGCTCATGGCCAGCGGGCGCATCACGCTCGACGGCAAGGAAATCCCGTTCACGCTGATCGGCCGGCTGCAGTACAAGACCGAGGCGGGTGTCTGGACCGAGTGGTCCGCCTTCCTGCAGGATGGCACCCTGGCCAGCCTGGGCGAGGACAACGGCGCCTATGTGTTCACGCGGCCCATGGAAGCCGGGCGCGAGCTGCCCGAGGCCAGCCGCTTTCGCATCGGCGCCACCACGGCCATTTCCGGCAAGTCGTACTCCGTCGCCTTCAGCGGCAGCGCCACGCTGATCTCGGCCCAGGGCGAGCTGCCCAAGCTGCCGCCGCTGGGCCAGCCCTTCGACATGGTCGAGCTGCGCAGCGCCGATGGCGAGGTGCTCAGCATCGACTACGGCCATACGCCGCCGCACCTGGAGCGCGGCCGTGCCGTGCTGCTGGAGGACTTGAAGCTCACCGGCCTCAAGGACGAGTCGGCCAAGGACGAGAAGGGCCGCCAGTTCAATTGCCCGCACTGCGGTGCACCGGTGCAGGTGCAGCTGTCCACCACCAAGAGCGTCACCTGCGGGTCGTGCGCGAGCATCATCTCGCTCGATAGCGGCGTGGGCGGCGAGCTGCGCTCGGCCGAGCAGGACGAGCCCGTGCGCCCCATCATCCCGTTGGGCAGCAAGGGCCAGCTGCAAGGCGTGCACTGGCAGGTGGTGGGCTTCCAGCACCGCATGGGGGTGGAGCCCGGCGACGACGAGCACTTCGGCTGGAGCGAGTACCTGCTGTACAACCAGAAGCGCGGCTTTGCTTTCCTGGTCGATGCCGAGGACGGCTGGAGCATGGTGCGCCCCACCACGGGTGCGCCGCAGATGGCGGCCAGCGGCCGCAGCGCCACCTACCTGGGCACCACCTACCAGCTCAAATACAGCTACGAGGCCGAGACCACCTATGTGCTCGGCGAGTTCTACTGGCAGGTCACGCGCGGCCAGAAGACCTCGAACCGCGACTTCGCCAGCGCGAAGGGCCTGCTGTCGATGGAGCAGACGCCCAATGAGGTGACCTGGTCCTCGGGTGACAAGCTGGCCAGCGATACCGTGGCCAAGGCCTTCAAGCTCGAAGACAAGAAAGACGTGCTGCAGCGCGACGACCCGGGGCCCTTCGTGGCCAAATCGGGCCTGGGCTGCGGCACCATCATCATCATCGCGATCGTCATCATCATCCTGCTGATCCTGCTGAGCAACTGTTCCGGGTCGTCCGGCAGTGGTTACCGCAGTTCGGGCGGCTCGTTCGGCGGCTATTCCAGCGGCGGCGGCGGGCACAAGTAATTTATCAAGGAGCTTCCACCATGATGGGAATCGAATGGCTCAAGCCCGCGGCGTTCCTCGGGTCCATCCTGTACGCGCTGATCGGCGTCGTCATCTTTTGGCTGTGCTTTGTCATCGTCGACAAGATCACCCCCTACGACCTGTGGGGCGAGATTGTCGAGAAGCAGAATGTGGCGCTGGGCGTCGTGGTGGCTGCCATGTGCCTGGGCATCAGCCTCATCGTCGCCGCCGCCATCCATTGAGGGCAGGGGGTGGCGCATTCCAACGGGCCTTCACGGGCCCTGCTCGCGTTTGTGCCTTGGCGTGCAAAGAGTTGAATAAGAATAATTATCGTTTGTATTAAAATGTGTACTTCGTGTGAGCGGTAGCGGCCGGAGGGGCTGCACGTTCGAATATCTGGAGTACCCATGGCACACAAGCACCCTGCGGGCAGCAACAAGGCTGCCCGTTTTCATTGGACAGCCACCGCAGCCGCCAGCCTGCTGGCCTTGCTGGGCACAGCGCAGCAGGCCTGGGCCCAGGCCGATGCCGCACTGCCTGCCGTGCAGGTCACAGGCTCGCAGTACGACGCCGACGATGTGCGCCCCGAGGGCGTGACCACCGCCACCAAGACCTATATGGCGCCGCGGGACATCCCGCAGACCATCGACACGCTGGAGGTCAACAAATACAAGAGCTACGGCATCAATGACCTGGCGATCATGCTCGACGGTGTGCCGGGCGTGAACACCAAGTACGACATGCGCGGCGAGGGCGTGATGATCCGCGGCTTCAACGCCGACTCGGGCGACATCTACCGCGACGGCGTGCGCGAGAGCGGCCAGGTGCGCCGCAGCACGGCCAATGTGGAGCGCATCGAGATCCTGAAGGGCCCGGCCTCGGTGCTCTACGGCCGCAGCAGCGGCGGTGGCATCGTGAACCTGGTGAGCAAGCAGGCGCGTTTCGATGCCAAGAGCAGCATCACCCTGCGCGGCGGCTCGTGGGACAACTACGGCGGCACGCTCGATATCAACAAGGTCATCAACGAGCACGTGGCGGTGCGCCTGACGGCCGACCGCGAGCAGGCCAACAGCTTCCGCAGCGGCATCAGCAACCAGAACGAGATGGTCTCGCCCAGCATCCTGGTGGACACCCGCACCGGCCTGCGCTGGGCCGGCCAGTACACCTACGACAACATCTGGCGCGCGCCCGACCGGGGCCCGGCCTACGACCAGCTGCCGGCCGGCGTCTCGATCCGCAAGGGCTTCGCCCACCCGGACGACTATGTGGAAGACCGCCTGCGCGTGCTGCGCTCGGACCTCTCCTACGACTTCAACAAGGCCTGGAGCGTGCGCTGGGTGGCCAGCAAGCGCGAGGCCAGCCAGGACTTCGACCACTACTTCGCCGGCACCTACTGCAATGCGGCGGGCCAGACCTCGGCGGGCGCGGCCTGCACCTGGCGCGGCCAGGTGCGGCCCAACTACGCCTGGCAGCAGACGGCCAACGAGACCCTGTCCAACACGGTAGACCTGACGGGCAAGTTCAGCACTGGCAGCATCCAGCACGAGGTGCTGGTGGGTGTGGAAGTGAGCGAGGAAAAGCGCCATCCGCGCATCGGCCAGCCCGCGTCCACCTTCAGCTACGACCCGCTGCAGCCCATCGCCTGGGGCGCCAGGCCGGCCCAGGGCAACCCGACCCAGCACAACCTGCACAAGGCTGAAAGCCAGGCCCTGTACGTGCAGGACCTCATCAGCCTGACGCCCGAGTGGAAAGTGCTGGCCGGCCTGCGCTACGACCGCTTCGACTTCCACAGCACCAACCTGCTGACCAGTGTGGGCCGTGGCTACGACGGCGACTCGGTGAGCCCGCGCCTGGGCGTGGTCTGGCAGCCGGTGCGCGAACACAGCCTGTACGCCTCGTGGAACAAGAGCTACTCGCCCTACGGCGGGCGCGGCATGATCAGCGTGGATGTCTCGCCCACCGCCGTGTACGACGCCGAACCCCAGTACTCGCGCCAGATCGAAGTGGGGGTGAAGAGCGACTGGCTGGGCGGCGCCCTCTCCACCCAGCTGTCGGCCTACCAGCTGCAGCATGCCAACATCCGCTACCGTCCCGACGCGGTCAATGACCCATTCACCTGGACCGTGCGCGGCAAGGAGCGCTCGCGCGGCATCGAGTTCAGCGCCGCAGGCCGCGTGGCCTCGTCGTGGTACGTGCGCGGCGGCGTGGGCGTGACCAGTGCCAAGGTGGTGGCCGACAAGCAGCAACCGGCTTTGGTAGGCAAGCACCTGCCCGACACCGCCTTGCGCAACGGCAACATCTTCGTGCGCTACGCGCCGCAAGGCCCGTGGTACGCAGAGATCGGCGCCACGCACACCAGTGCGCGCTGGCTCAATGCCGCCAATACCTCGCAGGTGCCCGGCTACACGCGCTGGGATGCGCTGGTCGGCTGGCGCCAGGGCGCATGGACGGCAACCGCTGCCCTGTCGAACCTGCTGGACAAGGAATACTGGCGCTCCGATGCCATGCCGGGCGCCCCGCGCAGCCTGCTGGTCAGTGTGAACTACCAGTTTTGACGCGGCCTCCTTGTGCGCCCGCCATTCACGCCAGGACTACACACGGCGTCTGGACATCCTGAGGCTGCACGCCGAGGCGGGCACAGGGATGCACCAATCAACTTCCAGTATGTGGGCCCCACGGGCCGCCTGGGGCCAGGAGGTGCTGGCCAACGCCCGGGGGCGCTGCTGACCGAAACGCTCAGGGCGCTGAGCACACCCGCCAGCGGCCTGTGCCCTCGCCGTTCGCAGCACAATAGCGGCTTGTCCTCGAACCCTACCTCCACCTCCCTCCCCCCCGTGCCCGCACCGGGCGTGCGCCCCATCGATGTCGCGCTGCTGGCCAGCGTGTTCGTGGTGGCGGCCTGCGGCCTGCTCTATGAACTGGCGGCCGGCGCCCTTGCGTCCTACGTGCTGGGCGATTCGGTGCTGCAGTTCTCCACCATCATCGGCACCTACCTGTTCGCCTTGGGCATGGCCATCCTGGAGGTCGGGTGGCGCTTCGGCATGCTGCGGGTCTGGTCG
>NZ_JBKDTZ010000392.1:0-9522 GCF_046339755.1 Acidovorax sp. | reverse complement strand
GGGTGACGCCGAAGAACTCCCTGCGCTGCCTCTGCGAGGCAGCTCCGGTCAAACAGCTTCGGCGAGCCAGATGACGATGCGCGTGTCCTTCGGCACGCGCTCACCCCAGGCCCTGCGCTTCTCGGCACGGTCAGAAGGGGGGGATACCAACACGGGCCATTGCTTCGCTCGGCCCGGTCTGCCTCGCTGCGCTTGGCCTGGGCAGAGCGATCACGCCCAAACGTCGGCACCGCGAAGCGCGTCACCGACACCCGCCGTAGCTGCGACAGCAGCAGCCGGGTGGTACCCGCTCCCCACCCCTTCTGGCTGCGCCGAGAAGCGCAGGAGCTGGGGTGGGCGTGTGTGCCGACGGACACACACGCTGCGTCGTCTAGCTTGCCGCAGCTGTCTGAGCGGAGTTCGAAGAACGCAGCGAGTTCTGCGGCACCACCCCAGATCCGAGCATCGCAGGTTGCCCCCATCGCCCTCCGGGCGATGGGGGACGCAGACTGGGGGCCGCCTTCTCTTTGGTGACTTTCTCTTGGCGGCCCAAGAGAAAGTTACTGCGCCGCCGGGCGCACATCCCGGCCCCCGCCTTCAAACAAGGCACGCCGTCCAAAAAACTCAGAACCGCACATTCCCCAACCAGATATCCCGGTACATCGCCCAGTCCCCCATGAAGCTGTAAAGAGGCCGCTTGAAGCTCGCCGGCTTGTTCTTCTCAAACCCGAAATGCCCCACCCACGCAAACCCATACCCGCACAGCAACCCCAGCAACAAAAACCAAGGCTGCCGCAGGGCCACCGCCAAAGCCAGGCAGACCAGTGACAGGCTGGACCCCACGAAATGCAGCCGCCGGCAGGTGCGGTTGCTGTGCTCGGTCAGGTAGAACGGATAGAACTCCGCAAAGCTCTTGAAGGCACGCGGATCGGTGGCTGCCGTGGCCTTGTCCGCAACAGGGGCGCTGATGTCCATGGTCTTGTCTCCGTGGGTAATACTTAGAACGTGTTCACGATCTTTACGGGACCGCGTAAAGATCGTGAACACGTTCTTATCTTCGCTTTATACGCCCAAGCACGTCCAGGCGGGAGTGCCGCACTTGACAGTGCGCCATGGACATCGCGCCCCACCCGCCCAACGCGGCGGCCCCTTCTTCACCATGACTCCCACCGAACCGCCCCGCGAACACGCCATCGACGCACTGCGCGGCTTTGCGCTGCTGGGCATCCTGCTCGTCAATGCCGGCAGCTTCGCGTCCACCTACTTCGGCCTCGGCGTGGTCGACCCCGCGTTCTCGCGCCCCGTAGACCATGCCGTGCGCTGGTTCGTGGCCCTGGTCTTCGAAACCAAGTTCTACCTCCTGTTCTCGCTGCTGTTCGGCTACAGCTTTGCACTGCAGATGGACTCGGCCCAGCGCGCGGGCAGCGCCTTTGTGCCGCGCATGCTGCGGCGCCTGGCGGGATTGCTGCTGCTGGGGCTGGCGCATGCCTGGTTGCTGTTCGCGGGCGACATCCTGGTGACCTATGCGCTGCTGGGCCTGTTGCTGCTGCCGATGCGCCGGCTGCGGCCGGGCACTGCGGCGGCGTTGGCCGTGGCACTGCTGGCGCTGGTCTCCCTGGGCTGGGGGCTGCTGGCCTGGTTGATGTCGCTCGCGCCGCCCATGGACTGGCCGCTGGCCGAGGTCCACGCCAAGGCCCAGCAGGCCGCAGCCGCCTACCGCGCTGGGCCCCTGGAAGCCATTGCCCAGCGCGGACGCGACATGGCCGATGGCGTCTGGTTCGTGATCGTTTTCGTGCAGGGGCCGTGCGCACTGGCCATGTTCCTGCTGGGGCTGGCGGCCCATCGCTCGGGCTATCTGGCCCGCGCCGCAGGGGAGCCAGCGCGCCTGCGCAGGTGGATGCGGTGCTGCCTGCCCATCGGGGCCGCCGGAGCCTTGCTCTATGCCACGGTGCAGACCAGCCTGGTGCGCCAGAGCGACCATGTCTCTGCCGCGGTGCTGGCGGTGGACCTGGCCACGGCCCCGTTCCTCACACTGGGCTATGTCGCCGCGCTGCTCTGGGTGCTGCAGCACAGCCGCCACGGCCGGGCGCTGGCCGCCTGGCTGGAACCCGCGGGCCGCATGGCGCTGTCCAACTACCTGATGCAGTCTCTGGTGGGGGCGCTCGTGTTCACGGCCTACGGCCTGGCGCTGGTGGGGCGGGTGCCTCCGCTCGCGGTGCTGCTGGGCTGCGTGGCGCTGTATGCGGCCCAGCTCGCGCTGAGCCGCCGCTGGATGGCGCGGCATGCCTACGGGCCGGTGGAGTGGCTGCTGCGCGCCTTCACGCTGCTGCGCCGGCCAGCGTGGCGGCGCGGCCTCCGGCCGGCGGAGTGAACGATCAACGGCCTATGGGCACGAGCTGGTCGTCCGCCATGCCCACCAGCAGGGCCTTGCCGTCCGGCTGCACGCGGAATTCACCAAACCGGGCCTTTTCCCACAGGCTGGCATCGCCTTCGGCGAAATACCAGGCATCGGTCACCAGAGTCCAGTCGCCGTCCTTGGGCGTGAGCTGGATGCGGAACTCGCCAGGAGACAGCGGCGTATCGTATTTTTCCATGCGCTCCCAGGCCACCACGCCGCGCGCATCGAGCCGGCCAACAGCATAGGGCCGGCTGCCCAGCAGGCCTTCCACGCCGGCATTGCGCAAGTCGATGGTTTCATTCGGCGGCGGCAGGGTGAAGTCCAGCCGCATGTAGTCGCCCTGCATCAGCGAACGCGGGTCCATCGGGGCCAGCGGCACGTAGACCTTCTGGCCATTGGCAATGGTGTGCTCCTTGTCGGCAATGGCGATATTGGCCACGGCCACCGTGGCCAGCGCGCTCAGGCCCAGCAGCCAGGGGCCCAGGCGATGGTCCCAGTGGCGAGCGGCAACCGTGGCGGGCACGCCCGACCGTGGCGTGCGCAAGGCACTCCAGGCCAGCACACCCAGCAAGGCGCCACAGCCCACGAGCACCATGGCCTTGGTGGCCAGGGGCCAGGCCAGCTGGTAGTAAAAGCCGCCCATGATCCAGGCGCTGGCCAGCGCAGCCGCCGTGGCCTGGCCCCAACGGCGCGTGGTGCAGGTGACCACCAAAGTCAGCAGCGCACAGCCCAACAGCGGAGAGAACCAGCACAGCAAGGCCAGCACCAGGGCGACCACGGCGGCGCGGGGCTGGCGCAGGGCCGGCCAGGCGCGCTGTGCCAGGGCGGCGGCGCCCAGGGCCAGCAGCACGCTGGCGGCCTGCACCGTGCGCTGCAACGCATGGGTGCGCAGCCCGACCTCCTGACCGGCTTCGCGCAGCAGCTCGCCGCCGATGCCGGCACCCAAGGCGCCTCCCACCAGAAAGGTCTGGCCCGACAGGCCGCAGAGGCCCCAGATCAAGGCCAGCAGCCAGCCGCAGGTGAGCGGTTCGAGCAGCACGGCAACCCGGTTGCCCATGTCCCCGCGCCCCAGGGCCTGGCGCTGCCACAGCAGCAGGCCCACCCACACGGCGAGCACGCCATGCACCATGCCCCACGGAAGCAGGGGCGACAGGGCCCAGCGGCCATGGCTGCCAGGCCAGATGGCGACCGCGAACAGCACGGCAGCGCCCGCACCCAGCAAGGTGCGCAACCAGGGCAAGGGCACCAGCACCGCCACGGCCAACGCCACCACCAGCATCACTGCAGCGGCCGGCTGGGCGCCCATGTCGCGCCCGAGCGCAAAGCCCAGCAGGAGGGCGCCCGTGAGCAGCGCTGGAAAGGCCAGTTGCTCCAGGAAGATCGGCAGGTCCGCCTTGCGCAGGGCCGCCGTGGAGCCGGCCAGCACAGCGGCGCCGATGAAGTAGGCGCCCGCGCCGTCCACGATCCACTCGCCGAACAGCAGGGCGAACAGGGCCAGCAGCGGCAGCGCTGCCAGCCATGCCCCCAGGGCGGTGAGCAGCACCACGGGCCAGGGGCGCGCGGGGCCGGTCGCCTTGCGGGCATCGGCCGCCGTGGCGTGCGCGGGCAGCACGCCCTGGGCGACGGCGTTTTGCACAATGGCATCGAGGGCGGAGGGTTTCACCGCAGCCGTGCCTGCGGGATCGAGAGAGTGCTCGCCGCTCATGCCGACTCCCC
The DNA here is from genome assembly GCF_046339755.1 of Acidovorax sp. GTDB lineage: Bacteria > Pseudomonadota > Gammaproteobacteria > Burkholderiales > Burkholderiaceae_C > Acidovorax. Next base: position 5,429 of record NZ_JBKDTZ010000392.1, on the reverse strand, counting down.
TTGCGCTGCCGCAGCGCGGCGCGCCAGGCGCGTCACCGCGCTGACCGTGGCGGCCAGCATGCCGGCGGCCACCAGGCCGATAAGCAGCAGCGAGCCCACGAAATCGTCGAAGCGGGAGTTGGAGAACATGGCCCGCGCCAGCCCCGTGACCAGCAGGATGTTGAGCCCCAGCGCCGCACCGCTGAGCAAAAAGATGTCGAAATGCGTGCGCATGCCCACCAGCGCCGCGGCCGCCGCCAGCAGCACCAGCCCCAGGCCATAGTGCCCCGCCACCGGCGAATGGAACAGGCCGCCGAGCGCGGTGAGAGTGACCATTGCCAGCGCCAGCGTGCCCGCCGTACGCAGCGCCCACAGGCCCGCGCCGGTGAAGCGCCGCGCCTGCGGCAGCATGGCCGCCGCCACAGCCAGAGCGGCGCCCAGGGAGACCAGGTGCACCGTCATGTCCGCAGGCGACACACGCCAGCGGTGCCCCGTGTGCGCCTGCGCCCACAGCGAGATGCCGACCATGGCGACCAGGTTCCACGGCACCCACACCACATCGCTGCGCACGGCCAGCGCCAGGGGCAGCGTGAGCGCCGCCCACAGCGCAAACAGCTGCCACGGATCGGCGCCGGTCTGGTAGGTCTGGCCGAAGTAGGCGAACAGCGCGCCCGTACCCAGCAACGCCAGCATGGCCAGCGGCGCCCGCGCCCCGGCACGCAGCGCGGCCCCCGCGCACATGGCGAGCACAAAGCCCTGCAGCAGCGCAAAGCGCATGAAGCGGCCCAGGCTCTCCCAGTTGGCGGCGATCCACATCACGATGCCCAGCCCGCCCAGCGCTGCCGCGATCACGGCCACCGTGCGCCACAGCGTGGCGTGCAGGTTCGCAGGTGGGCGGTGGAGACCGGCCAGGCCCAGAAGGCGCGTGGCGGCAGGTCGGTCCAGCGTGTGCTGGCGCGCCAGTTCGAGCAGGTCGGTGCGCAGGGTCATGGTGGAGTCCGCGTGGACTTACTTGGCCAAGAAGTCGCGGATCGCCATCAGCGTGCCATCGGGCGCCTCGCTCATCTGGTTGTGGCCCACGGGCAGGCTGGTGGTCTGTACCGCCTTGCCCGCGGCGCGCGCGGCCGCCACCAGGCCCTGGGCGGCCTTGGGCGCGGTCATCTGGTCCTGCGCGCCCAGCGCGAACAGCACCGGGCACCGCACCGCCGCGATGGCCTGCTCGCCGTTGGCATAGCTGTCGCAGGCCACGAAGCCGCGGTGGAACACATTCACGGCGCTGTTGCTGCACAGCACCTTGCGGCCCAGCGCCATGCCCGCGTTGTAGACCCAGAAACCCGCGCCCGAAGGCGGCGCCAGCGTGCTGCGCGAGAACACGTTGACCATGCGCAGGGCCTTCTCGGGCTCGTTGAGGGCCGCGTCGATCAGCGCGGGCGAGACCTTCATCGGGTAGGCCGTGCCCACCAGCACCAGGTGGCTCACGCGCTCGCCCAGGCGGGCCGCGGCCTCCAGCGCGATCAGCGAGCCGAAGCTGTGGCCCACCAGGGCTGCGCGCGGCACGCCTGTGGCATCGAGCAGCGCGGCAATGAAGTCCGCCCCTGCTTCCACGCTGGCCGGTGCCTCGCCCGCGCTGCGGCAGTGGCCGGGAAGGTCCACGGCCAGCACGTTCCAGCCGTGGTTGGCCAGGTAGCGGCTTTGCAGCGCCCACACGCTGTGGTCGTTGAGCACGCCGTGGACCAGGACCACGGTGGGCAGCGCGGGGTTGAACGCCTTGCCGCCGGTGTAGCAGTAGGTGGTGTGGCCGTTGACTTGGATCTGCATACGAATGGGTCCTCTTGGTTCGCTTGTCTTTGCTTCGTTCTTGTCTTGTCAGGGGCAAGGGCTGCCCTCATTCAGCGCGGCGGCACGCCGGCAGCCAGGTCGTCCAGAACCTGGACCCAGCGCTGCGCTGCGTCGCGCACCTTGCTACTACTGTCCCTCTTGGCGGTGGCTTCGGCCAGGGGGCGCTGCGCAGCGGCCGCGCCACGCCAGTCGTCCAGGGCCAGCACGGCCAGGTAGCGCACGGTCTCGTCGCTGTCCTGCGCCACGGCATGGGCGAGCGCAGGAACAATGCGCGCACCGGCCTCGGCGCCCAGGCCCCGCTCGCCCAGCACCATGGCCGCATGCTGGCGCACCGCGGTCAGCGGCGATTGCAGGCCGCGCAGGGCGTCGTCCACCTCGTGCAGGCGCAGGGTGCAGGTGCCCTTGCCGGGGCGCAGCCACTGCTCCACCAGCGGCAGCAGCGCAGGCCGCACTTCGAGCAGGGATTCGATCAGGCGGTAGTCGAGCGGCAGCGGGTCCAGCACACGGTTGCGGAATGCGCCATAGGGCGATGACAGGCCTTGCGCCACACACGCGTCGCCCAGCGTGCCGGCCTGGGCCTGCTGCAGCAGCCAGGCACTGTCGCCCAGGTGGGCCAGCGCACCGGCGCAGACATTGCGGCCCGCCTGGGCCAGGTGGCGGGTGCCGTTGCGGGGCACCGGCTTGAGCCCCTGGGTGCGCAAGATCGCCAGCACCTCGGGCGTGGCTGCGCCGATCTCGCCCAGCAGGCGCGCGGCCTCGCACTGTGTTTCGGTGCGCGCCAGCAGGGGCAGCAGCGGCGGTATGGCCGCAGGGCCGAAGGCACGCAGCGCATGCTGCGCCGCCTCGCCATGGCGCTGGGCCTGCTCGCGCGTCAGGCCCAGCTCGGGCGCGGGCTGGTGCGCCAGGCAAGCCAGGTGGTAGCGCAGGCGCTCGGCATCGGGCAGCGCCGCCACGCGCGCTGCCTCGGCCAGGTCGGCGGCATGGCCAGGCAGCAGGCGCGCAAAGGCTTCGTCGCCCAGGCAGCGCAAGGCCATGGCAACGCCCTCATCGCTGTCCTCGTGCAGCAGCACGGCAAAGCCAGACGTGAGCCGGTCGGCCACGGCCGAGGCCTGCAGGGCATCGCGCAGGCGCTGGCATACGCGCACCAGGGCGTCAATGCAGCGGCGGTCCGTGGCCTCCCACTGCGCCACGTCGCCGCCTTGGGCCTCGGTCGCCAGTGCGGCTTCGGCCGCGGCCATGGCGGCGCTGCCCGAGGACATTTCGGGCCAGCACCAGTCCGCCGGGTTCCAGCGCAGGCTGTAGAGCGAGCCATCGCCTTCGGGGTCCTCGTCGGCTTGCGCCAGCGCGGCCTCGCTGTTCATCGCCACGGTGGGCAGGTGGATGGGGCCATCGTGCTCGCGGTAGATGCCCGCGAGCGCCACGGCATAGACATCGCCGCGCAGCGGATGCGCCTGCAACACCGGCAGCACCAGTGCCAGCGCATCGTCCAGCAGCGTCTGCTCGAAGGCATGCCAGTCCATGGCGGGTGCCGCCTGGGGTCCCATCGCCGGGCTCAGGCCGCCTTCTCCGCGGCCTTGAGGGCGCGCTTGAGGTCGTCGATCAGGTCGTCGGCATCTTCGAGCCCGATGGACAGGCGGATGGTGCCCTGGGTGATGCCGGCGTTGACCAGCGCCTCGTCGCTCATGCGGAAGTGCGTGGTGCTGGCCGGGTGGATCACCAGGCTGCGGCAGTCGCCCACGTTGGCCAGGTGGCTGAAGACCTTGAGCGCCTCGATGAACTTTTTGCCCTGCTCGCGGTTGCCTTGGAGGTCGAAGCTGAACACCGAGCCCGCGCCGCGCGGCAGCAGCTTTTGCGCGAGAGCGTGGCTGGGGTGGGTGTCGAGCATGGGGTGGCCCACGCGCGAGACGAAGGGCTGGCTGGCCAGGAACTCGACCACGCGCGCCGTGTTGCGCATGTGCCGCTCCATGCGCAGCGGCAGCGTCTCGATGCCCTGCAGGATCAGCCAGGCCGTGTGCGGGCTCATGCAGGCGCCAAAGTCGCGCAGGCCCTCGCGCCGCGCGCGCAGCAAGAAGGCGCCGACCGAGCTTTCCTCGCTGAACACCATGTTGTGAAAGCCGGCATACGGCTCAGTCAGCTCCGCGAACTTGCCCGCCGAGCGCGGGCCGTCCCAGTCGAAGCTGCCGCCATCGACCACGATGCCGCCCACCACCGTGCCGTGGCCCGACAGGAACTTGGTAGCCGAGTGGTAGACCAGGTCGGCCCCCAGTTCCAGCGGTTTCATGAGCCAGGGCGAGGTCAGGGTGGAATCGACCAGCAGTGGCACACCCGCCTCGTGCGCGATGGTGCTGATGGTGGGGATGTCCAGCACATCCAGGCCCGGGTTGCCCACGGTCTCGCCGAAGAACAGTTTCGTATTGGGCCGCACGGCGGCGCGCCAGCCGTCGATGTCACCAGGCTTGACGAAGGTGGTGGCTATGCCGAAGCGCGAAAGGGTGTAGTGCAGCAGGTTCTGCGAGCCGCCGTACAGTGCCGTGCTGGCCACGATGTGGCTGCCCGCGCCCATCAGCGTGCAGATGGACAGGTGCAGCGCGGCCTGGCCGCTGGCGGTGGCGATGGCGCCCACGCCGCCTTCCAGCGCCGACACGCGCTGCTCCAGCACCGCATTGGTGGGATTGCTGATGCGGCTGTAGACGTGGCCGGGCCGCTCCAGGTTGAACAGCGAGGCGGCGTGGTCGCTCGATTCGAAGACGAACGAGGTGGTCAGGTGGATCGGCACGGCGCGTGCGCCGGTGGCCGGATCGGGGGTGGCGCCGGCGTGCAGCGCAAGCGTGTCAAAGCCGGGGTCGGAGTAACCGGGCATCCAATGTCTCCCATGTTGTCGGTGTTAGTCCACTGAAACGGAAAAATCGGCTGTGCGTGTGGGTCTGGCTGGGCCGCAATCTCGGCGGCGGGCGCAGCCGGGTTGTAAACCCGGCGAGCACGGCAACGACGAGTGCGGCCCTGCCAGACCCTCACCCTGCGGGCCGGGGTGGCAGCAGGCGCATCGCGGCGTTGCGGGCTTTGCCAAGGCGGCCAGCCTTGGCCGCAGCCCGCGCATTGCGAGGCACCCGCTGCCACCCGGGCGCCCAGCCGATTTCTCCGTTTCAGTGGACTAGCGCATTGTGGGCTATATTTGCCGTGAACAGGCCTGCCGCGCCTCACCGAGCCCCATTGGAGACCGATCATGAAAGTCAGCGATATCCTTCGCGTCAAAGGCAATACCCTCTATACCGTCACGCCCGACGAACCGCTGTCCAACGCCGTGGACATCATGGCCGAGCGCGACATCGGCTCCCTGGTGGTGATGGAGCTCGGTGACCTGGTGGGCATGCTCACCTTCCGCGAGGTGATCCAGGCCATCGTGAAAAACGGCGGCAGCGTGGGCACCATGCAGGTCCGCTCGGCCATGGACGATGCACCGCTGACCTGCACGATGGAAACCGAGATGGACGAAGTGCGCCGCATGATGCTCGGCCACCATGCCCGCTACATGCCGGTGATGACACAGCGTACGCTGATGGGCGTGATCTCGTTCTACGACGTCGCGAAGGCGGTGGTCGATTCGCAGGACT
>NZ_JBKDTZ010000391.1:0-4102 GCF_046339755.1 Acidovorax sp. | reverse complement strand
CAGCGGCGGCTGCCCCAGCATGGCCCACAGGGCCCGCGGGTCACGCAGTTGCAGCGCCTGCAGATAGACACCCAGCGTGGCTTCGTCGGCCCCATGCCCGTCGGGTTCGGCCTGCCGCAGCCGCAGCAGCGCCCGGCGCAGTTGCTGGCGGCTGCCGGCCTCGGTCCTGCCGCCGGCCCGGGCCAGCTCGGCATGGCTGGCCTCGAACACCTCGTACAGCAGCACGGCGGCGCCATCGGCCGGCGCCAGCCGGGCTGCCAGCATGCGCAGCGCGCGCGTGGACTGCTGGGCCAGCGCGGCGTCGGACTCGGCCGAGGGGGCCACCGCCAGCGCGGGGCTCCCCGCCTCGTTCAGCTGGGCCACCCACTGCTCCATCCACTGGCGCCGCCGCAACCGGTCGATGGCCTGGTTGCGCACCACGGTGTGCAGCCAGGCCTGGGCAGCATTCAGCCCATCGGTGCCGGTGCCCGACTCCAGCACGCGCACATAGGCGTCCTGCACGGCGTCCTCGGCCTCGGTCGGGCCCAGCAGGCGCGCGGCGGCGCGCACCAGGCTGCGGCGTGCCGCGTGGTCGGTCAGGGGCAGGGGGTGGCGCTCATCGTGCATCCCGGCCATCTTGCCATGGCAGCACACATTCTGCTGGGGCCCTGTCACCCGACCCGGACCACGGCAGTTCGCCCCCTCGGCATTGAGGGAGCCTCTCCCTGCACGCCACAAACGACGCCGCCGGACTCCCGGATCAGGCGAGTGCCCCGCCGTCTGCAGTCAGCGTCGCACCCGTGACCATGCTGGCAGCGGCGCTGGCGAGGAACACGACCGCGTTGGCGATCTCCCGGGGTTGGGCAAAACGCCCCAGCGAGGTCATGCTGCGCTGGAAATCGCCGGCCGGGCCGTCCGCAGGATTGGCGTCCGTATCGGTGGAGCCCGGATTGACGAGATTCACCGTGATGCCCTTGGGCCCCAGCTCACGCGAGAGCCCGCGCGTGAAGGACACCAGCGCCGACTTCGTCATCGCATAGGCGGTGACGCCCGGGAAGGGCACACGCTCGGCCAGGCCCGAGCCGATGGAGATGATGCGCCCGCCTTCGGAAAGGTGCGGAATCACGGCTTTGGCGAACAGCACAGGGGCGCGCACATTGGTGTCCATCAAGGTCTGGTATGCCTTCAGGTCCAGGTCCGCGATCAGGCCGCTGTGCGCAATCGCGGCGCTGTTGACGAGGATGTCCAGGCCGCCCAGCGCCGCCACCGCCTCATCCACCGCGCGAGCAATGGCCTCAGGGTTCGCACTGTCGGCCTGGATGGCCCGCGCACGGCGCCCGGTGCCTTCGATGGACTTTGCCACCGCCAGCGCCTTGTCGGGCGAACTGCGGTAGGTGAAGGCCACGTCGGCGCCGTTTTCTGCCAGGGCGGTCGCAATCGCCGCGCCAATGCCACGGGATCCACCAGTGACCAAGGCACGCTTTCCAGTCAAATCAATCACATTCATCCTTTGGGTGTAGGTGCGCCATAGACGCAAAAAAATGAATGTACGGTGGGCCGCAAACCTTGGCACTGTCTGTTCGTGCGGCGGGAGGACTGAACTTGCTGCTGATTCACCATGATGGCGCGGCAGCACCGGCCGCCCTCGCGGGGTCACGCAGTCACGCGCCGCGGTCTTTGCGCCAGGCGGCCGGCGTTGCGCCCGTCTGCTTGCGGAAAATCCGGCCAAAATGCACAGCGTCCGCGAACCCCGTGGCCTCGGCAATGCGCTCCAAGGGATGGTTCGTGCCCAACAACAGGGCCTTGGCACGTTCAATCCGCGCCTGGAGTTGCCACTGGTAGGGCGCAAGGCCCGTTGAGCCCTTGAATGCCCGGCTGTAGTGGTGCGGCGACAGCCCGGCCAGCGATGACAGGGTGGCCAGGTCCACGCGCTGCGGCAGGTTCGCATCCAGGTAGCCTATCGCCTGGCGCAACTGGGTGGGCGACAACCTGGACGCGCCTTTGGCCGGCGCCTTCTTGGCCTGACCGAAGAATCGTGCAGCGACGGCCGTGACCAATGCATCCCCATACAACTGAGAGGAAGGATCGGGGTCCACCACGGCGCCGGCGATCAGGTGCAGCAGGCTGGACATCGGCTCATCCGAGAAGCGCAGGCGGGGAACCGATGCGGCAGCGAGGTCCTGAACCTGGCAATGCTCACCGAGCCGCTTCGCATCAAAGCACAGGCGGATGTCGCGCGCATACCGGATGTCCTCGCTGAAGCCCCAGATACCCATCCCCGCAGGAACATGGTTCAGCTGCCGCGGCCTGTAATCGACTGCACACCTGGCGCCCTGCTTCAACCGGGGTTCGGAGCGGTAGGCACCGACCTCGTCCAGGATCATTCCGATCCGGGACTCCTCCCGGTGCGGCACTTCGTACATCACCCGGCCCGAGCAGGTGAACTCCGCCAGGACCACGTTCACACAGCCCCAGGTGCGCGTGGCACTGTGGACACTGATGAGGTTTTCGGGGAGTTCGGGAGAGTGGTGCATGGCGGCCCGCCTTCGAAATTATCCCATCCGGCATGGTATTTGGCCCTGCGGCGGGACCAAAGACCCTGCTCTGCGGGCCTGCTGCCGGCAAGCGCTTTAGGGCTTGTCAACACTAATTTCGGGGTCGCGAAGGCCCTAGCCAGGCGCAGCGTCTGCCGCGTTGACCCCGCAGGCGTGAGGGCAGGCACAGGGCAAGGCAGCCCCGGACAATCCGGTTCATACTACGCCCTGCAACTTCACGAAAGCTCCAATGTCCTTTGATATCCGCAGTGCCTCGCCCAGCGAAAAGCGGGGCAACGCCATGGCCGCGGCCTTGGCCAAGGAACAACTGGAGTACGCCCTCCAGATCGTGCGCGAGGTGCTCCCCGGCCAGCCGGCCGACCCGGCGCTGATCGGCGCGGTGGTCCAGGCCATCGCCTCCAACTACGCCGCCACGCCACAACCCAACCGCTGAAAGGTGGGGGGCCCGCCGCCTCCCCGCCAGGGCCCGCTGCCTATCGCCGTGGATGCGCGCGCGGTGCGGCTGCGCCGCCGGCGCGCGTCTCCAGGTGTCTGAAGATGACGCGTCGCCCCTCTCGGTGTAAGCCATTTCGCATGAAAGTACCGTTCCAGGGGCATTTGCTCCCCAGGGCTCGGCGGTTGCCATGCTGCAGGCCCCCTGTCACGAAACCCGGGCCCCGTTCGTCAAGGCAGTTCATCCCATCTGGGGCCTGTTGACACTAATTTCGGGGTCGCGAAATTAGTGTCAACAGGCCCTGACTTAAGGACTGTTTTCCCATGTACTACGCCGCAGACGACACCCCTCCCCCACCACCCTCCAGCGCCACCGAGCCGCGCACCTCCTACCTGGAGGAAAAGGCCTTCAAGGCGCGCACGCTGCTGATCTTCGGCACCGTGACCGACGTGACAGCCGCCGATGTGACGCGCCGCCTGATCGCACTGGACGCCGAAGGCCCCGAGCCCATCGACATCATCGTCAGCTCGCCCGGCGGCCACCTCGAATCGGGCGACGCCATCCACGACGTGGTGCGCTTCATCGCCGCACCGGTGAACATGATCGGTACCGGTTGGGTCGGCAGCGCCGCTACCCACCTGTACCTGGCGGCCCCGCGCGAGCGGCGCTTTTGCCTGCCCAACACGCGCTTTCTGATCCACCAGCCCAGCGGCGGCGCGGGCGGGCCGGCCAGCGACATCGCCATCCAGGCCGAGGAGATCGTCAAGGCGCGCCAGCGCATTGCCCGCACCATCGCGCGCGAGACCGGCAAGCCGCTCGAAGTGGTGCTGGCCGACATCGAACGCGACCGCTGGCTGTCGGCCCAGGAGGCGGTGGACTACGGGCTGGTGTCGCGGGTCATCGAGCGCAAGACCGAGTTGCCGGGTCGCTGAGGCCCGGGCCGGCACCGCGGCAGGTACCATGCGTGGTTTGCCGCAAACGACGAGCCCGCACCGATGAGCATTGCCCCCGACATCCTCAACCCCCGCATGGGCGGGTACCAGGGCGTGTCATCACCCATTTCGCCCCCGCGAAAGCCTGCAGCGCGGTGCAGTGCAAGGCGCCCTGAGTGCCGCGTAGCACGGCTACGCAAGCG
>NZ_JBKDTZ010000390.1:0-3070 GCF_046339755.1 Acidovorax sp. | reverse complement strand
GGCCCTGACGGAGGCCGACATCCAGCCCGAGCTCGACCGGCGCCGCCCGGGCACGAGCCGACACGTGACGCAGCGCAACGAGCCCGATGCGGTGGAGATCCTTTCGGGCGTGTACGAAGGCAGGACCACCGGCACCCCCATCGCGCTCTTGATCCGCAACACCGACCAGCGCAGCAAGGACTACAGCAACATCGCCCAGAGCTTCCGCCCGGGCCATGCCGACTACACCTACTGGCACAAGTACGGCATCCGCGACCCGCGCGGCGGTGGCCGCTCGTCGGCCCGGCTGACGGCACCCACCGTGGCCGCTGGTGCCGTGGCCAAGAAGTGGCTGGCCCAGCAGTACGGCACGCAGTTCCGCGCCTGCATGACCCAGCTGGGCGAGCTGCCCATTGCCTTCGAGAGCTGGGACCATGTGCGCGCAAACCCCTTCTTCGCCCCCGTGGCCGACGTGCAGCAGTACGAGGACTACATGGACGCGCTGCGCAAGGCCGGCGACTCCTGCGGCGCGCGCATCCGCATCTCGGCCAGCGGCGTGCCCGTGGGCCTGGGCGAGCCGCTGTACGACAAGCTCGACGCCGACATCGCCCACGCCATGATGGGCCTGAACGCCGTCAAGGGCGTGGAGATCGGTGCCGGCTTCGAGAGCGTGGCCCACCGCGGCACCATGCACGGCGACTCGATGACGCCCCAGGGCTTTCGCACCAACCACGCCGGCGGCGTGCTCGGCGGCATCAGCACCGGGCAAGACCTGGAAGTCTCGATCGCGATCAAGCCGACCAGCTCCATCATCAGCCCGCGCGAGTCCATCGACATCCACGGCCAGCCCACCGAGGTCATCACCAAGGGCCGCCACGACCCCTGCGTGGGCATCCGCGCCGCGCCGATTGCCGAGGCGCTGCTGGCGCTGGTGGTGATGGAGCACGCGCTGCGCAACCGCGCCCAGTGCGCGGACGTGGTGCGCGAGGTGGCGCCCATCCAGGCCTCCTTCCTGTGAGCGCCGTCCTCGGAGGCGCCTGGGGCCGCATGGCGCTGCCCTGCGCCATGGCCGCTGCTTTGCTGGCCGGCTGTGCCTCCACGCCCCCCGCCCACATCGACATCGGCCTCATCGCATTCAACGACCTGCACGGCAACCTGGAGCCGCCGCGCATGGCGCTGCAGGTAGCCGCCCCCGACGGCAGCGGCTTGGCGCGCGTGCCCGCGGGCGGCGCAGCCTACATGGCCAGCGCCATTGCGCACCTGAAAGCCAGCCACAAGCACCACGCGGTGGTGGCCGCCGGCGACATGGTGGGCGCATCGCCCCTGGTGTCGGCCCTGTTCCTCGACGAACCCACCATCGAGGCCGTCAACCGCATGGGCATCGACTTCAACGCCGTGGGCAACCACGAGTTCGACAAGGGCTGGCGCGAGCTGCTGCGCCTGAAAAACGGCGGCTGCGAGAAGCACACCGTGCGCCAGCCCTGCCAGTTGAACCCCGCCTTCCCCGGCACCAACTTCGGCCTGCTGGCGGCCAACACCTCGCATGAGGACGGCCGCCCGCTGCTGCCGCCCACTGGCATCAAGCGTTTTACCGAAGGCGGCGTGACGGTCAGCGTGGCTTTCATCGGCCTGACCCTGCGCGGCACACCCGCCATGGTGGCACCCGCCGGCGTGGCCGGCCTGCGCTTTGCCGACGAAGCCGAGACCGTCAACGCCCTCATCCCGGGCCTGCGCGCCCAGGGTGCCGATGTGATCGTGGTGATGGTTCACGAGGGCGGCGAAACCCAGGCTGCCTTGGGCGAGACCAGTTGCAAGGGCCTGAGCGGCGACATCGTGCCCATCCTGGAACGGCTCGACCCTGCGGTGGACGTGGTGGTCTCGGGCCACACGCACCGCTCCTACCTGTGCGACTACGGCACGGTGAACCCCGCGCACCCGCTGCTGCTGACCAGCGCGGGCCAGTACGGCACGCACGTCACCGACATCAGCCTGCGTGTGGACACCGCCACCCGCCGCGTGGTGCGCAAGAGCGCGCGCCAGGTCATCGTGCAGGTAGAGGGCTTCACCAGCGGGCCCACCACCCTTGCCGTGGACAAACGCTTCCCCGTCTTCGCGCGCGATGAGGGTGTGCATGCCATCGTGGAGCGCTACCGCATCGCCGCCGAGCCCCAGGCCCAGCGCCCTGCCGGCCGCCTCACCGGCCCGGTCTCGCGCGAACCTGCGCCATCGCTCGAGACCTCCATGGGCAACCTGATCGCCGACGCGCAGTTGCTCGCCGCCCAGGGGCCCGGCCTCAATGCCCAGATCTCCTTCATGAACCCCGGCGGCGTGCGCGGGGTGCTGGTGCCCGGTGCCGATGGCACGGTGCGCTATGGCCAGATGTTCACGGCCCAGCCGTTCGGCAACAGCCTGATGGTGCAGTCGTTCACGGGCGCGCAGGTGAAGGCGATCCTGGAGCAGCAGTTCGCCAGTGGCACCAACACCGCGCAGAGCCCGCGGGTGCTGTCGGTGTCCAAGGGGTTTACCTACCGCTATGACCTGCGGCTGCCTGCGGGGCAGCGGGTGAGTGGTGTGTCGCTCAACGGGCAGCCCTTGCGCGCCGAGGCTGTTTACCGGGTGGTGGTGAGCAGCTTCCTGGCTACGGGTGGGGACAATTTCACGGTGTTCACCCAGGGGGTGGATGGGTTGGGGGCGGGGCAGGATCTGGATGCGTTGGAGGCTTACTTCTCCGCTGCCGGGGGGCCTGTGGTGCCGCCGGCTACGGATCGGATTGTTCGGGTGGATTTGCCTTGATCTTTCAGGGTTCGTTTCTGGGTTCTTGCCTTTGTTGGGGGCGGAGGCCGGGATGTGCGCCCGGCAGCGCACCTACCTTCTTTTGCGTCGCCAAAAGAAGGTAGGCCAAGAAAAGGCGACCCCGCTGCCCGTGTCCCCCATCGCCCTGCCGGGCGCTGGGGGCAGCCTGCGATGCTCGGTCCTGGGGTGACGCCGAAGAACTCCCTGCGCTGCCTCTGCGAGGCAGCTCCGGTCAAACAGCTTCGGCGAGCCAGATGACGATGCGCGTGTCCTTCGGCACGCGCTCACCCCAGGCCCT
>NZ_JBKDTZ010000389.1:0-6962 GCF_046339755.1 Acidovorax sp. | reverse complement strand
GGGCAACACCATCCCGCTGTCAGCGCGGCTGATGGCGGTGGCCGATGTCTACGATGCCCTGATCTCCGAGCGCGTGTACAAGGCCGCATTCCCGCACGAGATGGCAGTGGAGATCATCCGCGACGGCCGGGGCAGCCATTTCGATCCCGACATGGTGGACGCCTTCCTCGCGCTGTCCGAGGAGTTCAGGGCCATCGCCCAGCGCTTTTCCGACGGTGAACATGCGCTGGCCGCCCAGGTGGACCGCATCGCCGCCGACCTGCCTGCCGAGCACATCGAGCTCACCGCAGACGGCGCCCGCAAGACTTGAGCCCATCCATCCCATGCATCCCTCCAAGACCACCGTGCTGCTGGCCGAAGGTGCCAGCGCCATGCGCCAGGCCCTGGCCAGCCAGCTGCAGACCTTCGGATTCGGCCAGGTGCTGCAGGCCCGCGACGGCGCCCGCGCCCTGCAGCTGCTGCGCGCGGAACCCGTGCACGTGGTGGTCTGCGACATGGACATGCAGGGCATGGACGGCCTCGGGTTGCTCGAAGCCATGCGGGCCGACCCGAAGCTGGCGGGCCTGCCCTTCATGCTGATGTCGGGCGGGCTGGACCGCGACTCGGCTGCCAAAGCCATCCGCCTCGGCATCGGCGATCTGCTGGTCAAGCCCTTCACGGTACGCCGCCTCATCGAGCGCATGCAGAGGGTGATGCAGCGCGACGCCCAGGCCCTGGTCTCCGCACTGGCGCCCCCGCCCCCGCTGGAGCCCGTGCCCGAACCACCCGCCGAGCCCGAGCGCGCCACCATCCTGGTGGTGGACGATACGCCCGACAACCTGCAATTGCTGGCCGGCCTGTTCCGCGACCGCTTCAAGGTCAAGATCGCCCAGAGCGGCGAAAAGGCCCTGGCCATCTGCCAGTCCGACGCGCCGCCAGACCTGATACTGCTCGATGTGATGATGCCCGGCATGGACGGCTTCGAGGTAGCGCGCCGCCTGCGCGAGCACCACGCCTCGGAATGCACACCCATCATCTTCGTCACAGCGATGACCGACGACGCCTCACGCCACCAGGGCCTGAGCCTAGGCGCCATCGACTATGTCTTCAAACCCATCGAGCCCGAGCTGCTGCGCCTGCGGGTCAGCAACCTGATGTACTACGTGGAGCACCGCAAGCAATTGCAGAAGGATTTTGACCAGATGCACGAGAACAGCCGGTTGCAGGCGGAGGTGGAGCGGTTGCGGGCGGAGGTGAGGAGTCTGCGCGGTGTCTGATCAGGGGCAGCAGGCTGCGGAAACCTGGGGGACATGGGTCGCGGCCTGCCCTGTCGCCACCAGCCCCAGCTTGCCCAGCAACTGCACATCGGCCTCCACATCCGGGTTTCCCGTCACCAAGAGCTTGTCGCCATAGAAGATCGAATTCGCCCCGGCCAGAAAGCACAGCGCCTGCACCGCCTCGCCCAGCTGCTGGCGGCCGGCCGAGAGGCGCACGCGCGCCTTGGGCATGGTGATGCGGGCCACGGCGATCATGCGCACGAAGTCGAGCGGGTCGATGGGATCGCTGTCGGCCAGCGGGGTGCCGGGCACGCGCACCAGGCTGTTGATGGGCACGGATTCCGGGTAGGGGTTGAGGTTGGCCAGTTGGGCGATCAGCCCGGCGCGGTGCACGGGTGCCTCGCCCATGCCGACGATGCCGCCGCAGCACACGCTGATGCCGGCGCTGCGCACATGCTGCAAGGTGTCCAGGCGGTCCTGGTAGGCGCGGGTGCTGACCACGTCGGTGTAGTACTCGGGGGCGGTGTCGAGGTTGTGGTTGTAGTAGTCCAGGCCAGCGTCCTTGAGCGCCTGGGCCTGGTGCCCTTCGAGCATGCCCAGCGTGGCACAGGTCTGCAGGCCCAGGCCCTTGACGGCGCCGATCAGTTCGCTGACTTTTTCGATATCGCGGTCCTTGGGCGCGCGCCAGGCGGCCCCCATGCAAAAGCGCGTGGCGCCTGCGTCCTTGGCGGCCTGGGCGGCGCGCAGCACTTCGTCCACGGCCATCAGCTTGTCGGCCTTGACGCCCGTGTCGAACTCGGCCGCTTGCGGGCAGTAGCCGCAGTTCTCGGGGCAACCTCCGGTCTTGACCGAGAGCAGCGTGGCCAATTCGATGTCGCCCGCAGGCCAGTGCCGGCGGTGCACGGTCTGGGCCTGAAACAGCAGGTCCATCAGGGGTGTGTCGAGCAGGGCCTGGATGGCCGCGACCGACCATTCGCCCTGCACTGCCGGCTTGGGCGCGGGGCGGTGCAACTGGATGGGCTGGGGGGTGGACAGTGCGTGAGATTCCATGGGGGTGATCCTTTCAAAGATGCCGGACGCCACGCGCACCGGTGTCACACAAGGCGCCACTGCGGTGATGGATGAAATGGCACCTTGCGTTGCTATCACTCTGATTTTGAAGGAGGTTTTGGTGCAGATACAAGCTGTATGGTCACAAAAAGTGCCACAAATTTCTGTTCCATAACTTCATTCATTTGCAAATGCATGAAGAGCGACAAAGCGTGCATTTGGATTACTTAGACTGCATTTTGAAAGCACCTAAAAATCCGTTTGCGGAACTTGCAGCCTATGGAGCGCTTTTGCTTCCATCTTGCACGCCAGGCCGCCCTGGAAGCTTCGACGTTCGTGAAAGTTAGGGCGCCGTTGGCAGCGTGCGTTCCGTCCAGAGCAGCGCACCGGCCCCCGCGAGCAGGCATGCCAGGGCCAGGACATCGGCCTGCACCACGCGCTGCAGGTGCGCGTTGAATCCGCCGGTGGACCAGGCGAGCCAGAGGAAAGAGGCCACGCTGGAAAAAGCCAGCGCCAGGGCCAGCCATTGCAGGGCTGGTTTGAAGGCGGCGTAGACGCACACCGCCCCCACGATGCCGAACAGCACGGCGCGGTGGCGCATGAGGATCAGTGCACTGGGGTCGGACGGTGCGGCCCCATACAGGCGGGCCAGGTGCTCGGGGCCGAGCACGCCCGAGACGGGGATCAGGTGGATGATGCCCACGACCAGCAGGGCCAGGGTGGTGAGGATGCGCATGGGAACACAACTCCATGAAAGGACGGAATGCTCCGTTTGTATTCCCCATGGACTTACGGATCCATGACCCGCCAGGTCATGGACGGTGTTTTCCAGGATCAGCGCCCGAGCAGTTCTTCCAGTGCGTTGCGGATGGCGGCCGGCTTGTCCGCCGCGCCTTCGAACGCGGCGCAGCTCGGGGCGCGCTCGGTCTCGGGCCCGCGTGCACCCACGCGCGAGAACAGGCGTTCACAGTCGCAGCGCAGGCTGGCCAGGGTCTGGCGGGTGCGGCGGTTCCTCACCTCGGCCACCCAGCAACTGTCGGCGCAGCCGCAGGAGCGGTATTGCAGGGTTTCGCCGGGGCGGGCCCAGTCCAGCGGGTAGGCGTTACCAGCAGCCCAGGGCGCGGGGCTGGCCAGCGCGAGCAGCAGCACCATCGCCGCAGTACGCAGGCAGCGCCCCGAGGAGGCCATCAGCCCAGCGCCGCGATCACGTCGGCCGGCGCCTGCACCAACTCGATCAGCACGCCCTCGCCCGCAATCGGGAACTCGTCGTTGCTCTTGGGGTGCAAAAAGGTGATGTCGTAGCCCGCAGCGCCCTTGCGGATGCCGCCCGGCGCAAAGCGCACGCCTTGGGCGGTGAGCCATTCGACCGCCTTGGGCAGATCGTCGATCCACAGGCCGATGTGGTTGAGCGGCGTGGTGTGCACGGCGGGCTTCTTGTCGATGTCCAGGGGCTGCATGATGTCCACCTCCACCTTGTGGGCGCCCTGCCCCATGGCCAGGATGTCCTCGTCCACGTTCTCGCGCTCGCTCTGGAAGGTGCCCGTCTGGGTCAGGCCCAGCATGTCCACCCACAGGGTCTTCATGCGCGCCTTGTCGGTGCCGCCGATGGCGACCTGCTGGATGCCCAGGACTTTGAAGGGACGGGTTGCGGATGTGTTCATGGCAGTCTCGATAGGAAGAATGGCGGTTGCAGGCGAAGCATCACACCTCGCCAAGGATCCAGCTGCTGGCGGTGGCGAAATACTCGCGCAGCCAGGCGTTGTAGCGCAGGTAGAGCGGCGTGGGGGCCGCTGCCACCACGGATTGCGTGTAGCCGATCTTGCGCGCGATGCGCTGGGCGCGCACAGTGTGGAAGTCGCTGGTGACCACGGCCACAGGGCTTTCCAGACCCAGGCCCTTGGCCTGCAGCAGCGGCAGGCTGTAGCGCAGGTTCAGTTCGGTGCTGGTGCTGCGCTCTTCCTGCAGGATGCGCTCGGCCGCCAGGCCCTGGGCGCGCAGGTAGTCGCCCATGATGCGGCCCTCGCTCGCGGTCTCGCCAAAATCCACCCCGCCCGACACCACGACCCAGGCCGCAGGGTGGGCGGCGGCCAGCTCGCGCGCCTTGTCCAGCCGAGCCCGCAGTGCGGGCGATGGCTGGCCGTTGGGCGTGCCGCTGCCCAGCACGATGATGGCCTGGGGCTGCACATCGGCCATACTGGCATTGAATTCGCGCACCTGCCCTGCCAGCGCATTCCAGAACAGGCCGACACTCGTCACCCAGGCCAGCAGCAGCAGCCAGCCCGCGCGCCACAGGCGCCGGCCTGTGCGCGAGCGGCTGCGCCAGGATTGCAGGGGGTGCCAGCGCCAGGCCAGCAGGCACAAGCCCAGGCCCAGGGCGCCGGGCACGGTGACACCCATGGAGAACAGGCCCATGGACATCAGCACCAGGCCATCGGCCAGCAGCACGGCGCCCACCAGCAGGCAGGCCAGGCGCGCCAGCGGCCAGCGCCTGCGGGGCGCGGCCGATGGCCATTCGTCCACCGTCACGAACACGGTTGGGTGCGCCCCGCGATCATTGGAATTCCAGAATCACCTGGTCCACGGCCAGCGATTCGCCCTTGCCGGCCACGATCTTGCCGACCACGCCGTCCTGCGCGGCAAAGAGGATGTTCTCCATCTTCATGGCCTCGATCACGGCCAGCTTCTCGCCGGCCTGCACCTTCTGGCCGGGCTGAACGGCCACATCCACCAGCAGGCCGGGCATGGGCGAAAGCAAAAAGCGGCTCAGGTCCGGCGGGGCCTTAAAGGGCATGAGCTGGTGCAGGCGCGCGCCCAGGGGCGAGAGCACGATGGCCTCGATCTGCGTGCCGTTGTGCGCGATGCGCAGCGCCAGCGGGTTCTTGCCCGCGCCGCGCTCCACCTGGGCGGTGAACCCAAGGCCATTGCACTGGCCCTGCACGCGCACCTGGCCCAGCGTGGCCGAGCTGCTGATGCGGTAGGTGCGGTCCTGCACAGTCACGGCGCTGGAGCCGGACAGGTCCTCGAAATCCGTCACCGACACGGCGTTGTGCACGTTCTGGCCGCCGGCGCCCAGCGTGACCACCACGAACTGCTCGCCCACCTTGACCTCGTGCCCGGCCAACTGGCCGCTGATGCCCGAGGCGCGCGCACGGTAGCGGCGGTTCATGTAGGCGGCCAGCGCCACCAGGAACAGCGGGTCCTCGTGCGGCACGTCTTCGGCGGCAAAGCCCTGGCTGTAGTTTTCGGCGATGAAGCCGGTGTTGAAGTCGCCCGAGACGAACTTGGGGTGCGCCATCAGCGCCGCCTGGAAGGGGATGTTGCTGCTGATGCCGCGGATCACAAAGCCGTTGAGCGCCGCGCGCATCTTGTGGATGGCGTCGTCGCGGTCGGTGCCGTGCACGATGAGCTTGGCGATCATCGAGTCGTAGAACATCGGGATCTCGCCGCCCTCGTACACGCCGGTGTCCACGCGCACGCCGAGCTTCTTGGCCGTGTCGGACTGGAACATCGATTCTTCCGGCGGCTGAAAGCGCACCAGGCGCCCGGTGCTGGGAAGGAAGTTGCGGAACGGGTCTTCGGCGTTGATGCGGCACTCGATGGCCCAGCCGTCGCGCTTCACGTCGGCCTGGGTCAGCGGCAGGGCCTCGCCGGCGGCCACGCGGATCATCAGCTCCACCAGGTCCAGGCCGGTGATGCACTCGGTCACCGGGTGCTCCACCTGCAGGCGGGTGTTCATCTCCAGAAAGTAGAAGTCCTGGTCCTTGCCGACCACGAACTCCACCGTGCCGGCGCTCTGGTACTTCACGGCCTTGGCCAGTTGCACGGCCTGCTCGCCCATGGCCTTGCGCGTGGCGTCGCTGATGAAGGGCGACGGCGCCTCCTCGATCACCTTCTGGTGGCGGCGCTGGATGGAGCATTCGCGCTCGTTCAGGTAGATCACGTTGCCGTGGCTGTCGCCCAGCACCTGGATCTCGATGTGGCGCGGCTGCTGCACGAACTTCTCGATAAAGATGCGGTCGTCGCCGAAGCTGTTGCGTGCCTCGTTCTGGCAGCTGGCGAAGCCCTCGAAGGCCTCCTTGTCATTGAAGGCCACGCGCAGGCCCTTGCCACCGCCACCGGCCGAGGCCTTGATCATCACCGGATAGCCGATGCCCTTGGCGATCTCCACCGCCTGCTCAGGACCGCTGATGGCGTCGTTGTAGCCAGGAATGGTGTTGACCTGGGCCTCGTTGGCCAGTTTCTTGGAGGCGATCTTGTCGCCCATGGCCGCGATCGAATGCGCCTTGGGGCCAATGAAGGCGATGCCCTCGTCCTCGCAGCGCTGGGCAAAGGCCTCGTTCTCCGACAGGAAGCCGTAGCCCGGGTGGATGGCCTGGGCGCCGGTCTTCTTGGCGGCGGCAATGATGTTGTCGGCCAGCAGGTAGCTCTCGCGGCTGGGCGCGGCGCCGATGCGCACGGCCTCGTCGGCCAGCTTCACGTGGCGGGCTTCCTTGTCCGCGTCGGAATACACGGCCACGGTGGCGATGCCCATCTTCCGGGCGGTGGCGATGACGCGGCAGGCGATTTCGCCCCGGTTGGCGATCAATATTTTGGTAAACATGGCGATCTTCTTTTCTAAAAGTACGAGCCGGAACTGGTTGGGTTAGGTGCTGGCAC
>NZ_JBKDTZ010000388.1:0-7914 GCF_046339755.1 Acidovorax sp. | reverse complement strand
GCAGCGCCTCCCGGTGCGCCCCCCGCGCAGCTCGGGCGAGGACCCGGCCGAGGTCGAGTTCGTCGCGCGCTACCGCGTGGGCGGAAAGGCCGTGCGTCTGCACGAGACCAGCCGCTTCGTGCGCGAAGACGGGCGCTGGTTCTATATCGACGGCGACCAGCAGTGAGCATTTTTCCTTTCCATCTTGCGAACCTTGACCCATGACCTTTGAAGCCATCCTGTTCGACTGCGACGGCGTGCTCGTCGACAGCGAGCACATCACCAACGGCGTGCTGCGCACCATGCTCAACGAAGCGGGCTGGGCCATCACGCACGACGAATGCATGGCCTACTTCATCGGCCGCACGGTGCGCAGCGCCACGGCCCGCATCGAGGCCGAGACCGGCAAGCCCCTGACCGACGAATGGATGGCCAGCTTCTACGCCCGGCGCAATGCCGAGCTGGACCAGCACCTGGTCGCCATCGAGCACATCCACCCGACCATCGAGCGCGTGCACGCCCACCACGGCGGGCGCATCGCCTGCGCTTCGGGGGCCGACCGCTTCAAGGTGGAGATGCAACTGGTCAAGGTGGGGCTCATGCCGTACTTCGAGGGCCGCATCTTCAGCGGCCACGAGGTACCCCACACCAAGCCCGCACCCGACGTGTACCTGGCCGCCGCCGCGGCGCTGCAGGCCGATCCCCTGCGCTGCGCGGTGGTGGAAGACACCACCATCGGCGTGACGGCCGGTGCCGCCGCGGGCGCCACGGTGTTCGCTTACGACCCCCTGGGCGTGGGCGAAGAGGCCCTGCGGGCGGCCGGTGCATCCCAGGTGTTCCGCAGCATGGCCGAGCTGCCGGCCCTGCTGGGCTGCTGAGCCTTACACTCCCGCGCAGAGCGCATGTTCGCGCCGGGAGGGAAAGCTGTGGCCACACTGCAAACGGCGGTGCGTTGGATGGGCTTGGCGCTGGCCGTGGCGCTGGCCGGGTGCTCGTCTGTGCGGCCCTGGATCAACGAACCCATGCCGCTGGCCGAGCAGGCGATCACACAGCGGCCCTCGCAGCGCGATCCGAGCATCCTCGTGGCGGTCACGCTTTCGGGCGGGGGCGCGCGGGCGGCGGCCTTCGGCTTTGGCGTGCTCACCGAGATGCAGAACACGGTGTTCGAGTGGAATGGCCGGCGCACCACCTTGCTCGATGCCACCGACGTGGTCAGCGGTGTCTCGGGCGGCAGCATCGTGGCGGCCTATTACGCGGCGCATGGCATCGAGGGGTTGCCGCGCTTCGAGCACGAATTCCTGCGCCAGAACTTCCAGAACAGCCTCATCACCCAGGCCCTGCGCCCTGGCAATCTGGTGGACCTGACCTCGCCCTGGTTCGGCCGTACGCACCTGCTGGCGCGCCGGCTCGATGAGCTCTATGCCGGCAAGACCTTTGGCGACGTGGAAAAGCGCCCGCGCCACCCGCAGCTGTTCATCACCGCGACCGACATGTCGCTGGGCACGGGCTTCGAGTTCACCTGGGAGCAGTTCGCGCTGATCTGCTCGGACCTGCGCTCGGTGCCGCTGTCCTTTGCGGTGGCTGCGTCCTCGGCCGTGCCGCTGCTGCTCAGCCCCATGACGCTCAAGAACCATGCGGACCAGTGCACCGGGCGCCCCGCAGGCACCCACCTGGCACGCGCCACCGCCAGCGACTACCGCTCGCGGCTGTACCGGGTCAACGAGCAGAGCTACCTGGATGCGAAGCGCAAGCCCTATATCCACCTGGTGGATGGTGGATTGTCTGACAATCTGGGGGTGCAGCGCCTGCTGGATCGGGCGCTGGCCGGCGGCGGCCTGCGCGAGAGCTTCAGCGAGGTGGGCATTCCCCCGGGCAGCATCCGCAAGCTGGTGCTGATCACGGTGAATGCCGAGCGCGACCCATCGTTCAACATCGACACCAGCGACAAGGTGCCCGACATGCTGCAGGTGGTGGATTCGCTGCTGTTCGGCACCGGCGCGCGCGCCACGCGCGAGACGCAGGAATACCTGCGCGACATCACCGAGCAATGGCGCAAGACCCTGGCCGAGCACCCGCACAGCGGCGGCGACGTGTTCGCGCCCAATGCAGAGATCCATGTGGTACCGGTCAATCTGCGCGATTCGCCCGACGACGTGGCGCGCCCGCGCCTGTTGCAGATCCCCACGGCGTTCTCCATCGAACAGCACGAGGTGACGGACCTGATCGAGGCCGGCGGCAGCGTGCTGCGGCACTCGCCCGAGTTCCGGGCGCTGGTGAAGTCGCTGCAGGTGTACCGCGCACCCCCCGCGCCGCCGCAATAGCCGGTTCGCGGCTGCGGGATCAGGGCCGCGGCTCCGCCCCGGTGCCAGGGTGGTCCGGCTCCATCATCGCGCGCACCAGCCCGGTGAAGGCCAGTGCCGCCGGCGACAGGGTGCGGTGTGTGAGCCAGACGATGCTGTAGTGCGTCTGCATGGGCGCTTGCTTGCGGATCGGCAGGCGTTCGAGCAGCTCGGTTGCGTGGTGGAAGCCCGCATGGTCCGGCGCGAGGATGACTGCATTCGCGGTCAGGGCCAGGTGCTGCAGCGTGCCCAGGTCGTCGCAGATGACACTGAAGAACGAGCGGTCCCGGCGCTGCACCTGCGCGTCGAAGTGTGCCGCCACACCGCTGGGCAGGTTCGGGCCGGCGACGGGGTAGTCCATCGCCTGATCCAGCGCCACGGGCTGCAGGGCCAGCAGCGGATGCCCGGCACGCACGAAGAACGATACGGGCATGTTGGGCAGGCGCTTGCGTTGCAGCCCGGGCTGCTGCTGCAGGTCGCGGGTGTCGGCGATGAACAGGTCGAGTTGCCGGCGGTGCAGGCGCTCGGCCAGCGCATTCGGGTCGGCGACTTCGATGCGTATCGACAGTTGGGGATAGCGCTGGGCCATGCGCGCCAGCACGGGGCGGCCCAGCATGCCCGCCGCAAACGGACCCAGGCCCACGCTCAGCTGGCCCACCGCCAGACCCTGCAGCAACTGCAGGTCGCGCGGGATCTGGTCGGCATCGGCCATCAGCGCCTTGGCGCGCGCCAGCACCAGGTCGCCGGCCGTGGTGAATCGCACCTGGCCATAGGCCCGGTCCACCAGCCGGGCCTGCAAACCCTCTTCCAGGTTGTCGATGCTGCGCGAGAGCGCCGGCTGGGACAGATGCACCGCCTCAGCCGCTCGCCCGAAGCTGCCTTGTTCGGCCAGGGCGATCAAGTGGCGCAGCTGGCGCAGTTGCATTTTGCGTTTTGTTTAAAAAGAGACCACCTATTTTGCATTGGATATTCATTTGCATCCTGCCCAGAATGGCCTGCGTTCCCCACAAAAAAGGAGACAAGCCATGGCAATCCATCCCTTTCCGCACTCCTGGACCTTGGCGGGGCCGTTGGCCGCCTGCATGGCCCTGCTTGTGCCTGCCGCCCTGGCGCAGGCACCGGATTTCCCCCACAAGGCGGTGACCCTGGTTGTGCCCTACCCGGCGGGTGGCGGCACCGACGTGGTCGCCCGCTCGGTGGCGGAGCAGATGGCGCGGCTGCTGGGCCAGCCGGTGGTCGTGGACAACAAGCCCGGCGCCAGCGGCATCATGGGCACCAGCGCCGTGGCCAAGGCCGCACCCGATGGCCACACCGTGCTGGTCGGCCTGACCCAGTCGCTGCTGACCAACCCGTTTCTCTACGCCAGGCTGCCTTATGACCCGCGCAAGGACCTGGGCCTGGTCTCGCTGGTCGCCACCTCGCCGCTGTTGCTGCTGGTGCCCGCCAGCTCGCCGGCCCATAACCTCGCCGACCTGCAGCGGACCCTGCGCGCCAGGAGCGACGGCGGCAACTGCGGCTCGTGGGGCGCCGGCTCGTACCCGCACCTGGCCTGCGCGCACATGGCATCGAGCTGGAAGGCGCCCATCGCCCACATTGCCTACAAGGGGGAAGCCCCGATGCTGCAGGACCTGGTGGGCGGCCAACTGAGCTTCACCATCGGCAGTGCCATCTCCGCCAAGCCCTACCTGGATGCGGGCAAGCTGCGGGCGCTGGCCGTCACGGGCAGCCAGCGCCTTCCCGTGCTGCCGGCCGTGCCCACCTTCGCCGAGGCCGGCTTCGCCGACCCCGAGTACCGCGTGGTCGGCTGGCTGGGCCTGGCCGTGCCGCAGGCCACACCGCCCGCGGTGGTGGCGCGCCTGCAGCACGCCGCGCAGCAGGCTGTGGCCACGCCCGAAGTGGGCAAGCGCTTCGCCCAGCTGGGCATGCTGCCCGTGGGCAGCACGGCCGAGCAGTTCCGCCAGAGCTATGCAGCCGACCTGCCGGTCTGGGAGCGCCTGGTGCGCACTTCAGGGGCGCGATTGGATTGAAGTGAAGCACCCCCTGAGTCGCTTCGCGCCTTCCCCCTTTCTCGGCTCGCTGCGCGAGTCGGGAGGGGGACGCCCCCGGTGCGGCGGGGCGGCCCTTGCACGGGGGCACTGGCTTTGGCCGCGCCAGTTTCATGCGTCGCGGGTAGAGCGCAGTGCAATGGATCACTGAAGACAAGTATTGCAACATGACTACCAACAACCCTGTCCCCCTTTCGCCCGACCCCGTGACGCGGGGCTTCATCGCCACCTGGCCCAACGCCGAGGTGCGCGATGCCACGGGCCGCATCGTCTGGACCCTGGCGGGCTACGAGTTCCTGGACGATGCCGAGCCCGCACCCAGCGTTCACCCGGGCCTGTGGGCCCATGCGCGGCGCAACCTGGCGCATGGCCTGTTCCAGGTCACGGAGCGCATCTACCAAGTGCGTGGCTTCGACCTGGCCAACATGACGCTGATCGAGGGCGATGAGGGCGTGGTCATCATCGACCCGCTGACCTGCGCCGAGACGGCCGAAGCGGCGCTCAGGCTCTACCGCGCGCACCGCGGCGAGCGGCCCGTGACGGCGGTGGTCTACAGCCACAGCCATGTGGACCCTGTCGGCGGCGTGCGCGGCGTGATCGACGCGCAGGATGCGATCCTCCGTCGCGTGCCCATCATCGCGCCGGCAGGCTTCGTCTGGCACACCGTGGCCGAGAACATGGTGGCCGGCAACGCCATGTCGCGGCGCTCGCAGTTCCAGTTTGGCCATACGCTGCCGCGCGGCGTCTGCGGCCAGGTCGACTGTGGGCTGGGCAAGAGCCTGCCGCACGGCACGGTGACGCTGATACCTCCCACCATGACCATCGAGAAGGACCGCGAGCGCCACGTGATCGACGGCGTCGAGATCGTTTTCGCCCTGGCGCCCGAGAGCGAGGCGCCCTCGGAGATGTTCTTCTTCTTTCCCGGGCTGCGGGCGCTCAACCTGGCCGAGATCGGCCAGCAGAGCATGCACAACCTCTGCCCCCTGCGCGGCGCCCAGGTGCGCGACGCGCGCCTGTGGTCGCGCTACCTGGACGAAGCGCTGCACGAGTTCGCGCCGCATGCCGACGTGGTGTTCGCCCCGCACAACTGGCCCACCTGGGGCCAGGCGGAACTGAGCCGCTTCATCGCAGAGCAGCGCGACCTGTACAAGTACACCCACGACCAGACCGTGCGCCTCATGAACCAGGGCCAGACCGCCGTGGAGATCGCCGAGGTGCTGCGCCTGCCGGCCGAGCTGGCGGGCGCCACGCACGCGCAGGGCTACTACGGCACGCTGGTGCACAACGTCAAGGCCGTGGTGCAGCACTACCTGGGCTGGTACGACGGCAACCCGGCGCGCCTGCATGCGCTGCCGCCGGTCGATGCCGGCACGCGCTACGTGGACTACATGGGCGGCGCCCAGGCGCTGATGGCACGTGCCCACGAGGATTTCGAGCGCGGCGAGCACCGCTGGGTGGCCGAGGTCACGGCCCACCTGGTGTTTGCCGACCCGACCCACCAGGGCGCCCGCGCCCTGTGTGCCGCGGCGCTGGAACAACTGGGCTTTGCCAGCGAGTCCGCCACCTGGCGCAATGCCTACCTGCTGGCGGCACGCGAGCTGCGCAACGGCGTGCGCACCGGCCCCCGGCGCAGCCTGGGCTATGACCTGCTCAAGGCTGTGCCCATGGAGATGTTCCTCGACTGCCTGGCCGTGCGCCTGGTGGCCGAACGCGCCAGCGGCCAGGTGCTGCGCCTGGGCTGGCGGGTCACCGATACCGGCGAGCACTGGTCGCTGAGCCTGGGCAATGCGGCGCTGACCTACCGGCGTGCGGTCGATGCCGACATGGCCTTGGATGCCGCCATCGCGGTCAGCCATGAAGAGCTGGCGCGCCTGTTGGCCCATGGGGATGGCGTGGCAGCAGCTTTGACTGCCGGGATCGCAGAGGGCCGTGTTGGCGTGACCGGCGACGTGCCACGGGTCCATGCCTTCCTTGCGATGCTGGAGGAGTTCGCACCCATGTTCAACGTCGTTGAGCCCTGAGCGCCTGGGTTGCAGGCCGCAGAATCAGGGCCGGGTGTCGGGTGCGGGCGTGGTCGGCACGTCCTGCTCCTCGGCGGCCTCGGTCTGCGCCGCCATGGCGCGCTGGTAGCCCGGGCGCTGCTGCAGGCGGTGCCAGTACATCAGCGTGCGCTCGCCGAATTCCGGCGACAGGCCCAGGTGCTCGGCCAGCAGCAGCGCATAGCCCACCGACACGTCGGCCGCGGTGAAGCGGCCCGCGCACAGATGCTCGCCATGGGCCAGGGCGGCTTCCACCGCGCGCAGGCGGGCCAGGAACCAGCGGCGGTAGTCCTCCACCACCTGGGGCTGCTGGCGTTCCCGGGGCTCGAAGCGGCTGTAGCGCAGCACCAGGGTCTGGGGGAAGGTCAGCGTGGCCTCGCCCAGGTGCAGCCAGTTGAGGTAGGCGCCGTAGGCCGGGTCCACGGCGCGCACGTCCAGCCCGGCATCGGGGTGGGCGGCGGCCAGGTACTGGCAGATGGCGGCCGATTCGGTCATGCGCACGGCGCCCTGCAGGAACAGGGGCACCGTGCCCAGCGGGTTCAGTTCGAGGAAGCTGCGCGCCTTCATCCGCGGCGGAAAGGGCAGCATGTGCAGCGAGTACGGCAGTTGCAGCTCTTCGAGCATCCACAGGGGGCGGAAGGAGCGCGCGCTGACGCAGTGGTACAGGTGGATCATCGGCATCGGGGCCAGTGTAGTCCCGGGCCGTGGCCGCGGAGTTCCCCACGCTGCCAGTGCGGTTGCAGATCAGGGTGAACAGGCCCTGGCCGCCGTACGGGCGCGGCGGCGGTATTCCGCAGGCGAATGCCCGGTCCATCCCTTGAAGGCGCGGATGAAGCTCTTTTCGTTGACGAAGCCGGCCGCCTCGGCCACCTGCTTGATGGGGCGGTCGCTGCGGTGCAGCAGCTCCATGGCACGGGCCTGGCGCACCTCGTCCTTGAGGCCCTGCAGGGTGGCGCCTTCCTCCTTGAGCTGGCGGTGCAGCGTGCGCGGTGATACGTGGAGCAAATGCGCCAGCGACTCGGCGCTGTGCGCTGCCAGCGCCTGGCCCGGGTGGCCCGGCACGGGGGCGCCCAGCAGTTGGCGCACGCGCGCCACCAGCAGCCGGTCGCGCCGGTATTGCAGCACGGTGAGCGGCAGCGCGTGCTGCAGCATCTGGCGCAGTGCGGCCTCGTCGCGCCGCAGGGGCAGGGCCAAGTAGCGTGCGTCGAAATGGATGGCCGTCTGCGGCGCGTTGAAGCGCACCGGCCCGCCCGGGAACAGCACACCATACGCCTCGGCATGCGGTGGCGGCGCAAAGGCGAATTCGGCCGCCAGCAGCGGCACGCGCGAATCCACCATCCAGCAACCCAGGCCCAGGGCATTGCGCAGCACCGAGACCAGGCAGAACTCGCGCAGCGATGCCAGGGCGCGGTTCGCGACAATGGCCAGCGTGGCCGTGCGGGCGGCCTGGGGGCGGAGCCGGGGGTTGTCGTGGGCCCGCCGCCCGTGGTTGCGGCACGTGCGCGGGAGCGC
>NZ_JBKDTZ010000387.1:0-20201 GCF_046339755.1 Acidovorax sp. | reverse complement strand
GCCTTGCGCCAGACCGGAAGCTGCCTCTGCGGCAAGGTGGCCTTCGAGGTCGAGGGCAGCATCGACAGCGCCCTGGCCTGCAACTGCACCATGTGCCGTCGGCGCGGCTCGCTGCTGTGGTTCGTGCCGCATGACCGGCTCAGGCTGACCACGCCCGAGGCGGACCTCGCCAGCTATACCTTCTACAAGCACGTCATCCAGCACCGCTTCTGCCCGGCCTGCGGTATCCACACCCATGGCGAGGGCACGCACCCTGCGGGCCACAAGATGGCCGCGGTCAACCTGCGCGTGCTCGACGGCGTGGACCTCGACGCCATCCCCGTGCACCACCACGACGGCCTGGCGATGTAAACCCCCAACCCCCAAGGAGACACACCATGATGAATCCCGAACCCCAGGCGCAGCACCGCTGGCTGCAGCAACTGCTGGGCGACTGGACCTGCGAGTCCACCTGCGACACCGGTCCGGGCGAGCCGCCCATGACCAGCACCGGCACCGAACACGTGCGCCAGATCGGCGACCTGTGGGTGCTGGGCGAAGGCACGGGCACCATGCCCGATGGCGGCGATGCGCGCATGCTGCTCACCCTGGGCTACGACCCTGCGAAAGAAGCCTTCATCGGCACCTGGGTCGGCTCGATGGCGACCCACATGTGGATCTACCGCGGCACGCTCGACGCCACCGGGAAGGTGCTCCCGCTGGAGACCGAAGGCCCGAGCTTCACGGGCGATGGCAGCACCGCGAAATACCGCGACACCATCACCATCGTCGGCCCGAACGAGCGCACCCTGACCTCCTCCACCCAGCAGCCCGATGGGAGTTGGAAGGAGTTCATGAAGGCTGTTTACCGCCGCAAGACTTCGTGAACGAAACAACCCGTTGACCATGGCGCTTCGCATCGAAGCTGGTGCCGCTGGCCCTGCTGGGGCTGCGCAACCTGGCCATCTCCAACGTGGTGGGTGTGCTCTGGGCGGCGTCCATGTTCGCCTGGTTCTTTCTCTCGGCGCTGTACATGCAGCTGGTGCTGGGCTACGACGCCATGCAGGTGGGCCTGGCCTTCCTGCCGTCCAACCTCATCATGGCGGTGTGCTCGCTCGGGCTTTCGGCCTGGGTGGTGATGCGCTTGGGCATCCGCAGCACCCTGGGCCGGGGACTGGTGATGGCGGCAGCCGGCATGGCCGCCGTGCTCGGCGGGCTGGCGCTGAGGCCGGCGCCGGTTCCTACCAACGGCGCGCAGCCGGTGCACGCCTGACGGCGGGGCATTGTCCCGCCGCGCGCACCGCACTGTCCTATCCACAGGACTTCTGTTCGCGCGCTGTGGCCTCACTTGCAGGTGCAAGCCGTTCACAATCCGAGCGGCGCACCACACAAGGAGTCATCGCCCCATGTCGACCACCCACCCCACGCCTGTCCTGCAGAGCCAGCCGCTCGGCCCGCTGTGGCCCACGCTCGACCCGTTCCTGTTCTGTGCCCACCACGACGACGCCTACCCTGCGGGCAATGCGGCCTTCGGACCGGCCGTGCCCGTGGACGACCGCCAGATCGGCAGCGACTTCAGCCGCAAGGACGGCTGGAGCATGTACCACGGCGACACCGTGCCTGGCTTTCCCGGCCACCCGCACCGCGGCTTCGAGACCGTGACCTTGGTGCGCAAGGGGCTCATCGACCATTCCGACTCGCTCGGCGCGGCCGCGCGCTTCGGTGGCGGCGATGTGCAGTGGGTCACGGCCGGCAAGGGCATCGTGCATTCCGAGATGTTTCCGCTGCTCAATGCAACCGAGCCGAATCCGCTGGAGCTGTTCCAGATCTGGCTGAACCTGCCCGCGCGCCACAAGATGGTGGAGCCGCACTTCACCATGCTGTGGAACGAGAAGATCCCGCGCCTGGTGCACCACGACGAGGCCGGCCGCGCCACCACCGTGACCGTGGTGGCCGGCGCCCTGCCCGCAGCGCCCGCCCCGCTGGCGCCACCGCCCGAGTCCTGGGCCTCGCAACCCGGCGCGGACGTCGCGATCTGGACCCTGCGCCTGGAGCCCGGCGCGCAGTGGACCTTGCCTGCCGCGCAGGGCGAGGGCACCCGGCGCATGCTCTACTTCTTCGTGGGCGACGGCCTGCGCGTGGGCCCGCAGGACGTGCGCGAGCACGCCGCGATGGAAGTCGATGCACGCCAGGACTGGCTGCTGATCAACACCGGCCCCACCGTGGTGGAGCTGCTGGTGCTGCAGGGCCGGCCCATCGGCGAGCCCGTCGCGCAGTACGGCCCCTTCGTGATGAACACGCAGCAGGAGATCATGCAGGCCATGCAGGACTACCGCCGCACCCAGTTCGGTGGCTGGCCCTGGCCCGACAGCGACCCGGTGCACGGCACCGAGGCGCGGCGCTTTGCGCGCTACCCTGGCCAGGCCGAGGACGAGGTGCCGGCCGCGGCGTGAGGTGCGCTGCCCATCCCCTGCCGCGGCAGGGGTGGGCCGGGTCGTGGACAATCCGGCATCCTGATCCGCAAGGCGGCCATGCCGCCCCCTGCTTTTCCTTGAATGAACGCGCGCCAGAAACCATGAACATTGCCAAAGACACTGCCGTCACCATCAGCTACAAGGTCACCACGCCCGAGGGCAAGCCCCTGGATTCGGGCAACCTGTCCTACCTGCACGGCGGCTACGAGAACATCTTCCCCAAGGTCGAGGCCGCCCTCGAAGGCCATGCCGCCGGTTTCAGCACCACGCTGGACCTGGCGGTGGAAGACGCCTTCGGCGCGCGTGACGAGGGCCTTGTGCGCACCATTCCCAAGTCCGAGTTCCCCCCGGGCGTGAAGGTCGGCGGCCAGCTCCAGGGCGTGGGCCACGATGGCCAGCCCGCCGTGTTCAACGTGGTCAAGATCAAGGGGCCTGAAGTGCACCTGGATGGCAACCATCCCCTGGCCGGCCAGGCCCTGCGTTTCTCCTGCAAGGTGGCCAGCGTGCGCGCTGCCAGTGCCGAGGAAATTGCCCACCGCCACGTGCACGGCGACCACGGCCACCACCATTGATCGGCTCAGCCGGGCTGCCGCAGCGCCTCCTGCGGTAGCTCCCAGTGTTCCCAGTGCGTGTCGCGGCGCCCGCCGCAGCGCGCATACATGCGCTGGGCCGGCGCATTGCCCGGCAGTACCAGCCACTGCAGCCGCGTGGCGCCGATCGCTGACGCCCGCTTGCGCACCGCATCAAACAGCTGCTCGCCCAGGCCCCTGCGCCGGTGGGTGGGCTGCACCCACAGCTCCTTGAGCACCAGCGTGGGCTTCAGGTCGAAGGTGAAGCGGGTCAGCACCCAGACCGCATAGCCAGCGAGCGGCCCGCCCGCACCGGGCTCTGCCACCAGGCAGCCGAACTCGCGGTCCGCCCCGCTGCAGGCCAGCCCGCGGTCCAACAGGTCCTGCTCCGCCACCTTGAAGGCATCGGCATAGCCCTCGAAGACGGCCAGTGCGCGCATCATGGCGAGCAGTTGCGCTGCATCGTGCGGGCTGGCCTCGCGGATGTGGGTGGGTTCAGGCACCCTGGGCACCCTTCTCCACGCTGAAGCCCTCGTCGATCCAGCCGGTCAGGCCGCCGATCATCAGCTTCACCGGCAGCCCCAGCCGCGCCAGCCGCACGGCTCCGCGGTGGGCACCGTTGCAGTGTGGGCCCGCACAGTAGACGACGAACAGCGTGCCGGGCGCATACGCGGCCATCTTCGACTCGATGATCTTGCCGTGCGGCAGGCTCACGGCGCCGGGCACATGTCCGGCCTCGTACAGCGCATGGCTGCGCACGTCGAGCAGCACGAAGTCCTGCACGCCGCGGTCCATGGCGTCATGCACATCCCAGCAATCGGTCTCGAAGGCGAAAGCCGATTCGAAATGCGCGAGGGCTTGGTCACTGGGGGCGGCGGGGATGGCGGCGACGGCGCTTTGGGAAGAGGTCATGGTCGAGTGCTCCTGAATGGCTGGTGAGATGGCTCCAGTGTCGCCAGGGGAGCGCTTTCGGGCCAGTGGCTGACAGGACAATAGTCGGTAACATTGCGCCATGCCCCATCTCGTCGCAATCCTGGCCTACGACCGGCTGTGCACCTTCGAATTCGGCTGTGCGGTCGAGCTGTTCGCGCTGGAGCGGCCCGAGCTGGAGGTGGACTGGTACCGCCATGCCGTGTGCGCGGTGGAGCCCGGGCCGCTGCGTGCCATGGGCGGCCTGCAGGTGCAGGCGCCGCATGGCCTGGCCATGCTGTCGCGCGCAGACACCATCGTGGTGCCCGGCTGGCGCGATGCGGCCGAGCGCCCGCCCGAGGCGCTGCTGCGCGCCCTGCAACGCGCCTGGCGGCGCGGCGCGCGCATCTGCTCCATCTGCTCGGGCGTGTTCGTGCTGGCGCATGCGGGCCTGCTGGCCGGCCGGCGCGCCACCACCCACTGGCGCTACGCCGAGCGCCTGGCCAGCGAGTTTCCCGACATCACCGTGGACGTCTCGGCGCTTTACATCGACGAAGGCCAGGCCATCACCTCGGCCGGCTCTGCCGCCGGGCTGGACATGCTGCTGCACCTGGTGCGGCGCGACCATGGCGCGCGCGTGGCCAATGTGGTGGCCCAGCGGCTGGTGATGCCGCCGCACCGCGATGGCGGGCAGGCGCAGTTTGTGCCCCGGCCCATGCCGAGCACCGAGGTCAGCCCCATCGCCCGCCTGCTCGACTGGCTGCGCGAGAACGCGCGCCAGGACCATTCGGTGGATGCCATGGCGGAATTCGCACAGATGAGCCGGCGCACGCTGCAGCGCCGCTTCAAGGAGAGCACCGGCCTGTCGCCGCAGGACTGGCTGGTGCGCGAGCGCATCGGCATTGCCAAGGATCTGCTGGAGACGCATCCGGCCAT
This sequence comes from Acidovorax sp., assembly GCF_046339755.1. Classification (GTDB taxonomy): domain Bacteria; phylum Pseudomonadota; class Gammaproteobacteria; order Burkholderiales; family Burkholderiaceae_C; genus Acidovorax. The sequence goes on along the minus strand of NZ_JBKDTZ010000387.1, from coordinate 15,334 downwards.
GCCCATCGATGAAGTGGCGGATCTGGCGGGCCTGGGCTCGCCCGAGTCGCTGCGCCGGCATTTCCGGCTGCACCGGCTGCCTGCGCCCACGCGCGACCGGCAGGCCTTCTCAGCCCTTGCGGCCGAGCCCACGCCCTTGCAGGACGGGTTCGGCTGACAGCCGCTCGCGCGCAAACTCCACGAAGGCCCGTACTTTGGCCGGCGCACGCCGGCCAGCGGGGTAGACGATGTGCACGGGCACCTGCGGTGGCTCGTGCGCCGCCAGCACGATGCGCAGCCGGCCTGCACGCACACCCTGGGCCGCCTGGTAGGCCAGGCAGCGCGTGAGGCCCAGGCCCGACTCGGCCGCGGCGATGTCCACCTCGTTGCTGTTGCTGATCCAGGTGAACTGCGGCTGGCCCACCACGCCATCCTTGAACTTCCAGGGCGACACGCTGTTGTTGTCGAAGCTGAAGCCGATGGCCCGGTGCGTGGCCAGCTCGCCGGGGTGCTGCGGCTCGCCGTGCTGCGCCAGGTACCCGGGCGAGGCCACCACCAGGCGGCGCAGTGCACCCACCTGCACGGCCGTGAGGCGTGAATCCGGCAGGTGGGCTATGCGCACCGCCACGTCCATGCCTTCCTCCAGCAGGTGCACCAACCGGTTCACGAACAAGGTGCGCACCTGCACGCGCGGCTGGGCGTGCAGGAAGTCCTGCACGATGGGCGCCACGTGCCGCATGCCGAACATGTGCGGCGCAGTGATGGCCAGCAGGCCCTGGGGCTCGGCCTGCGCGCCGCGGGCGGCCTGTTCGGCCTCGTGCAGATCGGTGAGGAGGGGGCGGCAGTCGGCCAGGAAGCGCTCGCCCGCCTCGGTCAGGCGCACCGTGCGCGTGCTGCGCTGGAACAGCAGCACGGACAGGCGGGCCTCCAGCGCCGCAATGGCGCGCGTGACGGCGGTGGCCGACACCCCCAGGCGCCGCGCCGCAGCCGCAAAGCCGCCCGCGTCGGCCACGGCGATGAAGCAGCGCAAGGTGTCCAGATTGTCCATTGTTGCGATATCCGCAATTTTGATTGCCGTACTATGGCTATTCACGGCGGATCTGGCAATGGATATCGTTGAGGCATTCCTGTTTCCCTGTCTATAAGGACCCTCGCCATGGCACCCTCCACCCCCCTCAAGCTCTACCGCATGCCCATCTCGGGCCACAGCCACCGGGTCGAACTCATGCTGTCCATGCTGGGGCTACCGCACGAGCTGGTCCATGTGGACGTGATCGCCGGCGAGCACCGCCAGGCCGCGCATCTCGCGCGCAACCCTCTGGGCCAGATCCCGGTACTGGTCGATGGCGACTTGGTGCTGTCCGACAGCAACGGCATCCTGGTCTACTTGGTGCAGCGCTACGCGCCAGGCAGCCACTGGATGCAGCGGGACCCGGTGGGCCAGGCCGGCCTGCAGCGCTGGTTCAGCCTGGCGGCCGGCATGCTGGCGCCCGGCGCATCGAGCGCCCGCTTTGCCGCCATCACGGGCCGCGAACCCAGCGAGGCGGCGCTCGCCATTGGCTGGCGGCTGTTCGATTTCATGGAGCCGGCGCTCGAAGGCCGTGACTGGTTGCTGGGCGGTGCCCAGCCCAGCCTGGCCGACATCGCCATGGTCAGCTACACCTCGCAGGCCCCCATCGGCGGGCTCTCGCTGGACCGCTACCCGCGCATTGCCGCCTGGGTGGCACGGGTAGAAGCCCTGCCGGGCTATGTGCCGCTGGCCGACCGCCTGCCGGCCCCTAACGCCGTGGTGGCCGCATGAGCACCGGGGCCGCTGCTGCCTTCCACGTGGGCGAACAGGCGCTGCAGGAGCGCGTGGGCGTGCGCGAGCGCATGGCCGCGGTCGGCCCCGTGGTGCTGCGCGACCACATGCCCGACCAGCACCGCGAGCTGTTCGAGAAGCTGCCCACCCTGCTGCTGGGCGCGCTCGATGGCCAGGGCCAGCCCTGGGCCACCATGGTGGCCGGCGCGCCCGGCTTCGTGCAGACGCCCGATGAGCGCAGCATGCAGATCGCCGCGGTGCCCGATGCGGTCGACCCGGTGCTGGCGCAGCTCACGCAAGGGTCGCCGGTGGGCGTGCTGGGCCTGGAGCCGCACACGCGCCGGCGCAACCGCATGAACGGGCGGGTGGCTGCGTTTGACGCCCAGGAGGGCTTGGTGGTGGATGTGGTGCAGAGCTTTGGCAACTGCCCCAAGTACATCCAGGCGCGCGCGCCCGGGCTGCGGGCCGAGGTGGCGCCGCCTGCGCCGGCCCAGGCCTTGGGCCCGGGACTCGATGCCGCCGCGCTGGCGCTGATCCCGCGCAGCGACACGATGTTCATCGCCAGCGCTTCGGCTGCGCATCCGGGGAGCCGGCGCAACGAGGGGGTGGACGTGTCCCACCGCGGCGGCGAGCCCGGTTTCGTGCATGCCGAGCACACGGCCGAGGGCCTGGTGCTCAGCCTGCCGGACTACCCTGGCAACCTGTTCTTCAACACCCTGGGCAACCTCGCCCTGCACCCGCAGGCCGGACTGCTGTGGGTGGACTATGAAGAGGGCGGCCTGCTGCATGTGGCGGCACGCGCCGAGCTGCTCTGGGACGAGGCCTCGCGTGCACGCTGGCCCGGTGCGCAGCGTGTGCTGCGCCTGCACGTGCAGGGCGGCCTGTGGCGCGCGAACGCACTGCCCTGGCGCTGGACCACAGCCGAGCCCGCGCCGCAGTTCAGTGCGATGCGTGCGCGTGCGACGGTGTGAGCGGAGCGATGCGCTTGCGCGGCGTGGTGGCCGCGGCCTCGACCATGCGGCCGCTGCGTTCGTGCGCGCCGTGGGCCAGCTCGCTGATCAGCGTGGCCTCGGGCAGGTTGCGCCAGTAGCGCTGGGGCATCTCCTTGCGCATCATGGTGGTCTTTAGGCGCGCGGGGTTGAAGATGTGGCGGTAGTAGGTGAGCCACAGCGCCTCGCCGGCGTCGGGCGGCGGCGCATCGCTGCGCTGCGCGCCGGGACCCAGGTGCAGTTGGCTACCGTCCCAGCGCACGCTGGCATCGGGCGTGAGAATGGCCCAGTGCATCTGCGTGAAGCGGCGCACGAAGAAGCCGGCATTGGCCTCGGTGATGAAATGGTCGGGCTCGAACCAGGCCACCTGCACGGTCTGGCCATGGCTGTCGGTCACCGGGCGAAAGCGCACGAAGGCGTGCATCTTGTGCATGTCGCGCGCCACCGCGCGCACCATGTGGTGGGCCTGCAGGCGGTCGGCATCGAGCGGGTCGTGGCGCAGCGCACGCTCGTGCGCCAGGCGCCACAGCAGCCGGTACATCAATGCAAAGCGCGCCGGGTTGCGATGCAGCACCAGGCGTTCGCACAGGTGCACGAACGCCTCGGGGACCCGCAGCACCGGGCCAGGCTCCGTGGCTGGCGGCGGGGAGCCGGTGCAGTGCATGCCATCCGAAGGGGTGCTGAACAGATCGCGCGCAGCGGTCTGCGGGGTGTGCCACTCCACCTCCTGCGGGGGGACGCCGGCCTGCACCAGGGTGCGCGCCGCCTGGCGGAAGCCGCCCCAGTCGGTGGGGTGGGCAAGGGTGATGGTGTGGCAGGCCATGGGCGGATTTCAGTCAATCAGGCTGCGCTGCGCGGGGGGAGGCGCCAGGCGGGCCGCCAGGTCGGCCGCATCGAGCGCGCGGCCGGGCCGGTAGTCGGCCGCTTCCACAAAGGGCAGCACTTTCTTGAGCGGCACGTGCAGGCGCGCCAGGTCGGCATGGCGCAGGCGCCGCACACGGCGCGCAGCCAGCAGGCGGTCCACCGTCTGCACGCCAAAGCCGGGCACGCGCAGCAGCAGCTCGCGCGGCGCGGTGTTCAGGTTCACGGGAAAGCGCTCGCGGTGGGCAATCGCCCAGGCCAGTTTGGGGTCCATGTCCAAGGCCAGCATGCCGCCCTGGCCGGCGGGCACGATCTCGCCATGCGCGAAGCCGTAGTAGCGCATCAGCCAGTCGTCCTGGTACAGGCGGTGCTCGCGCACGGTGGGCGGCGCGATCAGCGGCAGCGCGCGCGCCGCATCGGGGATGGGGCTGAAGGCCGAGTAGTACACGCGCCGCAGCCGGTGCACGCCGTAGAGCCCGGCGCTGGTGGCCAGGATGGTGCGGTCGTCGGTGGCGTCGGCGCCCACGATCATCTGCGTGCTCTGGCCGCCGGGTGCGAAATGCGGGGCCGGGGCACGGCGCGCACGTGCCGAGGCAGGCATGGACACCACCTTGGTGGCCGCCTGCGCCTTGCGTGCTTGCCGTGCCTCCTCGATGTGCACCGCCATGCGCGCCATGGAGCGGGTGATGGCGGCCCCGTCCTTCTGTGGCGCCAGCGCCGCCAGGCCTTCCTGCGTGGGTAGCTCCACGTTGATGCTCAGCCGGTCGGCATGGCGGCCGGCGCGCTCCATCAGCTCGGGCGAGGCATCGGGAATGGTCTTCAAGTGGATGTAGCCGCGAAAGTCGTGCTCCTCGCGCAGCACACGCGCCACTTCCACCACCTGCTCCATGGTGTAGTCGGGGCTCTGGATGATGCCGCTGGACAGGAACAGCCCCTCGATGCAGTTGCGCCGGTAGAAATCGAGCGTGAGCTGTACGACTTCCTGCACCGTGAAGCGGGCGCGCGGCACGTTGCTGCTGACCCGGTTCACGCAGTACAGGCAGTCGTACTGGCAGAAGTTGGTCAGCAGGATCTTGAGCAGCGAGATGCAGCGCCCATCGGGCGCATAGCTGTGGCAGATGCCCATACCCTCGGTCGAGCCCATGCCGCGTCCGCCGACGGAATCGCGCGGCGCGGCACCGCTGGACGCGCACGAAGCGTCGTACTTGGCGGCGTCGGCCAGGATGGCAAGCTTGGATTGCAAAATCACTGTATGAATTTACAGTGATTTGGAGGTTTTGACCAGCGCGGGGTTATTGGGACAGGGCTTTGCGCATGCGCTACCCCGTGCCGGCAGGCCGGGACTCAACGCAGTGCGCGCGATTACAACGGGGCGGGCGAAGTGGCCGCATCGCCCGGTGCGCCGCCCCTGCGCCGGGGAATGAGCTGTGGGTCGAGCAGGGCCTCGATGCGGGCGAAGATCTCGTGGCGCGAGAACGGTTTCTTCATGAAATCGTCGGCGCCGATCCGGTTGGCATAGAACTGCTCGGTGGCGTGTTCATTGCCGCTGATCATGATCACCGGGATGTGGTGCGAAGCCGGTGTCTTGCGGATGTGGCGCAGCGCGTTGAACCCGTTCATGCCCGGCAGGATGATGTCCAGAAAAACCAGATCGGGCGGTTCCTCGGCGATCAGGGCCAGGCCCCGCTCGGCATCCAGCGCCTCGCGGGTGTCATAGCCGGCCGAGGCGAGGGTCTTGCGCAGTACGGCGACGACGGTCGGCGAGTCGTCAATGATCAGCACCTTGGTGCCTTTGCGCGCATTGACACGCCGGTGCTTGCGCCGTTCCTGCGGCGCTGCTGCAGGTGTGGGAAGGGCCTCTGCGGGACGGTCCGTCGGCTTGCGCACGCCGCCCAGAAGGCGGTCGAAGATGCTCATGGTGCGGGCTCGCTTCTAGCTGGATAAGGGCTCATCAGGCGCCAAGTATCCAGGAAGTTGGGCTGCGGCAGAAGGTGCCGGTGCTTCGCCGGTCCCGCGGGGTAAGAAAAAGTGGGCGCTTTTGCGGTTTTTTTGCTGCGGCGGGCGCAATGAATGGGGTGTGCTGCAGGCGCGGTCTCATTGCTCCCCGGCCTTTTGCCGGTCCTTGCGCATGGCGCGCCGCAGAAGCCGGGTGGCGCGGTCGCGGAACGGCGACGCATGGGGCTCCGGGGCACCCTGCGCCTTGGCCTTGGTGCAGGCGGCCAGAAAGTCCTCGAGGATGGCGGTGTCGTCCAGCGTGTCGGAGCCCGGCTTGTGGAACTCGGGGTGCCATTGCGTGGCAGCGATGTAGCCGCGCCCTGGGGCGGGCTTGAGGCGGATGGCTTCGGGCACGCCATCCGGTTCGCTCAGGGCCTCCACCTCGAAGTCCGGTGCCACGCGCTTGATGCCCTGGTGGTGGATGCTGTTGACCCGTGCGCGCGCGGTGTCGGGGTACAGCTGGGCCAGGCGTGAGCCCGGCACGATCTGGATGTCGTGGAAATGCTGGTCGTAGGTGCTGGCGTTGCGGTGCTGCTGGGCACCGGGGTGCTGGAACTCGATGTCCTGGTACAGCGCGCCGCCGAAGGCCACGTTGATCAGCTGCAGGCCCCGGCAGACACCGAAGATGGGCTTGCGCACCTCGGCGAAGGCCTTGACCACGGCCAGGTCGTACAGGTCGCGCACGCGGTCGCCCACCCATTCCTCGCGTAGCGGCTCCTCGCCGTAGTTACCGGGCCAGACATCGGCACCGCCGTGCATGACCACGCCATCGAGCCATTCGGCATAGTGCGCCAGCGTCACGTCACCGCGTGCTGTCTCGCCCGTGGGGCAGGGAACCATCACCACCATGGCCCCGGCGGACATGAGCCAGTGGGCGATGGATTGCTCCACATACTGCAGGGTCTTGCCGGTGAACAGGGGGCGGTTGGGGTCGGCGTGCTGGAAGCAGGCGGACAGGCCGATCTTGAGGCGGGGGGCGGCGGGCATGGGTTGAGGCTCCACGGGGAATGTGCGATGCGGGTCCGCACATGCAATGCAATAGATAGTTACGTTGTAGCACCGGCCCCTTGGTGCCGTCTGTAGGAAAGGGCCGTGCATCCCCTGCCTGCGCCACGCGGTGCTATGAAATGTGGCTTTCTTCATGAAATGGCGGCGCGCTACCCGGTGCGGGGGGTGTGTGGCCCGTCCTCGCTCACGATAATTTCAGTAACCGGTTGTGACCGGGTTGGTGCGGCTTGTTCGTGGCCGCGCCTGCGCCGCGTTCTACCCGCTCTACAAGACAACAAGGCACCCCATGCGCCACCCCACGATGCGTCTCTCTGCGCTGGCCGCGCTTCTGGCCCTGGCATGGCCCCCGGGCCATGCCGCTGTGCCCCCGGGCGCGGCGGCCGAGATCGTCAACCTGCAGGGCGTGGGCGACCAGCGCGCCGCGGCCATGCCGGATTGGAAGCCGGCGCGCCAGGCCCAGGCGCTGGCGGCCGGTGACTTCGTGCGCACGCGCGAAGCGGCACGCATGGCCCTGCTGTTTGCCGACGACACCCAGCTGCGCCTGCACCAGAACACGGTGCTGCAGGTCAAGGCCGTGGCGACGCCCGCGCAGCCGATGACCACGCTGATGCTCAGCGCCGGCCGCGCTTGGACGCAGACGCGCCGCGCCGACGGCAGCCGCCTCACGCTGGAAACGCCCGCCGCCACGGCGGCGATCCGCGGCACGGATTGGGACATCGAGGTCGCTGGCGATGGCCGCACGCTGATCACCGTGCTGTCGGGCACGGTGGAGTTTGGCAATGCCCAGGGGCAGGTCTCGGTGGCGGCCAATGAGGCCGCCTATGCCGATGTCGGCCAGGCACCGGTGAAGATGGTGCTCATCCAGCCGCGTGACCGCATCCAGTGGGTGAATGCGCTGCGCGCCGACCCGCTGCCCGCGCTTGCGGCGCAGGGCGCAACCGATGGTGGAATTCCCGCCGTGCTGGAGCCGGTGCAGCGTGCGCTCGCGCGCCGCGATGCCGTCGCTGCCTCCGTGGCCCTGGCCCAGGTCCGTGGCCAGGTGCCTGCCGGCTGGGCCGCCACCATGGAGTCGGCCGTGGCGCTGCAGGCTGGCGATTTGCAGGCCGCCCGCACCCGGTTGGCGCAGCAGGCGGGCGCGGCGGCAGGCCAGCCGCCGGTGCTGGCCGCCTGGCTGATGCAGTCGGACCTGCAACTGCTCGATGGCGATGGCACTGCGGCCGTGGCCACCCTGCGCACCGCGCTTGCGCGGCACTGGCCCGCGCATCCGGCCCTGCTGGCGCAACTGGCGCGCGTGCAACTGCTCACCGACCGGGTGGACGAAGCGCAGGCCACGCTGGCAGGAACCGGCGGGTCGGTCGATGCAAGCCTGGCACTGGTGCGCGCCGAGCTGGCCCGTCGACAGGGCGATGGGCCAGGGGCCATTGCCGCCTATACCGAGGCCACGGCGCGCTTGCCTGGCGACGCGCGGGCCTGGCAAGGCCTGGGCAGCGCGCATGTGGAGCGCGAGGAGATCAGGCCCGCGCGCGCAGCGTTGGACCCGGCGCTGGTGCTGGACGTCCAGGTGCCGGGCGCGCAGGGTGAGAGGGGCACGCTGGCGACGTTCATCAACCAGTTCACCGAGGCCGGCCTGGCGTTCGAGACCGCGCTGCGCGACAACCCGGCCGACTATGTCGCACTCACCGGCCAGGGGCTCATGCACCTCAAGCAGGGCCGACCCGAGGCAGCGCTCGGTGATTTCCTGCGCGCGGGCGTGATGGAGCCGCGCTATGCGCGCGCCAAGGTCTGGACGGCGGTGGCCTACTACCAGCTCGGGCGCACGCCCGATGCGCTGGCCACGCTGCGCCAGGCCAGCGCCCTGGACGACAAGGACCCCTTGCCCTACCTGCTGCTGGCGCAGATCCAGACCGACCTGTTCCAGCCCGGCGATGCCGTCGATTCCGCGCGCGCGGCCGTGCAGCGCATGCCCTACCTCAAGTCGCTCAACCAGGTGGCCAACGACCAGAAGGGCAGCGCCAACCTGGGCGCCTCCCTGGCTTTCTTCGGCATGGAGGAATGGGCGCTGGAGCTGGCGCAAAAGAGCTTCTCGCCGTACTGGGGCGGCAGCCACTTGTTTCTGGCCGACCGCTACCGCGGTGAATTCGCCAAGAATTCGGCGCTGTTCCAGGGCTTTCTGACGGACCCCATGGCCTTTGGTGCCAGCCAGCTGCATTCCTCGCTGCTGCAGCGCCCCGGCAGCCATGGCGCGCTGGGCCTGCTGCTCGACCGCGATTTCTACCGCATGAGCGCGCCCTCGGTCACGCTCAATGGCATGGACAACAGCCACCGGCCGGTGTCCTGGTTCCTCAAGGCGCAGAGCGCGCGCGCCAGGCGTTCGCCGATTGACGTCGGGGTGTTCAATGTGCCGGCATTCCACGATCCCTCGGGGACGGGTGACATCGGTGCCGAGGTGATGACCTTCGGCCTGGGGCTGCAGCCCAGCGAGCGCCTGAACCTGTTCGCCTATGCCAACCAGTACGACGTGTCGCTCACGGGCCACAACCGGCTCGACCTGTGGGGCGATGGCTCCGAGGTGCGGCAGACCACGGCGCACAACCGGGCGCGCCTGGGCGTGGCCGGGCTGTCGTACCGGTGGAGTCCGGTGGAGCAGACCTGGCTCAAGATCGGGCGCAGCCGCGAGCGCAACCGCACCGACAACTTTCCCACCCTGTTCCTCTTCGAGCCGCTGGCGGCATTGGGCGGGTTGAAAGCATCACCCGAGAAGGCCTTCACCGACCTGCAACTGCGCCACAGTGTGGACCCGCAACCCGGGCAGCGCTTCAGCGTGGCACTGGAGCATGTGGCCGAAAAGCAGTCCAGCGAAGTGAGCGGCTACGGCCCCCTGATCCGCCGCGACATCAGCGTCGTGCCCGATATCCTGGTGTTCGCCGGGGTCAACGAGATCGACCGGCGCTACACCGGCCTGACCCTTGCGGGCAGTCAGCAGTTCACGCCAGAGTGGTTGCTCGACGGCGCTGTGGGCGTGCAGCAGATCCGCCACCGGGTGCGCGGCGGCAATGCGGTGGGCCTGCTGGTCCGGGACGTCAGCGAATCGAGCCAGGCCCGGCGCAGCGACACGGAAAAGGTGGTGACACCGCGCGTGGGTGTGGTGTTCACCCCCGCGGCCGGGACCACGCTGCGCATGGCCTACCAGGACTGGCTGCGCCCGCTGAGTGCATCCACCCTCACCAGCGTGGAGACGGCCGGCATCCCTGTCGAGGACCGCATGGTGGAGGCCGGCGGGCGCCACCGCCGCACAGTGGCGCAGCTGGGCATGGAAATCGACGATCGCACCTTTCTGCATCTGCGCGCCGACCACCTGCGCGTGCGCAACCCCGGCGTGATCGGGGTGGACCTGCGCACACCGAGCATGCCCTTCCTGGAAGAGATGCGCAATGCGCAGCTCATCAACCTCTCGACCACCGATGTGCTCGAAGGCACGCCAGGTTTCGAGGAGGGCACGCTGCAGGCCCTGGGTGCCGGTGTGAACCGCATGTTCAGCCGCCAGTGGTCGGGCTACGCCAAATACCTGTACCAGCACAGCAGCAGCCAGTACCGGGACAGCACCAGCAACCGCATGGTGCGCGACCTGCGCATCCCCTACATCCCGCGCCACACCGCCGTGATCGGGGCCACCTGGGCCAGCGCGCAGCGCGTGTACCTGAGCGCCCGGGCGGTCTACCGGTCCGAGCGCTTCGAGGACAAGGAAAACCTCACGCGCCGCCCGCCGGGCTGGAGCATGGACCTCGTGGGCTACTGGGAGACGCGGGACAAGCACTGGGTCGTCGGCGCAGGGGTGCTCAACCTGTTCGGCGACCGGACGCCGCGCCAGACGGTCCGGTACGTGATCGATGCGCGCTACCGTTTCTAGGAGCGCGTGGCGCGAGTCGGCGCTGGCCTTGGCGGCCAGCGTGCTGGTGCTGCTGCTGGTCTGGTCCGCCACCTTCACGCGGCCCTGGCACGCGCTGGAGTTCAAGACCTTCGACGTGCTCACCTCCTGGGCCGCGCCACAGCGCGCAGCCTCCCCGGTGGTGATCCTCGCCATCGACGAGCCCACCTTCCAGGCGCTGCAGCAGCACTGGCCCTTTCCGCGCAGCCTGCATGCGCGCCTGATCGAGCGGGTCCATGCCGATGGTGCCGCTGCCATCGGCATGGACGTGGTGTTTGCCGACCCGGGCAGCGAGCAAGAGGATGCGGCACTGGAGCGCGCGGTGGCGACTGCGGCCCCGGTGGCGCTGGCTTCGGCGCGTGCCAAGGTGGAGAGCGGCAATGCCACGCTGTGGACCGACGTGCCCCCCTTGCCCCGCCTGCTGGCCGCGGGCGGCCAGGCGGGCAGCGCGCTGGTGCTGCCCGATGACGATTTCGTGGTGCGCCGGGCCTTTGGCGATGCGGACAGCCTGGCCATGCAGCTGGCGCGCCGCGTGGCGGGAACCCGGGCGAGCGACCTGCAGCCCGCCGAATGGCTGGCCTACCGTGGCCCGCGCGGCACCTTCGACACCCGCTCGTACTACCAGGCCCTGGAGCCGGGGCTGCTGCCGCCAGGCTTCTTCAAGGACAAGATCGTGCTGGTCGGGCGCTCCGCGCTCAGCGCGTCGGAGCTGGAGAACGCGCAGGCCGACCTGTTCAATTCGCCCTTTGGTTCGACCGGAGGCGAGCGCCTGTTTCCCGGTGTGGAACTGCAGGCCACGCAGGTGGACAACCTGCTGGCGGGCGACGGCCTGCGCAGCGCGCCCGGCCACTGGACGCCCGTGCTGCTGCTGCTCCTGGTTCCGCTGGTGCTCCTGGCCGGCTGGCGCCTGCACACTGGCTGGGCCGTTGCGCTGATGGCAGGCCTCATCGCGGCCATGGCGCTCGCCTCGTGGCTGCTGTTCGCGTACGCCCGGCTGTGGTGGCCGCCGCTGGTTCCCATCGCCTCGACCGCGGGGCTGACGGGCGCGACCGCGCTGGTCATCTACGCCACGGTGCGCCGACGCGCCCTGCAGACCCGTGCCATGTTCGCCCAGTACGTGCCGCCGACCGTGGTGGCACGCCTGGTGGCCGAGCCCGGGCTGATGCGCCTGGGCGGCGAAGTGCGCGAGGTGACCATCATGTTCACCGACCTGGCCAACTTCACTACCCTATCGGAGCAACTGAGCGCCGAGCAGACGGTGGAATTGCTCACGGGCTATTTCGACGCCATGACACCCATCATCCATGCCAGCGGCGGCACGGTGGACAAGTTCATCGGTGACGCCGTGATGGCCTTCTGGGGCGCGCCGCTCGACGATGCACAGCACGCCGAGCATGCGGTGCGCGCGGCCCTGGACATGCAGCAGGCCATGGAAGCGCTGGTGGCCGATCTGCGCGCGCGCGGCCTGCCGCCGCTGCAGATGCGCATCGGCCTGCACACGGGGCGGGTGGTGGTGGGCAATGTGGGTTCGCAGCAGCGCTTTTCGTACACCGTGATCGGCGATGCGGTGAACCTCGCGGCACGCCTGGAGGGGGCGAACAAGGCCTTCGGCACGGGCATCCTGCTGTCGGAAGCCACTGCCCGGCAGCTCCCCGAATGGCTGCCGCTGCGCGTGCTCGAGGCGGTCATCGTCAAGGGCCGGGCCGAGCCGGTGCGCGTCTTCACGCTCTGTGCCGATAGCGCGGTCTGCGCGCTGTCGGTAGCGGCCCTGGACGCATTCCAGGCGGGCGATGCCGCAGCGGCGGCAGCACACATCAATCAGCTGCTGCAGCGCTGCCCGGGCGACCCGGCCGCACTGCGCCTGCAGGCCCGCGTGGCCGAGGCCGCGGCCCTGCCTGCAGGCGCGCCTTTGCCGACTGCCGTCGCACTGGGCAAGTTGTAAGAACCTGTGTTTAACAGGTTCTTACGTGGTCGATTCGCGCTGTGGCGGCTTTGGTGCCACCATGGAGCCACGGCTGCGGTCCTGCACCAAAGCCTTTCTCTCACAAACACCCCAAGGAGCCCAGCATGCAAGTACAAGTCAACACCGACGACCACATCAACGGCAGCGAATCCCTGGCCCAATGGGTGACCGACGAAGCCAAGACCCGGCTGGCGCGTTTTCAGGACCATGTGACGCGGCTCGAAGTGTTCCTGTCCGACGTCGATGCCGGCAAATCGGGAGCCAAGGACAAGCGCTGCCGCATCGAGGCGCGTGTGACCGGCCGCCAGCCCGTGACGGTGACCGACGAGGCCGACAAGATGGCCAACGCCTTCATCGGCGCCACCGACAAGCTGGCGCGTGCGCTCGACACCGACCTGGGCCGTGCCAAGGACCGGCATGGCCGGGACACCATCCGCACCGCCGAAGCGGAGTAGCCCTCAGAGATCGAGCACCAGCAGCTTGCTTTTTGCGCGCGAGCAGCAGGGCATGAACTGCTCGTTCGATGCCCTCTCTTCGTCGGTGAGGTATATGTCGCGGTGGTCCACCTCGCCTTCGAGCACGCGCGTGATGCAGGTGCCGCACACGCCCTGCTCGCAGGACGTCATGATGTCCACGCCATGCGGGCGCAGCGCATCCACGATGGAGATGCCGGCCGGAATCGCGTAGGTGCTCCCCGTGCTGGCAATGCGCACTTCGAAGGCGCCATCGCCCGAGGTGTCCTGCGCGGGCGCGCCGAAGTATTCGAGGTGGATGCGCTCTGCCGGCCACCCCAGGTTCTTTGCGGTGTTGACTACATGGTCGATGAAACCGGCCGGGCCGCAGACGTACAGGCGCGAGTCGGGTGCGATATCGGCCAGCACGGCCATGAGGTCCAGTTTTTGCGTGGCATCGCCATCGTCGGTATGGATCTGCACGTGCGGCGCCATGGCCGATGCCGCGATCTCCTGCGCAAATGCCGTGCGTGCCGCTGAACGTGTGCAGTAGTGCAGCGTGAAGTCGGCGCCAGTGTTGGACAGGCGCTCGGCCATGCACAGCAACGGCGTCACGCCGATGCCGCCCGCCAGCAGCAGTGTGCGCTGCGCCGGATGCAGTTCGAAGTGGTTGCGCGGTGCGCTGATGGTGAGCGTGTCGCCCTCGTGTACGGCATCGTGCATGCCCACGGAGCCACCGCGTGAAGCCGCGTCGCGCAACACGGCGATGCGGTAGCGGTGTCGTTCGCTGGCGCTGTTGCACAGCGAATACTGGCGCGTGATGCCTCCGGGCACATGGACGTCGATGTGCGAGCCGGCGCTGAACGCGGGCAGTGGTGAGCCATCGGGCCGCGCCAGCTCGAAACTGGCAATGCCCTCGGCCTCCACCTGCCTGCGCACCACGCGCACCTGCAGGGTGTCCTGCGCGCCGCTCATGCCGCCTGCTCCGCCGCCAGGACGCGGTCGATCACCTTGCGCGACTGCACGCCGCCGGCATCGATGTTGAGCATGAGCAGCTTGCGCTCGGGGTAGCGCGTGAGGTTGAGCTGCTGCAGTTCCAGCATCTCGCGGTCTTCGGAGAAGATCTTGCCCTGGCCTTCGCGGATCTGCGCCGTGAGGGACGGGTCGCCCGGCTTGAAGTTGCGTGCCATGCCCCAGAAGTAGTGGATGGAGGTCTCGGTCTCGGGCGTGATGAAGTCCACCACGATGCTCGAGGCCTTCTTGTCCGCCGGCGCGTCGTAGCCGCCATGGCCGGCCAGTGCCACGCCCACCTCGATCAGCACATGGCTTGGGGGCGTGAAGTGGCAGATCTGCCAGCGGTCCACCGGCTGGTCATCGGGCAGGCCGTTCATGCGCAGCGCCATCTGCCAGAACGGCGGTGCCTGGATGTTCTCCATGTGGCGGCTGGTGATGACCTCGTCGCCCTCCACGCGGGTCTTGCACGGAACCTCGTCGATCTCCTTCTGGCCGATGCTGTTGGCGTGCACATAGGTCTCGTGCGTCAGGTCCATCAGGTTGTCGACCATGAGCCGGTAGTCGCAGTCAATGTGGTACAGCCCGCCACCATAGGCCCATTCGGGGCTCTCGGCCCATTCCAGGTGGTGGATCTTGGCGGGGTCGGCCTGCACCGCGTCGCCGGGCCAGACCCAGATGAAACCGTAGCGCTCCACCACCGGGAAGCTGCGCGTGCGCGGAAAGCCCTGCACCCGCTGGCCGGGCATGGACACGGCCTTGCCATCGCAGCCCACGCGCAGGCCGTGATAGCCGCACATGAGCTGGCCGTCGCATACCTTGCCCAGCGACAGAGGCGCACCGCGGTGGGGGCAGAAGTCGTCGAGCGCGGCCACCTGGTCGGGCGCAGGACGGTAGAAGACCATCTTCTCGCCGCAGATGGTGCGACCCAGGGGCTTGTCGGCAATCTCGTCGGGGGTGCAGGCGACGTACCAGGCGTTCTTGGGGAACATGATTTTTGTCTCTCTCCGTGGGGTGGCAGCGCTTTTGCGGTCTTGGTATACAACCAGTCCAGCAGATCGCCGTGTTAATGCGCTTATTGTGGGGAAAAGGCGGTTTTCTGTATACATAGAAAACAAGGAAATCAGCTATCGCAGCCAGGCATATCAACTAGATCGTTGTTTTGTAAGGGCTGCAGTGTTGTTGCCAATGGATGTGAACTTGATTTCTGTATACAGTCGCGCTCATCCATCCCGTGTCTCCTGAATGAACAACCCAGACCCCCAGGCGCTGGCCGGCCCAGGCGAGGCGACCGATGCCTGCGCCTCGCAATCGGTGAAGGCCCAGATGCGCTTGCGTGAAATTATACTG
>NZ_JBKDTZ010000386.1:0-32605 GCF_046339755.1 Acidovorax sp. | reverse complement strand
GGGCGAGGCGCATGGCTTCGGCTCGGATGCGCGCAAGGAGGAGGAGATGGTGGCGCTCATCGCCAGGATCGAGGCGGAGATCGCCCCGATCGAAGTCGCGGTGTTCAACATCGGGGCCAATGTGCGCTTCGGCATCACCGAGACGACCTCGCGGGTGTACTTCAAGGTGTGGGAGATGGCCTGCTTCGCCGGCTTCCTCATGGGGCGCGAGGCGGCCAAGGTGATGCTGCCGCGTGGCCGGGGCACCATTCTCTTCACGGGTGCAACGGCCAGCCTGCGCGGCCGCGAGGGCTTCGCTGCCTTTGCTGGCGCAAAGCACGCGCTGCGTGCGCTGGCCCAGAGCATGGCGCGGGAGCTGTGGCCCCAGGGCATCCACGTGGCCCACCCCGTGATCGACGGGGCGATCAATACCGAGTTCATCCGCAGCAACTTCCCCGAGCGCTACGCCACCAAGGAGCAGGGCGGCATCGTCAGCCCCGAGAGCATTGCCGAGGTGTACTGGCAACTGCACAACCAACCCCGCGACGCCTGGACCCACGAGACGGAGATTCGCCCATGGATGGAGACCTGGTGAGCGCGGCCTGAACGTTACCGATCACAACCACCACCAAGGAGACAAGAACCCATGAGCGAAGTGACCGTGCAATTCATGTTCGACTTCGGCAGCCCGAACGCCTACCTCAGCCACAAGGTGCTGCCCGGGATCGAGGCCCGTACGGGCGTGGCATTCGAGTATGTCCCCGTGCTGCTGGGCGGCCTGTTCAAGCTGGCGAACAACCGCTCGCCGGCCGAGAGCAACGCCAGCATCCCGACCAAGCGGGCGTATGAGCAACGCGAGATGGACCGCTTCGTGCAGCGGCATGGCCTCTCGAAGTTCACGCACAACCCGCACTTTCCGGTAAACACCCTGGCGCTGATGCGCGGCGCAGTCGCCGCGCGCAGGCTGGGCTGCTTCGAGCCGTATGTCGATGCCGCCTACGCCAGCATGTGGGAGCGCGGCCAGAAGATGGACGACCCGCAGGTGATCGCTGCCGAGCTGCACGCGGCCGGGCTCGACGCTGCAGCGCTGCTGGCCGCCAGCCAGGAGCCCGAGGTGAAGAACGCCCTGTTGCTGAGCACCCGGGACGCCTTTGCCCGCGGTGCCTTTGGTTCGCCTGTCTTCTTCGTCGGGGACGAGATGTTCTTCGGCAAGGATCGGCTGCGCGAGGTGGAGGAAGAGATTGTGCGTGCGCAGGGCTAGTGCCCTGAACAGCAGGCTCAGGCCGTTGCATGCCCTGGATCGCCTGTAAATAGGCAGGGTGTGAGCGCATGTATCGTCTGCTATGCAATGTGTAGCTGCCAATTCATGCCACATAAGCGGTACGCGGCGTAAATGCCCGATGGCTGGCGCGGGCCATCTTCTTGGGAAGTGGTACCCCCGCCGCTATCATGTCCGCCATGATCAACCGCCTGCCCGGCCTGTCCCTGCCCGATCGTGCCTGGAGCACGGTGCGCCGCTGGGCTGTGGCGTGGTGGCGCATCCTTTACCTGGGGGCGGTGGTGCTGGTGCTGGTGCTGTCGCCGTCGAGCTACGGGCGTGCCACGCGCCGCTCGCTGGCGCGCCACCTGTACTTGGACACGGCGCCCGTGCTGCTGGGCTTCACGGTGCTGGCGGCCCTCATCAGCCTGGTGCTCACGCGCATCGTGGTGGTCACGGCGCTGAGTTACGGCCTGTCGCGCTACGCCATGGAGATGGTGATCCGCGTGCTGGTGCTGGAGCTGATCCCGCTCACGGCGGCGCTGTTCGTGGCGATGCGCGCCACCATCCCCAACGGCACGCAGCTGGCCCTGCTGCGCCAGTCGGGCCGCTTCGACGAGCTGCGCCGCCAGGGCTCGGACCCGGTGCGCGTGGAGCTGCTGCCGCGCGTGGTGGCTGGCGTGTTCGCCAGCATCACGCTGGCCGCTCTCAGCTGCGTGGTGGCCTTGGTCATGGGCTACCTGGGTGTCTACGGCTTCAACCTGGCCGAGGCCGAGGGCTACACCCGCATGTTCGGCCGCGTGTTCACGCCCAGCGTGACCACCTTGTTCGCGCTCAAGACGTTGTTCTTCAGCCTCACCGTGGCGCTGATCCCCATGGCCGCGGGCCTGTACGACGCCGAGGTCCGGGGCCAGCCCGATTCGGAGCTCGGTGGCCTGGCGCGCATGTTCGCCGTGCTGCTGCTGATCGAGGTGGCCTCGCTGATGGGCAACTACTACTGACCCCCGACAAGAACAACACCCACCATGACCGATCGCAAACCACCGCCCGCACCGCCGCCGCCGACTACCGAAGGCTCCACACCGGAGACGCTGCGCCCCGTGGCCTACCTGGAGATCAAGGCCGCGGCGCTGCTGATGTTCACGCTGTCGCTGATCATCGGCTCGGGCCTGTTCCTGATGTATGCGCGCGGCGTGTTCGAGCCAACGCAGACCCTGGTGCTCACGGCCGACGATTCCGAGGGCGTGGTGGTGGGCATGGACATGACCTTCTCGGGCTTTCCCATCGGGCGCGTGCGGCGCATCGAGCTGGCCAACGAGGGCAATGCCCGCATCACCGTCGAGGTGCCGAGCAAGGACGCGCACTGGCTGCGCTCCACCAGCGTGTTCACCCTGGTGCGCGGCATCGTGGGCGGCACCAACATCCGCGCCTACAGCGGCATCCTGACCGACCCGCCGCTCGAAGACGGTGCCGTGCGCCCGGTGCTGCGCGGCGATGCCACGGCCGAGATCCCGCAGCTCATGGCCTCGGCGCGCGAACTGCTGGGCAACCTGAACGCCCTTACCGCGCAGGACGCGGCGCTGGGCGGCACCCTGTCCAACGTGCGCGAGCTGACCGAGCGCCTGAACGGCCCGGGTGGCGTGCTGGGCGCGCTCACGGGCAACGCGGACGATGCCAAGAAGATTGCCACCACGCTGGACCGCACCAACACCCTGCTGGCGCGCCTGGACACCCTGGCCGCGCGCGCCGACCGCCAGGTCTTTGGCGCCGATGGCAACAGCAAGGACGCCCTGGTGCCCGAACTGCGCGCTGCCGTCGGCCAGGTCAACGACCTGCTGGCCGACACGCGCACCAGCCTGAAGAAGGTGGACGCCGTGCTGGTCGAGGCCCAGGCCGTGGGCGCCAATGCGCGCGAGGCCACGAACGACCTCGGCGCCCTGCGCGCCGAGGTGGAGAGCAACCTGCGCAAGATCGACAGCCTGGTGACCGAGATCAACCGCAAATGGCCGTTTGCACGCGACCGGGAGATCAAGTTGCCATGAAGCATAAGTCGAAGACGGCATGGGCCGTGATCACTCTGGGCCTGCTGCTGGCCGGCTGCGCCAGCAAGCCGCCCGAGCCCGAGTGGGAGATGAATGCCCAGGGCTCCTCCCAGAAGGCGCTCGACGCCTACCTGTCGGGCAACGCCCGCGTGGAAAAGCTCGAATGGGAGCGCGCCCGCGCCGAGGTGGCCCGCACCGGCCGCCCGGACCTGCTGGCCCGGGTGGAGCTGTTGCGCTGCGCCGCCCAGGTGGCCAGCCTGGTGGTGGAGCCGTGCACCGCCTTCGAGGCCCTGCGCCAGGATGCCGCCGCGCCCGAGCGCGCCTATGCCGACTACCTGGCCGGCAAGCCGCTGGCCGCCCCCGACGTGGCCCTGCTGCCGCCCGCGCAGCGCGCCGTGGCCACGGCCGGGGCGGGCAGCGCTGCACTGGCCGGCATTGAGGACCCGCTCTCGCGCCTGGTGGCGGCCGGCGTGCTGTTGCAGTCCGGCCGGGCCGACCCCGTGTCAATTGCCACGGCCACCGAGACCGCATCCGCCCAGGGCTGGCGCCGCCCGCTCATGGCCTGGCTGCTGCTGCAGGTGCAGCGCGCCGACGGCGCCGGCGACAAGGATGCGGCCGACCGGCTGCGCCGGCGCGTGGCCGTGGTGGAGCAGGGCGGCGGGGCCTCACCGAACCGATAGCCGCAGCGCCAGTGCCGCCAGCGTGACCAGCAATACGGGCACGGTGAACACCACCCCGACCCGGAAGTAGGTGCCCCAGCCGATGCGGATGCCCTTGCGCTCCAGCACATGCAGCCACAGCAGCGTGGCGAGCGAGCCGATGGGTGTGATCTTGGGGCCCAGGTCACTGCCGATGACATTGGCATAAATCATCGCCTCCTTCACCACGCCGCTGGCGCTGGAGGCATCGATGGACAGCGCGCCCACCAGCACCGTGGGCATGTTGTTCATGAGGGAAGACAGCACGGCAGTCAGCATGCCGGTGCCGATGGCGGCACCCCAGATGCCGTAGCCAGCGAAGGTGTCGAGCCACTGGCTGATGTACGCGGTGAGTCCCTGGTTGCGCAGCCCGTAGACCACCAGGTACATGCCCAGCGAGAACACCACGATCTGCCACGGCGCCCCGCGCAGCACCTTCTTCGTGCTTATCACGGGGCCCCTGCCGGCTACGGCCAGCAGCAGCGCGGCGCCTGCTGCTGCCGTGGCGCTGACGGGCACGCCTAGCGGCTCCAGCCCGAAAAATCCCACCAGCAGCAGTACCAGCACTGCCCACCCCGCCTTGAAGGTGGCCGCATCACGGATGGCTGCGGCCGGCAGCTTGAGCTGGGCCGGGTCGTAGGCTGCGGGGATCTCCTTGCGAAAGAACAGCAGCAACACCACCAGCGAAGCGGTGACCGAGGCGATGTTCACCGGCACCATGACGGCCGCATAGTCGTTGAAGCCGATGCGAAAAAAGTCGGCCGACACGATGTTCACCAGGTTGGACACCACCAGCGGCAGACTGGCCGCGTCGGCGATGAAGCCCGCCGCCATCACAAAGGCCAATGTGGCGCCCGGGCCAAAGCCCAGGGCCGCGAGCATGGCGACCACGATGGGGGTGAGGATCAGCGCCGCACCATCGTTGGCAAACACCGCCGCCACGGCCGCGCCCAGCAGCACGATGAGGGCGAACAGCATGCGCCCGCTGCCGCGCCCCCAGCGCGCCACGTGCAGGGCCGCCCACTCGAAGAAGCCCGCCTCGTCGAGCAGCAGGCTGACGATGATGATGGCGATGAAGGCGGCGGTGGCGTTCCATACGATCTGCCAGACCACCGCAATGTCTGACCAGTGCACGACCCCGGTGGCAAGGGCCACGGCGGCGCCCGCGCTGGCACTCCAGCCGATGCCCAATCCGCGCGGTTGCCAGATGACCAGCGCAATGGTGGCGACGAATATCGACAGAGCCAGGAGCATCGGTTTTCTTTCTGAGGGATGGGTGTCGAATCTGTTGATTGAATATTTCAACAATAGTTGTATTATTGTGCCATGCAAGCCTCCACCGACACCACCATCTTTCACAACCCGGCCTGCGGAACCTCGCGCAATGTGCTGGCCATGATCCGCCATGCGGGCATCGAGCCCACCGTCATCGAGTACCTGCAGACCCCGCCGGGCCGTGAGGTGTTGACGGAGCTGATCGCCGCAATGGGCATCCCTGTGCGGGCTCTGCTGCGGCAGAAAGGCACCCCCTATGACGAGCTGGGCCTTCAGGATCCTGCGCTGTCGGACGAGTACCTGCTCGATGCCATGCTGGCCCACCCCATTCTCATCAACCGGCCCATCGTGGTGACCCCGCTGGGCACGCGGCTGTGCCGGCCCTCCGAGGCGGTGCTCGACCTCCTGCCTGCGCTGGCGGGTCCGTTTGCCAAGGAAGACGGAGAACTGGTCATCGATGCGCAGGGCAGGCGGGTCGTCTGAACCCGCTTGGCGGGAGCCCGTTTCAACCCGTCTTGTATAGTCAGTCCGTGCAAAAAGCCGCTGCCACTACCGTCTTCGAATCGCTGTCCTCGCCCGTGCGGCTCGATGTGTTCCGCCTGCTCGTGCGGCAGGGGCCGGGTGGGCTGGTGGCAGGCGAGATTGCTGCCGCGCTGGACGTGCCGCCCACCAATCTGTCTTTCCACCTCAAGGGCATGACACACGCCAGCCTGCTCACCGTCGAGCAGGAGGGCCGCTACCAGCGCTACCGGGCCAACCTGGCGCTGATGGCCGAGCTGATCGGCTACCTGACCGAAGAGTGCTGCGCGGGCAACCCGGGCCTGTGCGCCGAACTTCCCGGCAACGCGGGCTGTGCGCCTGCGGCCCCAGCAACTTCCGCAGGCACCGGCAAGCGCCGCAAGACTGCCACGGCGGCCTGAAGGGCCGCATCCCATGAAGCCACAGCCTGCTCATCGATTCAATAATCGTTGAAATATTGAATTTCTACCTGCCCGATTGGCATCCACCACCCAGGAGTTCTTCCGTGACCGACCTGCCACACATCGACGTCCCCTTGCTGCAGCGGCCCGACATCGCCCGCCTGTCGGCCCCGTTGGTCTCGACCCACCCGGCACGCATCCTCATGCTCTACGGCTCGCTGCGCGAGCGCTCGTTCAGCCGCCTGGCCACCGAAGAGGCGGCGCGCATCCTGCAAGCGCTGGGCGCCGAGGTGAAAATCTTCGACCCCACCGGCCTGCCGCTGGCCGATGGTGCGCCGGATACCCATCCCAAGGTGGTGGAGCTGCGCGCGCTGGCCGCCTGGTCCGAGGGCATGGTCTGGTGCTCGCCCGAACGCCATGGCGCCATGACCGGGATCCTGAAAACCCAGATCGACTGGATACCGCTGGCCCAGGGCGCGGTACGCCCCACGCAGGGCAAGACGCTGGCGCTGATGCAGGTCTGCGGCGGCTCGCAGTCGTTCAACGCCGTGAACCAGATGCGCGTGCTCGGCCGCTGGATGCGCATGCTCACCATCCCCAACCAGTCCTCGGTGGCCAAGGCCTTCCAGGAGTTCGGCGACGACAACCGCATGAAGCCCTCGGCCTACTACGACCGCATCGTGGACGTGATGGAAGAACTCATGAAGTTCACCCTGCTCACGCGCGACGTGTCGCCGTACCTGGTGGACCGCTACAGCGAGCGCAAGGAGTCTGCAGGCGCGCTGGAGCGCCGGGCCCTATTGCCGCAAGCAGTGCCGACAGCACAGGGCGGCGGCTGCACGCCCCCCGTGGGCGATGCCAGGGATGCGGCCACCGCACCCGTATGCTGCGCCCGATGAGGGCCGCGTCGCGGAGGGCGCTGCGTTGAAAAGCCACCACCCCGCAACCACCGTCGCCCGCCTGGGCACGGCCCAGACGCTGGCCTGGGCCTCGACCTACTACCTGCCGGCCATCCTGGCCGTGCCCATGGCACGGGACATGGGGATTTCGGTGGCCATGGTGTTCGCGGCCTTCTCCTGCGCACTCGTTGTCTCGGCGCTCCTGGGGCCGTATGCGGGCCGCAGCATCGACCGCTGGGGTGGCCGGCCGGTGCTGATGGCCACGAGTGGCGTGTTTGCGTTCGGGCTGGCCGCTCTGGCCATGGCCCAGGGCCCGTGGAGCCTGTTTGCCGCCTGGGTGCTGCTCGGCATCGGCATGGGCAGCGGGCTGTACGAGGCCGCGTTTGCCGCACTGGTGCACCTGCACGGCAAGAACGCGCGCAACTCGATCACCGGCATCACCTTGATCGCCGGCTTCGCCAGCACGGTGGGCTGGCCGCTGTCGATGTGGATGGAGTCGCAGTGGGGCTGGCGTGGCGCCTGCTGGGCCTGGGCTGCGCTGCATCTGGTGGTGGGGCTGCCGCTCAATGCGTGGACGCCGCGCATGGCGGAGGCCGAGGCAGCCACCATGGGCACGGCAGCGCCTGTGGCCGATGTGGCGCCTGCCCATGCCCGGCGCGCCACGGTGCTGCTGGCCTTTGTCTTTGCCGCCACCTGGTTCACCAGCACCGCCATGGCGGCGCACCTGCCGCGCCTGCTGCAGGAGGGCGGCGCCACGCTGGCCACCGCCGTGGCCGTGGGCGCGCTGGTGGGGCCGGCGCAGGTGGCGGGTCGCCTGCTGGAGTTTGGCTTGCTGCGCCATGTGCACCCGCTGCTGTCCGCGCGCCTGGCGGCGCTGATGCACCCGCTGGGCGCCGGGTTGCTGGCCGTGGCCGGCGCACCGATGGCAGCGGTGTTCGCGCTGTTCCATGGCGCGGGCAACGGCATCCTGACGATTGCCAAGGGCACGCTGCCGCTGGTGCTGTTCGGCCCGGCGGGCTATGGGCACCGGCAGGGGCTGCTGATGGTGCCGGCGCGCATCGCTCAAGCTGCGTCCCCATGGCTGTTCGGCCTGTGCCTGGACCGGCTGGGGGTGGGGGCGCTGTGGGTGTCGGCGGGGTTGGGACTGGCGGCCTTCCTCGCACTGCTGGTGGTGGCTGCGCCGGCCAATGGCGGAACGCGCTGAGTCGCGCTGCCGCCGTCCCATGCAGCGCACTGGATGACCACGCGGTAACCATCGGGGTCTTCGAAGCTGCGGCCTGATTGCGCCCAGTAGGGGTTCAACGATTGGACCTCGGCGAACCCGGCGGTGAGCATGGCATCGCAGCGTGCCTGCCAAGCCTCTTGTTCCGGCACATAGAAGACCAGCAGATCCTTTGGCGTGGGTGCCGGCGCCACGGGATGGCTGGTGCAGTGGGTGAACTCCCAATGGAAGCCGGCACCGGGTGAGCCCAGCATGGCGCCATCAAAGCCTGCATGGTCCTTGAAACTGCCCAGTTGCACAATGCCCAGGCCTTGCGTGTACTGGGCCACCGAGCGCGCCAGATCGCTGACGGGGCGTGCTATTCGAAGATGTGTGTGCATGGAGGGAGGCCAGGGATCAGGCTGGCATCGCCGTCGCATGCCATGGACCGCCGCGCTTCATCTTCGCGGGGCCTGGGTGAGCCGCCTTGATCAGCGCAGTCGCGCTTCGAGCTGGGTTTCGATGTGCTCACGTTCAGTGTTGAACTGCAGCGCGGTGATCTCGCTGGCCTCGTACTTGCGCGCGGTGGACAGCAGCAGCACCGTGTTTTCCAGCCGCGTGTCTTGTTGGATGGAGGGGGGCAGGGCGGTGAGGCGGTCGAAGCTCTGCTTGTAGAACTCGCTCCACATCAGCGCGCCGGCCTGGGCCTTGGCCTTGGCGCTGTCGTGCCAACGGGTGAATTCGTCGAGCGAGCTTTCGCGGGGGCTGGAGCAAGCCACGGCCAGTGCGGCCAGGGACACCGCCATGGCTGCAACAGCAGCCGGGCCCTTGCGATCAGGGTTCAGGAAACGTGGGTTCACGGTATTCCTCCTACGGTTATGCGCACCGTTTGCACGGCACGCAAGGCCAAATGGTACTCCGGTGCTCCTCTTTTTGCCAGTGCCTGCCGCGCCAGCGTTGCGTTTGCGTTCTGTTGGCGGGGTGTGGGCATGCAAGCTGGCCAGCCAGGGCGGCCTGCGGGACAGCAAAGAGGGAAACGGACCTGCAGCGAATGCGCAGGACAGGCCGGAAAAGGAGGGGGATGGGAAGGGAGAGGGGCGAACGCCCGGCGCGCAGGGCGCTTGCGGGCGCGCCTGCATGCTGCCGTGGTGCGGCATCCTTACTCGGGGAATCCTTGCGTGAGGATCTGCTCCACGCCACCAGGCAGTCGGACCATGGAGTCCACCGACTGCACCATGATGTCAGGCATGAGCAGGGCTGCGGCCGCCAGGACAGCCAGCACGACAGTCACCACGAAGGCAGCCAGGGGGTGCTTGCGGCGGGGAAGCGGATGGTACTTCATGGTGCTGCTCCTTGGTGGTGGGTGGACAGGTGGATTGCGACAACGATCAACAGTTGGAATTTGGCGAATGGGGTGGGGCCTCAATGACCCCCGGACCAGCCTCAATGGCCAGTGGGTAGATTTCAGCAAAGTGTCTCAGTTCCGCGTGTAAGACAACAGCGATTCATGACCTCTGTGACTGCTTTTACGGGTGGTTGCGCGCCCGGCCTGGCGGTCCCGCCTCGGAGACATGCCGTGTCTCTTGGAAACCTTGGAGGCAGCGAGAAATGGCTGTTGCATGCGCTTGCAACATGGCACGCAATGCCTTGCGCGAGCGCGCAAATGGACCGGGAAAAACGGGGGGCAGGCGCGCCTTGTAACGAGATGTGTCGAGTCGCTCAAGCGGTTGCACCGTGGGAGGGCGCGCAAGTGCAATGCGAGGGCTGGGGCACAATTCTGCGCCCGCCATCGGGCTGCCATTCCTGCCAAATCCATGAACCGTTTCTTGTGCGTGCTTGTTTTTCTATGCGCCTGTGTGCCGTCGCTGGCCAGAGACCTGAACCTGGGCCAGATCCGGGAAAAGTTTCTGGACACCGACATCGTGGTGTCGGGACCTTCCTTTGCCGACTCTGGTTCGCTGGCCAATCTGCTGGCCGATTGGATATGGATGGAACCCGACAGCGCCGGTGGTTTCAAGCGGCAGAGCAATTTGAATCTCAACGTTCCCAACAGCTTCCGGGGGGCACGCGGAAAAATCGTTGCGATCGAGCCGACCAAGGAGAGTGTGAACGTCGGTGGGGGACAGGTCGACGCCTTTGGCAGGCCCATCGACTACTCCAGGCTCGTCAATCCCGAAGTGCTGGTGGTGGTCAAGCTGGCCGGCCGGGAAGACCATATAGGCACCCGAGGCGTCATCACCGCCATGGCGCCTTCACGGTTCTTCCCTGCGGAAGATTTCGCCAGCACGCGTGCTGCCATGGAAAAAGTGCTGGAGGCCTTGCAGGGCAAGACGATCTACAACAACGGCAACACCGTTTTGCTGGATGTGACGATCAGCCTGGCCGATCTGGAGCAGCCGGGCCGGCGTGATGGCGCGCGCGACCGGTCCAGCCCGAACCTCATGCCGCTGCAGGTGCTGGAGTCCAGGATTCTTGACGCCCAGAACGCGGTCATTCTCAAGGTCCGCATGGCAGACGGCCAGGAGCGGGTGGTCTTCGGTGATCTGACTTACTACGAACTCAGGAAAGGTCCGGAATTCACGCCGCTTGAGCGCATGGGCCTGCATGTGCATACCTCCATTCCCAAGCGATTTTCTGCCCAGGAGATGAAGGCCATCCGCGACAAGACCATTTTCACGGGCATGTCCGAGGCAGGTCTTTTCTGGTCCTGGGGCTACCCCGACAAGATCAACGACTATGGTCGCGGCGGTAAGCAATACGTGTACGGAACAGGCCAATATGTCTATGTGAGCAATAAACTTGTCCGCAACTTTCAGGCCATACGGTAGCCTTTGGTGGCCGCCTTGTAAGCAGAGCGACCGTCAGCTGCCTGACGGGTGTTCTGCGGGTGCTGCAGCGGCGCCTGCGTACCCGATCCAAATACCGTGATCACATAGTCCGTCATGTCGAAGCCCATGCCCGCGGCAATCGACTTCAGGCGCTCGTCGATCTCCTGGTCGAAGAACTCGTGCACCGCCTGGGTGCGGTTGCATACCAGGTGCCCGTGGCGGTCGCGGTTCTCGGTGAGTTCGTAGACGGCGCGATTGCTGCCCAACTGGTTGCGGCGCAGCAGGCCGGTCTGTTCGAACTGGGCGAGTACGCGGTAGACAGTGGCCATGCCCAGGTCTGCGTCGTCCAGCAGCAGCATCTTGTAGACGTCTTCCGCCGAGAGGTGGCGCTGGGCGCTCTCGCGGAACAGGCGCAGGATCCGGATGCGAGGCAGGGTGGCCTTGAGGCCGGAATGCTTCAGGTCAGCGAGATCGTCCATGGAGGTTACGCCCTTTTCAAGCCCTGCGGCGGGTGCGGTGGGGGCTGTTCGCGGGGAAAAAAAGCATGGCTGCCGGGTTACGGGTGGCTAGCAAAAAAAGACCCTTCGAGACCGAGGTCCCGGGAGTCTCCCCACGATGAAACCTATTTCGTCAGAATCAGCTTTCCGAGCTTGGTGGTCTTGAGCTGGTAGACCGAACCGTTGTGCAGGATGTTCACGACCTTGGCCGTGCCCAGCATGGTGGCGCTGTTGATGCTGCGCAGAAAACCTGCGGCAGGCGACTCCGTGACCGGCGCCTGCGCCGCCGCTGCGTCATCGGCAACTGCCGACGCGCGCGGCACCGCGGGGCGCTGCAGTCGAAGGACGGGGAGAGGCATGGCAAGTGTCGACATGGTGTGCTGGAATCGGTTGTTTGGTTGGTGATTGGCTGGTGCTGTTCTGCGGTATGGATGAAGTATAGAGGATAAATGAGAATGTGTCTCATTAGTCTTCGAAACAATGGGTAATTCTGCGGAGCCAGGTTCTGGCAGGTGGCGCGGGGGCGCACCGCGCCCGCAGCCTCAGGCAGTCGCTTTGCGAAGTGGCCCGAGGCCATAGGCTTCGCCGAACTGCTGGGCGGACAGGGGCCGTGAGAACAGGTAGCCCTGGCCTTCGCCGCAGCGTTCGCTGCACAGGCGCTCGCGCTGGGCCTCGGTTTCCACGCCTTCGGCAATGGTCTTGAGGTCGAAGCTGCGCGCCATGTCCAGGATGGCGCGCACCACCGATGCCTCGCGCCGCGATTCGAGCATGCCCTGCACGAAGGCGCGGTCGATCTTGATGCGCGTGAGCGGGTAGCTGGTGAGCAGGCTCAGCGATGCATAGCCTGTGCCGAAGTCGTCGAAGGCAATGCCCACCCCTTGGTCGCGCAGGCGGCGCAGCATGCCGGGCACCACGTCGTCGTTGTCGAGTACGATGTTCTCGGTGATCTCCAGCTCCAGCGCGTCGGGCGGCAGGCCGTGGCGCGCCAGGGTGTCCATGACCTCGGTGACGAGGTCGCCCACGCGGAACTGCACTCCGAACAGGTTCACGCCCATGCGCAGCCCCGGGGCGCCATGGCGGCGCCAGTAGGCGGCCTGCGCGCATGCCTCGTCCAGGATCCACGAGCCCACGCTGGCGGCCAGAGGCCCGCCTTCCAGCGCCGGCAGGAAGGAGGCGGGCAAGAGCAGGCCGCGCTGCGGGTGCTGCCAGCGGATCAGGGCCTCGGCACCCGAGAGCGAGCCGTCCTCCAGGTGCACCTGCGGCTGGTAGAACAGCACCAGCTCGCCCTTGTCCACGGCCCGGTCGAGTTCCATGCCGTACAGGCGCCGCGCCACCGCCGCCATGCGCAGCGCGGGCACGAACACATAGCTGCGCCCGCGCCCCTCGTTCTTGGCCTGGGACAGGGCCAGGTCGGCATTGCCCACCAGCTCCAGCGCCTCGTGGGCCTGCAGCGGCGCCACAGAAACGCCGCAGCTGGCGCCCACGCGCACCTCGTGCCCGGTGATGGCGATCGGCTGGTGGATGGCGCTGATGGCGCGCTGCGCGAACTGGTTGGCGGCAGCGGGCTCGCCTACGCCGGGCAGCAGCAGGGCGAATTCGTCGCCGCCCAGCCGGGCTGCGATGGCCCCCCGGCTCTGGTGGGCCTCGAACAGCCCATGGCCGGCCAGCGCGGCCAGCCGCCGCGCAACCTCCTGCAGCAGGCCATCGCCCACGCCATGGCCCAGGGTATCGTTCACGTCCTTGAAGCCGTCGAGGTCCAGCATCAGCACGGCGGCGGCCGCATCCGGCGAAGGGGTGAGCAGGGCATCCTGCACCCGGCGGTAGAAGCAGGCGCGGTTGGCCAGCCCAGTCAGCGGGTCGCTGCTGGCCTGGCGGCGCAGTTCATCCTCTTCGCGCCGCTGGGCCGTCAGGTCCTTGAGTACCGCTTCGAAGCGCAGGCGGCCTTGGTGTCGCCAGCAGAACAGCGAGAAGCCAAGCAGGAACTGCGTGCCATCCTTGCGCCGGCCATGCACCTCGGTGGGGATCTTCAGGTCCTGCAGCGAGTTGGCAGCCACCGCGCGCGCGATGCCCTCGCGCAGGGTGCCGTGTTCCTGGTCGGCCAGCAGCAGATCCAGCGGCTGGCCCACGCATTCGGCCGGGTGGTAGCCATGCAGCGCGGCGGCCGAGGTGTTGATCGCCACGATGCGCCGCTGCCCGTCGAACCAGACCACCGGCGTGGTGGAACTGCCGGCATACTCGTCGAACGAGGGCCGCGTGCGCTCCGTCGAGGTCTCGATGCGGTGCAGCTCCAGGCGGTCGGAGGCCATGCGCGCCAGTTCGCGCAGGCGCTCCTGGTCGTCCGCGCCGAAGTCGTCGTGCGGCCGGTCATCGAGCACGCACAAGGCGCCCATGGCATGGCCGTCTGGTGACAGCAGGGGCACACCCGCATAGAAGCGCACGTTGGACGGGCCGGTGACCAGGGGGTTGTCGTGAAAGCGCTCGTCCTGCAAGGTGTCGGGTACCACCATCACGCCGTTCTGTGCGAGGGCATGTGCGCAGAACGAGACATCGCGGCCCATGTCCAGTTCGCCCACCCCGACGCTCGCGGCAAAGAACACGTGGTCGTTGCCGACCATGTTCACTGCCGACACGGGCATGCCGAACATGCGGGCCGCAATGCGCACCACGGGGTCCAGGCTGGGCAGCGCCTGTTCGTCTTCCAGCCCGTGGTCTGCCAGAGCCTGCAGCCGCGCTTCCTCGGCCGGCAGGTTAGGGGGGCACTTCATGTGAGCCTCCATAAAGGGTGGCCAGGTCTCCGCCCCCGGAAACGCACGCACCACCTCCCAAAAATAGCCGTTTGCCCTGGCTTGCGCTGTAAGACAGCGCTGACAGAGCCGGCTGGTTCCGGGTCAAGGTTTCGATCCGAGCCCTTTTCTACCACGAGCGGTTCAAAATGCCGCCATGTTTATTGCCGGGCAAAGGCCGTGCCAGCGATGGGCGGTTGGGGCGGGGTACCGGCCTACACGCCAGGGACCGGTACAGCGGTACAACGGAGTGCGCCGCACCTCACTACCGCCATAACGATGAAGCTGTCCACCCTGTTCGAGATCTGCAAGAAAACCGCCTATGCCTGGGTGGACGACTATGCCCCCAGCATGGGGGCGGCCATCTCCTACTACACGGCCTTCTCGATCGCGCCGCTGCTGGTCATCGTGATCGCCATCGCAGGGTACGTGTTCGGCGACGAGGCGGTGCGCGGGGCCCTGCAGGGCCAGATATCGGGCTTGGTGGGCAGCGATGGCGCGGCCGCCATCCAGGGGCTGGTAAGCAGCGCGCGCGAGCCCGCCGAGGGCGTCGTGGCCAGCGGCATCAGCATCGCCTTCCTGGTGGTGGGTGCGACCACGGTGTTCGCCGAGATCCAGAGTGCGCTCGACCGCATCTGGCATGTGCCCGAAAAGGCCAAGCCCAGCGGGCTGTGGGGCCTGCTGCGGGCACGGTTCCTGTCGTTCGGTTTGATCCTGGGCCTGGCCTTCCTGCTCATCGCCTCGCTCGCCGTAAGCGCCGCTGTGGCGGCGCTGGGCACCTGGTTTTCGGCCCTGCTGCCGGGCTGGGAGGTGCTGCTGCAGGGGCTGAACATGGCGCTCTCGGTGGTGGTGGAGACCCTGCTGTTCGCCATGATCTTCAAGCTCATGCCCTCGACCAAAATCGCCTGGAGCGATGTGTGGGTGGGCGCCGCCGTCACGGCCGCGCTGTTCGAGCTGGGCAAGGTGCTCATCGGCCTGTATGTCGGCAAGGCCGGCATCAGTTCCACCTATGCCGCAGCCGGCTCGATTGCCATCATCCTGATCTGGGTGTACTACGCCGCGCAGATCTTCCTGCTGGGTGCCGAGTTCACCAAGGTCTATGCCACGGAGTACGGGTCGCACCGGAACGAAGTGGCCACAGAAGCGCCCGAGACCCCGGTCAAGAGCGAAGACCCCCGGCCCGTGGCCGCGCCGCCGGGGCCGATGTTCCCCGCCACCGCCAGCGTGCGTGCCGCCCATGCTCCCGGGGGCGCGCGGCAGGAAGATGCGGCCCTGGCCTCGGGCCTGGCCGCCGTGGTGGTGCTGGGCGGACTGTTCGCGGTGCGCGCAGCCGCGGTTTCGTGGTTCGAAGGGCGCAGGAAGCGACCGGCCTCAGCCGGCCAATGACAGCGCGGCCTCGACCTGCCCCTGCTTCTGCGCTTCCAGCGCCAGCACCTCGGCCTCGGGCAGCCAGCGCCACACGACCCCGTTGGTCCAGCCAAAGCCGTCCTGCAAGGGATACTCGCCACCGCCGCCGCCCTGGGCCGATGCACGGTGGGTGGGGCGCAGTGCGTATTTCTCGACCAGCTTGCCGTCGCGCGCGTACAGGTCGCGCACGGTCTTGAGCCAGCGCTCGCGGATGGTCTCGGCCAGCTCGCGGTGGCCATACTCGGCCAGGCCGCTGGCCGCCATCCACTGCAGCGGCGCCCAGCCGTTGGGCCGGTCCCACTGCTCGCCGGTGTCGAGCTGCGTGGTGGAAAAGCCGCCGGGGCACAGCAGTTCCTGCTCCACCGTGGCGGCCAGCGCATCGGCCTGTGCCTGGCTGGCGGTGCCCGTGAACAGCGGGGCCACGGTGGCGGCGTTGAGCAGGGTGCGCGGCGCCTGCTGCGTCCAGTCCCAGTCGAGGAAGGCACCCGCCGCCTCGTTCCACAGGTAGTCGTCCATGGCCTGGCGGCGCCGCCGTGCATGGTCTTCGTAGCGCTCGGCCGTGGCCAGGTCGCCCGTCTCGCGGCTGAGCTGGGCGATCTTGGTCTCCAGCTTGTGCAGGAAGGCGTTCAGGTCCACCGGCACGATGTGGGTGGTGCGGATGCTGGCCAGCGCCTGGGTGCGGTCTTCGCCCGTGTGCGACTCCTCGCTGAGCCAGCGCGAGCTGAAGTCCCAGCCCGACTCGGCCGCCGCCCGCAGGTCGCGGTACACCTCTGCCGCGGGGCGGTGCGACAGCGCGGCCGTGGCCACGTCCTCGCGCCAGGATTCTTCGCGCGGCGTGTCTCGGTCGTCCCAGTAGCGGTTGAGCACCCCACCATCCGGCAAAGCGACCACGCGGCGCCAGGCATCGCCCGGTGCCAGCGTGTCGGCGCCGTCCATCCAGAATGCGTGCTCGCGCTGCAGTTGCGGCAGGTAGCGCGCCGCGCCCTGGCCATGGCAGTTCTCGCACAGCTCGGCCATCAGCACGAACAGCGGGGGCTGCGAGCGGCTCAGGTAGTAGGTGCGCGTGCCATTGGGAACATGGCCGTAGGTGTCGATCAGGTAGGCGAAGTTGTCGGTCATTGCGTGCAGCAGGTGCTCGCGGTCAGGGCCGGTCAGGCCCAGCATGGTGAAGTACGAATCCCAGTAGTACAGCTCCACGAAACGCCCGCCGGGTACCACGTAGGGGTGGGGCAGGCGCAGTGCCGAGCCGGCCTGCGGGTGCTGCGCCGGGTGGCGCGTGAGTTCGTCCCACAGCCCGTCGATGTGCGCTGCCAGCGGCAGGGCTGGGCGCGCGCAGCCGCGCTCGCCGACATGGGGCTGGGGCTCGAAGTGGCGCTGCACGAACTCGCGCAGGTCAAAGCCGGCCGCCGATCGCTCGCGCCGGTAGGCGCTCAGGATGGTTGCCGGGTCGGCCAGCGGTGCGCAGTCGACGAAGGTCTTGCAGTCGTCGAACACGCCTTCGCGTTGCACGTCGATGAACAGCTCCTGGTAGCGGTCGGCAGGAGAGAGGGTATCGGGTGGCGCTGCGGCCGCCGCTGCGGCGTGGCGCGCATGGGTGTCAGTGTGCAGGCCGCTCATCTAGGCGAGCCTTTCTGCCGGGCGGGCGTGGTGCTGTGCATGGGGAAAATGGTCAGGGTCATCGGGAGGAAAAAAGGGGCTCAGCCGCCGTGGGCAAACTCCGGGTACAGCGCCATGCCCCCGTCCACGAAGAGCGAGGTGCCGGTCACGTAGTCCGACGCGTCGCTGGCCAGCCACACGGCGGCTTGGCCCACATCTTCGGGCTCGCCGATGCGCTGGTAGGGTACGAGTTTGAGCAGTTCGGCCAGGGCCTCGGGTGTCTGCCACGCGGCCCGGTTGATGGGCGTGCGGATGGCTCCGGGCGCGATCGCATTCACGCGGATGCGCTGGGGCGCCACTTCCTGCGCCAGGCTTTTCATGAGCATCGCCACGCCGCCTTTGGATGCGGCATAGTTGGCGTGGCCCGCCCAGGGAATGACCTCGTGCACCGAACCCATGTGGATGATCTTGCCGGTCGCGCGCGACACCGCGGCATCGAGGCCCCGGCGCATGAACTCGCGCACGGCGGCCCGCGCACACAGGAATTGGCCCGTCAGGTTCACGCCGATGACGGTGTTCCATTGCTCCAGGGTCATGGTGTGCAAGGGGGCATCGCGCTGCAGGCCGGCATTGCAGACCACGATGTGCAGCGTGCCGAACGCCTCGACGGCCTGCGCGAACAGGGCTTGCACTTCATCCTCGCGCGCCACATCGCCCTGCACGGCGATGGCCCGCCGGCCCAGTTGCCGGATCTCGGCCACCACCGCATCGGCCGCCTCGGCGTTGGCGGCATAGTTGACCACCACGTCGGCACCGGCGCGTGCCAGGGCCAGCGCCACGGCCCGGCCGATGCCGGAGCTGGCACCCGTTACAAGGGCCGGCTGGCCGCGCAGTGGGTCCGGCGTGAGCCACTGGCGCTCCGCAGGAGGGTTGGTGTTGGCAGGGGGCTGGTTCATTGCGGGTGGGACAGGACGAGGGAGCGAAGGTTCCGCAGCGGGCTCGGACCGCCCCAAAAAAGAAAAGCCCCGAAGGGCTTGCTGCCTGGCGAGGCGGTGGTCAGGCCAGGGCCAGCTCGGAGTCCATGAGTTCGGCCTTGCGCGCCTCGAGTTCATCGCGCAGAGCGATGAGATCGAGCTTCTTCGCGGCACGGGCTTTGGGGAACATCTCGTTGCGCTCTTCCTTCACGTGGTGATCGATGTACTCGCCCAGCACGATGACTTTGGCGTCGTATTGTTCGTCCACCTCGGTGGCAGCCTCGATCTGTGCGATCAGGTCCTTGGCGGTCTGGTGTTCCACCTCGGCTTCGGCCAGCAGATCGGTTTCCTTGATGGCGGCGCGCACGGCGGGGTAGAAGATCTCTTCCTCGATCTGGGCGTGCACCGTCAGTTCCTTGCAGATCCGCGTGGCAAGATCCATGCGCTTTTGCTTGGCAGGCCGTGCCTTGGACTCCATGAGCTCCTCGTACTCCTTGAACATTTTCTTGACGGCCTTGTGGTCTGCGTCGAGCAGATCGCAGGCGTCTTTTTCGCGGCGGGCGTTGGTTGTGGTGGGCATCGTGGGCTCCGTGGGTAATGGGGCCTTCATCATTGGGCGGCAAGCGCGTGGGCAATGTAGGCAGAGCATCGCAGCCAGCGTAGGCGCAGCAGCAGGATCATGCCTGAGGGCGCGAAATTTCCTGGGGCTGGTGCGGCCGGGAGTGCGTCCTACAGCGTGCCTGGCACGGGCCTTTACTCTTGGAACCTGTTCAAGATCTTTTTGAAGCCCCGGCTGCTTGCATGGGCGTCAGCCCATGCGGCGCATCCGCAGCATCCACCCATCCCGATTGCATTCCAACGCGGCTGCAAAAAGATCTTGAACAGGTTCTTAGGCTGCCTTCTGTGGCTCCATCCCATTCATCCCGCCTGCATGAAATCACTACCTTCTCTCGCACCCGATGTCCGCCTGTTCGGCAACGTCAATGAATCCATGCTGTCCGAGTTCTTTCGGCAGCAGTCCGAAGCCCGCACCGATGTCCCTATCGTGTTCGAGCTGAGCACCTCTGGCGGCGATGCCGAGTCCGGCCGGCGCATCGCCGAAGAACTGCGCCTGTGGCAGAAGGCGGGCCGCGAGATCTACTTCCTGGGCAAGACCTATGTGTTCTCCGCCGGCATCACCATCATGTCGGCGATACCCCGCAGCCAGCGGTTTTTGACCCGCGACTGCGAACTGCTCATCCACGAGCGCAAGATGACCAAGCAGATCACCCTTGATGGAGCGCTGCGCAGTTGCCGCGCCAAGATCAACGACGTGCTCGCCGAGATCGAGTCGGGCCAGCGGCTGCAGACCGAAGGCTTTGCCAAGCTGGTGGAGGGCAGCACCCTGAAGGTCCAGGACATCGAGCGCAGGGTGCTGGAGAAAGACTGGTATCTCACGGCACAGGAAGCGCTCGACCACGGCCTTGTCGCTGCAGTGGTGTGACCAGTTGGCCGAAGCGCAGCGCAGGGCGCGCACCAGCCGTCCGATCTTGAAATACCGCCGCACCTTTCCTATCATTTGCATGGCATTGGGCCATCTTCCACGAGCATCGCGCTCATCTACCAGAGAAAGGAGCTTGATCATGAATTCGCATTCCCCATCTCCCTCTTCGGGAAGAAGCCGCGCCGCCCGTGGCGCGGATGCACGCAGCGGCACGCTGCGCTACATGTCGCCGCTGCAGGCGGATGCCTACCTTATGGCGCGCGATGCTGTGCGGCGCGTCCAGCGCAGTTCCACGCTTCTCGACGCGGGCCTGCGCCTGCCTGCAGGAAAAGGCTCCCAAGGCGATCGGCATAGCTTGCACTGAAGACGTCGGACCAGCGTCCTGCCGAATGGCCTACCTCGTGACAGGGTTCATGCCTTTTCTGGCAAGGCCATTGAGCCGGACGAAAAAAAACCGGCTCCGAAGAGCCGGTCATTCACTGCAATCTACTTGATTCAGTACCGGCCGCCGCCGTAGCCGCCCGTGCCGTAGCCGGTGTCCTGGCGATTGCCTGCCTTGTAGCCGGCCGCGCCATAGCCGTCCGAGCCGCCGCTGCGCTCCTCACGCGGGCGGGCCAGGTTGACCACGATGGACCGGCCATCTACGGACATGCCGTGCAGGCCGGTGATGGCTGCCTGGGCCGCGTCGGACGAGCCCATTTCCACAAAGCCGAAGCCTTTGGAGCGTCCGGTTTCGCGATCCATCATGACCTTGGCGGAGTTGACGGAGCCGAACTCGGAGAAATTGCTTTCCAGGCTGGAGTCGGTCACGGAGTAGGGCAGGTTGCCCACATAGATCTTGCTGCTCATGAGAAGAGCCTTTCTGAAGGGTGGTGCGCAACGAGGGCGCGCCGTTGGACATGGCTTGCGGGCCGATTGGCCGCAGCGAAGGGGAAGGGGTGTATAGGGCCTGCGGTTCGCAGACCGTCAGCACACGGGCGGGTGCGGCATGCAGGTCTGCAGCCAGCCCTGGGTGACGGCAAAGATCCGGGCCGCTTCACGTGAGGCAAAGGCTCTGTCGAAACGGAACACACGGCAGTAGCTGCCGTTTCCCTGGGATCGGCGGACCGAAAAGGAGGCGCGGTAGTTGCCGCATTCGGTCTGGTGTGTCGCGGGCGAGACGACGAACTGGCCCATGGAAATGGCGGTGTTGGAAATTGGATTCAGTCAATATCGCAGGCTTGGAACAGCCTGCGTGAGCATCAACAAAACGCGTTGGCTGCAGCTCTACAGACCAGCACGCGCGACGAGCGTCGCAAAGGGCCATGTGCGGGTGGTGCGTCGCCACGCTGCACATGTGTTGCGGCGATGGCTTGTTTCAAGGGCGATCACCTGCAAGCCTTGATTATATTCGCTTTTAGAATAAAAATGCAAATTAATATTTCTCGTTGTTTTGATGGCTTTGAAATGCACGGCGGCACCGTCACTGTGCAGGCCATGCGTAGGTTGGTGGACTCCCTTCGTGCGCCGCGTCTCGGTGCAACCGGCAATGTTGCGTAGGACAAAGGCGCAAAATGGCTTGAACGGCTTTGTCCGCGCGGGAGTCCGCAGTAGCGCCACCTACAATGATTTACAACCCCGTCAACGAACGCAGGCAGGTAGTGGCGGCTTTTTCACCGTGAGAATTGCATGAATACTCTGAGCACCCAGATCCTTGACGCACTGCAGGAAGACAAAAGGGCCACACTGGTTCAGGACTGGATCGAGGAAGCCAAGGCCCGCAATGGCGGCCTTCCCCGGTCAGCCGCCGCAGATGCGGGGGAGGTTGTGTCGGCGATGGCCCATGCTCTGCGCGATGGCGCCAACGTCGATTCGTTCAACGACCCCAAGTGGTCGGCACTGCAGCAGGTGCTGTCGGACCTCTCCCGCTCCGGTGCTGCGCAAGGGCAGAGCGTGGGGCAGACCAGCGTTTTTGTGCTGGCGATCAAAAAGCCGCTGCTCAGTGCCCTGCAGCAGCGCAATGGCTCCGATGGCGTGCAACTGGCATCCGCGTTCTGGGCGCTGACGACCCTGGTGGACAGCATGGCCCAGTACATGGCCACCACCTTCCAGCGTGCACGCGAGGAAATCATCACCCGCCAGCAGGAAGAATTGCTCGAGCTGTCGACCCCGGTGGTCAAGCTCTGGGAAGGCGTGCTCGCCGTGCCCATGATCGGTACGCTGGACAGCAACCGCACCCAGGTCGTGATGGAGACGCTGCTGCAGAAGATTGTGGACACGGGCTCCGAGCTCGCCATCATCGACATCACCGGTGTGCCCACCGTGGACACGCTGGTCGCCCAGCATCTGCTCAAGACCGTGACGGCGATCCGCCTCATGGGGGCGGACTGCATCATCAGCGGCATCCGCCCGCAGATCGCGCAGACCATCGTGCACCTGGGCATCGACCTGCAGGGCATCAGCACCAAGGCAAGCCTGGCGGACGCGCTGTCGCTGGCGCTGCAGCGCACGGGCTGGCGCATCACCCGCCAGGCAAGCTGAGCGGTACAGCACATGGAACGCATACCGATTCTGCGCATGGGCGCAACCCTGCTGGTCACCATCCAGGTGGACATGCAGGACCAGACCGCCCTGGCGCTGCAGGACGACCTGGCCGACCGCATCGCCAAGACCGGGGCCAGCGGCGTCATGATCGACATCTCGGCGCTGGAGATCGTGGACTCCTTTGTGGGCCGCATGCTCGCCAGCATCTCGGGCATCGCCCGCATCCTCTCGGCCACTACCGTGGTGGTGGGCATGCAGCCGGCCGTGGCCATCACGCTGGTGGAGCTGGGCCTGTCGCTCGAAGGCGTGAAGACCGCGCTCAACGTGGAGCGCGGCCTGGCCTTGCTGCAGCGCGCACGCGAGGA
The DNA here is from genome assembly GCF_046339755.1 of Acidovorax sp. Classification (GTDB taxonomy): domain Bacteria; phylum Pseudomonadota; class Gammaproteobacteria; order Burkholderiales; family Burkholderiaceae_C; genus Acidovorax. Next base: position 9,877 of record NZ_JBKDTZ010000386.1, on the reverse strand, counting down.
GAGCGGCCTTGTCGATTGAACGCACCGGCACGCTGCCGCTTCAGACGGAGCAGCACATCGTGGCCAGCCGGCAGGCCGTGCGCTCGCTGTGCCAACTGCTCAAGTTCTCGCTGGTGGACCAGACCAAGATGATCACGGCCGCAAGCGAACTATCGCGCAACACCCTCATCCATGGCGGCGGTGGCCGCATGCGCTGGGAAGTGGTGGAGGCCGGCTCCAGGACGGGTCTGGCACTGCATTTCGAGGATGAAGGCCCCGGCATCGCCGACATGAAGCTGGCCATGACGGATGGCTGGACCTCGGGCGGGGGCATGGGCCTGGGATTGCCCGGCAGCAAGCGGCTGGTCAGCGATTTCGAGGTGGACTCGGCGCCGGGCAAGGGCACACGCGTGAGCATCACCAAGTGGAAGTGACACGTGGATGGAGCCACCGGGCCTTTCGCATGACCGACGCCAGCTGCGTCGGCGAGGTGCGGCGCTTTTGTGCCAAGGCGGTGGATGACTGGGGCTGGAGCGAGGTGGATGCGGGGCGCCTGTCCCTCATTGCCACCGAGCTGGGCACCAACCTCCTGCGCCACGCGGTGCAGGGCGAGCTGTGGATCGCTGCGCCGCCCGCGCATCGGGAGGTGGAGATCCTGGCGCTGGACAAGGGCCCCGGCATGGTGGATGTGCAGCGCTCCAGCCAGGATGGTGTGTCCACCGGCACAGGTTCTCCGGGAACGGGGCTGGGGGCCATTCGCCGGCTGGCGAGCGACTTCGACATCCATTCCACCCCCCAGGGCACGCTGTGCCTGGTGCGCGTGCGCGCCACAGGGCGCACGGCGCCGCCCGAGCGCTACTGGGGCGCCGTGAGCATTGCGGCCCCGGGCGAGATCGTGTGCGGCGATGGCTGGGCCGTGGCGACCGATGGCAGCCAGGTGGCTGCCGTGGTGGCGGATGGCCTGGGCCACGGTCCGCATGCGGCCGCTGCGTCCGGTGCAGCGCTGGACGTGTTCGCCGCCGCGCCCTTCGCGCCGCTTGCCACTTTGGTTCAGGACATCCACACTGGGCTGCAGACCACGCGTGGAGCGGCCCTGTTTGCGCTGCGCATGGAAGGTTCTGCCCGGCTGCAGTACGCTGGCGCTGGCAATGTGATGGGGCGCATCATTTCTGGCGTGTTTGACCGGTCCATGCTTACCCAGCATGGCACCGTGGGCGTGCAGGTGCGCAAGACCGAAGTGGCGGCGCTGGAGCTGCCCGACCATGCCATGGCGGTGGTGTACAGCGATGGCATCGCTTCGCGCTGGAAGGCCGAGGAAGTGGTGCCGCTGCTGCAGCGCGACCCCACGCTGATCGCCGCGGCCCTGCTGTGGCAGCAGAGCCGGGGACGCGACGACGCCACCGTGCTGGTGATAAAACAGGGAGAGACCTTTGAGTGACGCCTTGAGTGACGATTTGAAAGCCCAGCTCGAGCGGAGCCAGGCCGAAGTCGAGGCCCTTCGCTCCGAGCTGGAGGAGACCAACCGCGGCGTGGTTGCGCTGTATGCCGAGCTCGACGAGCAGGCCGAGCAGCTCAAGCACGCCACCCAGCTCAAGAGCCGCTTCCTGTCGTACATGAGCCATGAGTTCCGCACGCCCATCGGTGCCACCCTGAGCCTGGTGCGCTTGCTGCTCGACCGCGTGGACGGCCCGCTCACTTCCGAGCAGGAGCGCCAGGTGCGTTTCATCCAGACCACCTGCGAGGAGTTCTCGAGCATGGTCGACGACCTGCTCGACCTGGCCAAGATCGAGTCCGGCCGGTTGGATGTGTCGCCCGCCTGGTTCGAGATGATGGATTTGTTCGCCGCCCTGCGCGGCATGTTCAAGCCCATTTTGGACAACCAGGAACTGAACCTGGTGTTCGAAGAGCCGGTCGGCCTGACCCGGTTGTACACCGATGACCGCAAGCTCGCGCAGATCCTGCGCAACTTCATCTCCAACGCGCTCAAGTTCACCGCGCAGGGCGAGGTGCGGGTGTCTGCACAGGTCGAGGGTGAGGGCATGATCCGTTTTGCTGTGGCCGACACGGGCATCGGCATTCCGGCGGAAAACCTGCCTGCGCTGTTCAATGACTTTTCCCAGGTCAAGGCGCCGATCCAGAAGCGCCTGCGCGGTACCGGCCTGGGGCTCGCGCTGTCAAGGCAACTGGCCACACTGCTCGGGGGCTCGGTCGAGGTCCAGAGCGTGGTCGGGCAGGGCTCTGTGTTCTCCGTCATCGTCCCGGTGCAGATGCACCCGGTACAGGAAGCCAATTCGGACTGAACCATGGCTACATCGGAAATGATCGCGCCCAGCATCGACCGCAGCCTGCACACGGTGCTGGTGGTGGACGACAACCCGGTGACCCGCTATGCCACGGCCCGGGTCATCCGCGCCGCAGGCTTCCGCACGGAAGAGGCGGCAACGGGCGGCGCTGCCATCGAAGCCGCCAAGCTTAACGTGTCGGCCGTGGTGCTCGACGTGCACCTGCCGGACATGGACGGCTTCGAGGTGTGCCGGGTGCTGCGCGCGGATGCGCGCACCCAGTTGACGCCCATCATCCACCTGTCCGCCACCTACATGCATAGCGAGCACAAGGTGGCCGGACTCAATGCGGGTGCCGACGCCTACATGGTGCATCCGGCCGAGCCGCCGCTGATGGTGGCCACGCTGCAGGCCCTGATCCGTGCGCGCACCGCCGAGGAAGACCTTCGGCGCAGCGAAACGCGGTTTCGCGCCATGTACGATCAGGCTCCCGTGGCCATGATGCTCAGCGTCTCGCTGGGCCGCTTTGCCGACGTGAATCCGGCTGCAGAAAAATTGATGCAACGCAGCCGCAATGAACTCGTTGGCATAACTGTGACTTCGCTTGCCCCCGCGCTTTGGAAAGACTTCGTACAGGCCCGCATGCATGGCTCGGCCGACGTCAACTGGCAGGGCGAGTTTCCCCTGATCCGCGGTGACGGCAAGGAGATCCTGCTGGATTGGGGCATGTCCGACCACGTGGAGCCGGGCATCCGCATCGGCATCGCCACCGACCTGTCGGAGCGCATCGATTTCGAGCGCCGGCGCGAAGAACTGCTCGAGCGCGAGCAGGCGGCGCGTGTGCTGGCCGAGCGCCACAGCCGCACCAAGGACGATTTCGTGGCCGTGCTCTCGCACGAACTGCGCACGCCGCTCACGCTGATCACCGGCTGGGTGCACATGCTCAAGCGCCCGAACACCAACGCCGATACCCTGGCGCGCGGCATCGATGCCATCGAGCGCGGCGCCAAGGCGCAGGGGCGCATCATTTCGGACATCCTGGACGTCTCGCGCATCGCATCGGGCAAGCTGCGCCTGCACCGCGAGTGGGCGAACCCGGTGGAACTGGTGCGCATTTCACTCGATGCCCTGCGCGACCTGGCGCTGGCCAAGAAGATCACCCTCGAAGTGGCCTGCGACGAGATCGACGAGCCTGCCTGGCTCGACGTCACGCGCTTCCAGCAGATCGTGTGGAACCTGGTGACCAATGCCATCAAGTTCTCTGAAAAAGACGGCACGGTGCAGTTGCGCCTCAGGCGCGAGGCGGACGAGCTCATCCTCGTCGTGCAGGACCATGGCGTGGGCATCGAGTCGGGGTTTTTGCCCTACCTGTTCCAGCGCTTCACACAGAGCGGTACGCCGGGCAACCGCGCCCATGGTGGTCTGGGGCTAGGCCTTTCCATCGTCAAACACTTGGTGGACCTGCACGGAGGAACCATTTCGGCCAGCAGCGCCGGTGCCGGCAAGGGTACGGCCATGACGGCGCGCCTGCTGGTCGGCTATGAAGAATCGCCGGTGGTTGATGATGATGCTCTGGCCGTGCCGCAGGCGCGTGAGGTTCGCTTGCTGCAGGGCAAGGACATCCTGGTGGTGGACGACAATGCCGATACCAGCGAGATGCTGAGCATCGTGCTCTCCGACGAAGGCGCCCGTGTGCGCGTGGCCGACAGCTACGAGACCGCCATCGCCCAGTTCGAGCAGGCCTGGCCTGACCTTTTCGTGAGCGACATCGGCTTGCCGGGCAAGGATGGCTACGACCTTATCGCCCGGGTGCGCGAAATGGAAGCCGCTGCAGGGCACCCGCGCCTGCGCGCCATCGCCCTCACGGCGTTTGCCCGACCGCAGGACCGCGAGCGCGCCCTCGCTGCCGGATTCGACCAGCACCTGGGCAAGCCGCTGCAGCCGCACCTGCTGCTGCAGGCGCTGACCTGAGCCCAGGCCCTAGTTGCCAGCCGCCTCTTCTGGCCAAGCCTGCTTGTACGCTCCTACCAAATGCTCCCGGGTGGTCTTGTAGCCCATCCAGTCAAACTTGCTGAGGAACTCGTAGGCAGCTTCGGCGCCACGTCGAAAGAGGTCCTGTTTGTCGGCGGTATTCATCTCGAAATTGAGCCAGTCGTGCTTTCCCGTGTCGATATAGGTGAGGAGTTGCTTGAAGTCGGGATTCTTGCGGATGAATTCATAGTCAAGGCAATGGCGGGCCGAATTGAAGGTCTGGGTGACGAGCTTGGACAGCTTGTTGATTGCATGGCTGCGTTCGTCCCATTCCAGCTTCACACCGAAAGTGGGGCGTGTCGGCACTTTTCTTGTGTTGTGAAATGCATCGATGGGAAAGTTCGACAGCACGCCGCCATCGACGAAGCAGGCCTCGGGAGGCGGGAAGGCCGGCTCGCGTCCCTGGGCCATGTCGCGCTCGTTCATTCCAGCCTTGTCGCGCCACTGTTTACGGTGCTGGGCGTCCCGGATCTTGAGGGGAACCCGGTAGGGCTTGAAAAACACCGGAATGGACATGGAGCAGCGCACGAAGTCCGCGGGGTTCACCGCACCTTCATTGTCCCAATAGACATCTGCCATGCGGGGAAACTCGACTTTGGTTTCCGTGGCGATGTCCGCCGTCACGATGCAGAGGTAGTCCTTGGACGGATCCAGTGCCGGAAGGCTGGCCTGGCCGTCCAACTGGGACAGGTGGTGCGGGCTGTCCGCGCGAAGACGCCAGCCCGGGGGTGTCGTGGCCATGCGCTGCTTCAGGGCCCGGGTCGTATGGATGCCAACATCGCTAAGCGTCGCGATCAGCCATTGATGGAATCGCTCGCCCCGGTTGAGCCCCTGCATTTCTTCCAGGTTGTCGAGAACCTGCATTCCCTTCCAGAAACCTTTTCCAACCCCTGGCCTCTTGAGCATCGCGTTGATGAAGTCTGGTGCATCGAAGTCGCCATCCTCCTTGCCATCAATGAAGCTGACCATGGGGATGTCGGCGAGCATCTGCACCAGTCTTTCGCTTTTGGCCTGTCCAGGCGCATCGATGGCGGCCAATGCCAGCGCGGTGATGGAGCCTGCCGAGGCTCCCCCCAGCCCGACGAAGCGTAATCCCGCCTTTTCCAGGATATAGATGTATCCGGCAAAGGCGATGCCAAGCACTCCCCCACCTTCCATCACCAGATCGACGTACTGATGTCCTTCCCCATCCAGCACATCGCTGTAGTGCCGCTGGTGCAGCTTTTCTGTTTCCACCTTCCTGACCACGTGCTCCGCGACTGCAAAAAATTCGTCAGCCTGTCCCATACGTATCCCCCTCTGTGCGTCGAAAGTTGGTTCACCCAATTGGCGGCGCTGAACCGCCCCGCACCCACTGCGCAGGAAGTTCATGTCCGCAGAGCTGCTTGTACCGGATGCCCGGGCTGAAAGCCATCACTAAAATGCAGGAGATGACGGGGCTGGATGCGTAGTCATGGTGCGTGGCAGGTGCCGCTCCCGCGGCAGCCCCGCAGGCCAAGCGGCGTCAGAGCCGGCGCCCCTCCCGCTGGGCCACGCTCTGCGGGTCGGTGGACCAGACATCCAGGCAGAAGTCCGCATCGCGCCACTGCGCGATGCGCGGTATCTGCAGATGCTCTTGCAGGAGGTCGTGCACGCGTGCACCGCCCAGCGGAAAGCCCTCGAACGGGTGCAGCCAGTGGCAGGCAGCCAGTGTGGCCCCGTGCGCGGACGCGAGCAGGGTGGCGCGGCAGCGCTGTGCCAGGCGTTCTATGCCGGGCTCGTCGAGGTAGTACAGCAGTTCGCCCAGCACGATCAGGTCGAAAGCGCCCTCGGGCCACTGGTCGGGTACCCAGCCGTGTGCGGCCTGAGCGCCGGGCTGGTTTTGCAGGCGGCGGGCCGCATGGGCCACAGCGCGTGCTGCCCCGTCCCAGGCCAGCAGGCGGTCGCAGCGCCGCGCCAAGTGCTCCGAGACAAAGCCCCCGGCGCAGCCCGGTTCGAACGCCGATGCATAGCGCAGCCGCGGCAGGCTGGCCAGCAGCAGCCCGCGCTTGCGCGCCTCGTACCAACTGCCCTCGAAGTGCCAGGGGTCGGGGCTCTGAGCGAACAGGGGATCGAACAGGCTCTGCGTGGCGGCTGCGTTCATGGTGTGAAGAAGTACTCGGTGTCCCAGCCCGCGCGCTCGATGAGTGCCGGGTCCAGCACCGGGGGTAGGGTGGGCGAGCGTGGCAGGAGCTGCGAGCGGTGCGCGGCCAGGGCCTGGAGCTTGAGCGCCTGCACGCCGGCGTCGATGCCCAAGCCGCACAGGCGGGTCCAGTCCACCTGCGTGTCCCAGGGTTCGGCCCAATGCCACATCCACACCGGTGCCTCGAGCAGGCTGGCGCCCTGCGCTTCGCACACGGCGGCGCAGGCGCGGCCACAGGTTTCGTGGTCCGGGTGTCCGTCCAGGCGCCAGGTGGTCAGCACCACGTCGCCAGGCTGGACCGATGCCGCCAGCCGGGCACGCAATTCCTCGGTGGCAGCCTGCAGCCGGCCGTCAGGCAGGCCCAGCCGCTGCACGGCCTGCTCCGGCACGCCCAGGCGCTGCAGGCCGGCGGCGCTCTCATCGCGGCGCTGCCGGGCCAGGGCCAGGGCGTCGTGCCCGGCAGTGCCGGCGTGGCTGGCCTCGCCGTCGGTTACCGCCACCACCAGGCAGGCGCCGCCATGGGCCACATGGTGCTGCAGCAGGGCGCCGCAGGCCAGAACCTCGTCATCGGGGTGTGGCGCTACCACCACCAGGCGTTGCCATCTGCCCACGAGCTCGCTGGCGCCGACACGGGCAATCCCCTCCTGGAGCAGCCAGGATTCCCAGAACCGCGTGGCCACGCGCGGTGTGCTGATGAAACGGGGTGCGGGGTCCAGGCCTGAGGCCGTGGCCCCAGGGATCACCATGCCCATGGGTAGTCCTCCTGCGCCAGTAGTGCGCTGGCCAGCGCCGCGTCGTCGCGTACACCATGGCTTTGCCGGATGAAGACCGGTAGGTCGGCCGCCGCGCGGGCAAACACGGCATCGCGGCAGTATGGTGTGGCCCCCAGGGCGCGCCCGGTTTCCTCCACCACGGCAAGCGCTGCGACCTCGGCCGTCTGGCGCAGGCGCAGCGCCAGCGCCATGGCATCGGCGCGTGGATGCGCGTCGATCCAGGCAGCCGCCTGCTGCAGCAGCGCCGCCGTTCCTGCCAGCACCCGGTCCACCCTGCCGAAAGCCGCTGCACGCCCAGCGAAGCCGGGGTGGTTGGGGGCCACGCTGCGCATGCCGTGGTACAGCGCATCGGCCACGGCCAACGTGCCGCCGTGCCAGCAGGCCGCAATGCCGGCGCCGCCGTGCCAGAAGCCCGGGCGGCGCAGGTAGTCGCCGGTCCCGCCCACCAGTTTGGCCGGGGTGCCGTCGAACGTGACCTCGGCGCTCAAGGTGTCGGCCATGCCCACGGCTTGCCAGGCGCCGGTGTCCATGTGCAGGCTGGGATGGTCCAGTCGTACCGCCACCAGTTGGCTTTGCTCCTGCCCTGGCAGCCAGGCGGTGAGCAGCGCATGGCTGAGCCCTTGCGCTCCCGAGCACCAGGCCTTGGTGCCCGACAACGTAGCCCACCCGCCATGGCCCTGTGGAACCACGCGCACACGCTGGCCCGGCGCCTCGGCGGCCCACACCGCCCACGTTGCGGTCTCCTCGTCGCCCGACTGAAAGCGGCCGTCCCCGAGTTCGTGCAGGATCGCCAGCGCATCGGTATGCCCTTCGTACAGCTTGGCCAGCGACAGGTCGTGCTGCGCCACGCGGCCCAGTGCCCGCCAGCGCTGCAAGGTCTGGCCCGCACCTGGCGGCGGCAGGTGGGCCAGGCCCTGGCCCGCCAACTGCCGCAACTGCGCCGCGACGGGCAGCGCAGCCAGTGCGGGCAAGGCCTGGGCGAGGGCGGACAGGGCGAACGGCATGTGGGGCTGGCGGATGGGGGATACGGCGGACATGCGAACAGCCTTTTCTTTGCGGATCAGCCCACTGTGGCGGCGGCACGCGGGCTGGCCGGTCGGCAGGCAGCGGCCCGTGCTGTGGGACAGTTGCCCGAGCCGCTCGCAGACCCACGTGGCGTGGCGCTGCTGACCGCAACGACAGCGCTTGGGCATGCTGTCTGACAAATGGGCCCGGTGGCGCCGGTTAGCTTTCAGGCACCCATCCACAAGGAGCATGCCGTGACCATCCAGCCCCCCCCCGCCACGCCTGGCCGCCGCCCTGCCGGCGAATTTCCGCAGCCTGTTTCGCCATGGGAAAGCCCTGGACTTCTGTATGCCGAGGTGGCGGGCGCCCTGGTGGTGCTGGCACTGGTGCTGGCCAACAGCATGGAACCGGGTTTCTGGTCGGGAGCGGGCAGCGAAGCGGTGGTACAGGCCACCCCTGCCGCGACGCTGGCAGCAAACTCCGATTCGTCGGAATGACGCCCCAAGGCCGCGCGGCGTTTGGCCCATGATTGCCGTCATCGTCCCTGCCCACAACGAAGAGGCGCAGCTCGCAGCGTGCCTGCAGTCGCTGGCGCGCGCGGCAGCCTGTCCGGCCCTCGCGGGCGAGGCAGTGCGGGTCATCGTGGTGCTCGACGACTGCAGCGATGGCACCGCACAGGTGGCTGCTGCGCAGAGAGTCCACACCATGGAATGCAAGGCGCGCAACGTGGGCACTGCACGTGCCCTCGGCGCCCAGCAGGCACTTGCAGCCGGCGCGCGCTGGCTTGCCTTCACCGACGCCGACAGCGAGGTGGCGCCCAACTGGCTTTCCCAGCAGCTGTGCCAGCAGGCCGATGCCGTCTGCGGCACGGTGCAGGTGCGCGACTGGAGCCCGCATGGCGATGCCGTGCGCGCACAGTTCGACGCGCTCTACCAGGACCGCGATGGCCACCGCCACATCCACGGCGCCAACCTCGGGCTCACCGCGCAGGCCTACAGCGCAGCCGGGGGCTTCCCGCCCCTGGCCACCGGCGAGGACGTGGCGCTGGTGCAGCGCCTTGAGGAACGCGGTCTGTCCATCGCCTGGACCGCGGGTGCCCGCGTGACCACCAGCGCACGTAAGCACTTCCGGGCACCGGCCGGCTTCGGCGCCACGCTGCTGCAGTTGGGCGGCGCGCTGGCCGTGCTGCCCGCCGTTCTCTGACAAACGGCGATGGAGCGCGATCCATGAACGAATGGATGGACTGGGTGCAGTGGCCGGCGTTTGCGGCATCGGTGCTGGCGGCTTGGCTGGTGGGATCGAAAGCGCCCGCGCGCCGCAACATCGGCTTCTGGGTGTTCCTGGGCAGCAATGTGCTGTGGGTGGCATGGGGCCTGCATTCGCACGCCGTGGCGCTGGTGGCCCTGCAGGTGTGCCTGGCAGCCATGAACATCCGAGGCCTGTCCAAGACGGACGACCAGGTCCGCGACGAGCAGGAGCGCTAGTGTTCTGAGTTGGAAGTTCGTTGAAGAAAGAAATCTGCCGAAATCGCTGCCAGGCTAAGCGCAAAGCACAGCCATGCCGGGTGGCATGGCGAGCATTTGTAACGACGCATGGCGGCGATTGTCGGGAGATTTATTCAACGAATTCGAACTGGACACTAGTGC
>NZ_JBKDTZ010000385.1:0-8006 GCF_046339755.1 Acidovorax sp. | reverse complement strand
GCGCAGGGCCGCACGGTGACGGTGAGCCGCGAGCCCGGCGGCACGCCGCTGGCCGAAAAGCTGCGCGAGATGGTGCTCAACGACGCCATGGACCCGCTGACCGAGTCGCTGCTGATCTTCGCCGCCCGGCGCGACCACCTGTGCAACGTGATCGAGCCGGCCCTGGCACGGGGCGATGTGGTGCTGTGCGACCGCTTCACCGACGCCACCTTTGCCTACCAGGGGGCAGGGCGGGGGTTCGACCTGATGACCCTGTCCACCCTGGAGCGCATGGCCCAGGGCGGGCTGGTGCCGGGCGCCGGTGCCGGCACCCTGCGCAACCCCGACCTGACCGTGTGGTTCGACCTGGAGCCCGAGATCGCCGCCCAGCGCCTGGCCGGCGCCCGCGTGCCCGACCGATTCGAGGCCCAGCCCGTGGAGTTCTTTCGCCGTGTGGCGCAGGGCTATGCCGACCGCGCCGCGGTGGAGCCCGGGCGTTTTGCCCGGCTCGATGCCGCGCAGGACCGCCACCGCGTGTGGCAGCAGCTCACCAGCGTGTTCGTGCGCAAGGGCTGGCTGTCCATCATGGTGCCCACGCCCAAGGACCTGGCATGAGCGAGGCTGGCACGACGGCTACCCCGCTGGCACCCTGGATCGCCGCGCAGCGCAGCACCCTTCTGGCCCAGCGCGGCCATGCCTGGCTGCTGCAGGGCCCCTCCGGCCTGGGCCAGTACGCACTGGGCCTGGAGATGGTGCTTGCCTGGCTGTGCGACCGGCCTACCGCCGATGGCGCGTGCGGCCAGTGCGGCAGCTGCCACGCCATCGAGGTGCGCACCCACGCCGATCTGTGCGTGCTGATGCCCGAGGTGCAGATGATGGCCCTGGGCTGGCCCTTGTCGGAGAAGGCGCAGGCCGACATCGACGACAAGAAGCGCAAGGCCAGCAAGGAAATCCGCGTGGAGGCCATGCGCGATGCGGTGGAGTTCTCGCAGCGCACCTCGGCGCGTGGACGCGGCAAGGCGGTGCTGGTGTACCCGGCCGAACAGATGAACCACGTCACGGCCAACGCCTTGCTCAAGACGCTGGAGGAGCCGCCGGGCGACGTGCGCTTCGTGCTGGCCAGCGAGGCCGCGCACCAGCTCCTGCCCACCATCCGCAGCCGCTGCCTGGGCCACACCATGGTCTGGCCGGCCGAACCCGAGATGCTGGCCTGGCTCAAGGGGCAGGGCATTGCCGCCGATGCGGCACCGGCCTTTTTGCGGGCCGCCGGTGGGCGGCCCGACGATGCGCTGGCCCTGGCACGCTCGGGCCGCAGCCCGCAGGCCTGGGCGCTGCTGCCGCAGGCCGTGGCGCGCGGCGATGCCACGGCGTTCGGCGACTGGTCTCCCGCCCAGGTGATCGATGCGTTGCAAAAGCTCTGCCACGACCTGCTGGCCGCCAGCGTGGGAGCGGCGCCCCGGTATTTCGCGCCAGCCGACCTGCCCAAGCCGCCGCCGCTCGCGCCGCTCACGCGCTGGTCCAAGGCCCTGGCCAAGGCGGCGCGCACGGCCGAGCACCCCTTCAATGCCGGCCTCATGCTGGAGGCGCTTGTCGCCCAGGCGCGAAACACCCTACACTCAAGGCACTGAAGCCGCCCACAATACCATGAGCAGTCCTTCCACCGCCCCCCGCCCCAGCGTCATGCAGCTGGCCATCAAGGAAAAGGCGGCCTTGTATGCGGCCTATATCCCCTTTTTCGTGGAAGGGGGCATCTTCGTGCCCACCCAGCGCGACTACAAGCTGGGCGACGATGTGTACGTGCTGCTCACCCTGCCCGACGACACCCAGCGCTACCCTGTGGCCGGCCGTGTGGCCTGGGTCACCCCGGCCCGTGCCGCCGGCAACCGCACGCAGGGCGTGGGCATCCAGTTCCCCAAGGACGAGAAATCGCGCCAGCTCAAGCTCAAGATCGAGGAGCTGCTCGGAACTTCGCTGGGTTCGGACCGTCCGACACAGACCATCTGAGCCTTCGGCCGTGCCCTATGCCGACCCGCGCAGGCGGGTCGGCTTTTTCCATTTTGAAACCACATGTTCGTTGATTCGCATTGCCATCTCACCTATCCCGGCCTGGCCGAGCAGTTGCCTGCCGTGCGCCAGGCCATGGCCGAAGCCTCGGTGGACCGGGCCCTGTGCATCTGCACCACCATGGAGGAGTTCGGCGACGTGCATGCCTTGGCACTGGCGCACGGCAACTTCTGGAGCACGGTGGGCGTGCACCCCGACAACGAGGGCGTGACCGAGCCCTCGGTGCAGGACCTGCTGGACCGTGCGGCCCTGCCGCGCGTGGTCGCCATCGGCGAGACGGGCCTCGATTACTACGGCATGGAAGACCGCAAGGGCGGGCGCAGCATCGCCGATCTGGAGTGGCAGCGCGAGCGCTTTCGCACCCACATCCGCGCGGCGCGCGCCTGCGCCAAGCCGCTGGTGATCCACACCCGCAGCGCCTCGGACGACACCCTGGCCATTCTCAAGGAGGAGGGTGAGGACGGCGCCGGCAACCAGGCCGGCGGCGTGTTCCACTGCTTCACCGAATCCATGCAGGTGGCGCGGGCCGCGCTGGACCTCGGGTACTACATCTCCTTCTCGGGCATCATCACCTTCAAGACCGCGCAGGAGCTGCGCGACGTGGTGGCCTTCGTGCCGCTGGACCGCATGCTGATTGAGACCGACAGCCCCTATCTGGCGCCCGTGCCCTACCGGGGCAAGACCAATAGCCCGGCCTACGTGCCGCACGTGGCCAAACAGGTGGCGCAGACCCGTGGCATCGCCGTGGAGGAGGTGGCCGAGGCCACCAGCCGCAATTTTGAAGCATTGTTCAAGGGAGTGACCGCATGAGCACACACAGCTGCTTGCGCCGCCGTACGGCGCTGTTGGGCGCGCTGGCCCTGGCGGCCGGCGCCGCGGGCGCATGGGCGGGATCGTATGAGGACTTTTTCTCGGCCGTGCAGCGCGACGATGCCGACGAGGTCAACGGCCTGCTGCGCCGCGGCTTCGACCCCAATATCCGCGACCCCAAGGGCCAGGTGGGGTTGACCCTGGCCATCCAGGCCGAGTCGCTCAAGGTGTTTGCCGCGCTCATGGCCAACCGGCGCCTGAAGGTGGAGACGCGCAACCGCGACGACGAAAGCCCGCTGATGATGGCAGCGCTCAAGGGCAATGTAGATGCCGTGAAGGCGCTCATCGCCCGCGATGCCGACGTGAACAAGGAAGGCTGGGCACCGCTGCACTACGCGGCCTCGGGCGTGAAGGCCGAGCATGTGCGCATCATCGCCCTGCTGCTGGAGAACCACGCCTACATCGACGCCACCTCACCCAACGGCACCACGCCGCTGATGATGGCCGCACAGTACGGCTCCAACGACGCCGTGCAGCTGCTGCTGAACGAGGGCGCGGACCCCACCATCAAGAACCAGCTGGGCCTGACCGCCGTGGACTTCGCCATGCGCGTGAGCCGCACCGAGGCGGCCGAGAAGATCGCCACCGCCATCCGCCGCCGCCAGCCCAACGCGGGCAAGTGGTAGCCGGCTGATCAGGCGGCGCTGGCGGCTTCGTCCGCTGCGGACGGCCTGGCTGCCGTGGCAGGGCGGCTCTGCAACCGGGCGTACAGCCCGCCGCTGGCCATCAGCTGGGCATGCGTGCCCTGCTCGACGATGCGGCCCTGTTCCATGACGACCACGCGGTCCGCATGCTCGATGGTGGACAGGCGGTGGGCAATGACCAGCGTGGTGCGGCCCTGCATCAGGCGGTTCAGGGCATCCTGCACCAGGCGCTCCGACTCCGTGTCCAGGGCCGAGGTGGCCTCGTCCAGAATCAGGATGGGGGCGTCCTTGTAGAGCGCGCGCGCAATGGCCAGGCGCTGGCGTTGGCCGCCGGACAACTGCGTGGCGTTGTGACCTACGATGGTGTGGATGCCCTGGGCGAGCGAGGCCACATGGTCCGCCAGGTTGGCGGCGGCCAGGCAGGCCAGCACCTTGCCCTCATCCACCGCATGGCCCAGGGCCACGTTGGCGGCGATGGTGTCGTTGAACATCACCACGTCCTGGCTCACCAGGGCGATCTGGCTGCGCAGGGCAGAAAGGTCCCAGTCTTGCACCGCATGGCCATCCAGCAGCACCTGTCCCGACGAGGTGGGAATGAAGCGCGGCAGCAGGTTCACCAGCGTGGTCTTGCCGGCGCCCGATGGGCCGACCAGCGCCACGATCTCGCCGGGTGCCACCTTCAGGCTCACATCGTCCAGCGCCGGGGCATTGTCCTTGCCGAAGGATACGGAGACATCGCGCAGCTCGAGCGCGCCCTGTGCACGCTCCGTGCGGTAGCTGCCGCCCTGCTCGGCACCGGTGTCGCCCAGCAGGGACAGGCCGCGCTCCAGCGCCGCCACGCCGCGCGTGATGGGGTTGGCCACGTCGGCCAGGCGGCGGATGGGGGCGATCAGCATCAGCATGGCGGTGATGAACGAGACAAAGCCGCCCACCGTCACGTCCTTGGCATCCAGCGTGCCGCGGCTTTGCCACAGCGCGATGCAGATCACCACCGACAGGGCGGCCGCGGCCAGCAACTGCGTGAGCGGCGTCATCGCGGCCGAGGCGATGGTGGACTTGATGGCCAGGCCGCGCAGGCTCTGGCTCAGGCGGGCGAAGCGCGAGGACTGTCCCTCCTGCGCACCGTGCAGCCGCACCATGCGGTGGGCCAGCACGTTCTCCTCGACCACATAGGCCAGTTCGTCGGTGGCCTGCTGGCTGCTCTTGGTCAGGGTGTACAGGCGCTTGGACAGGGTCTTCATGATCCAGGCGACGCCCGGCACCACCACCGCCACGATCAGCGTGAGCTGCCAGTTCAGGTACAGCAGGTAGCCCAGCAGTGCGAGCAGCGTGAAGCCATCGCGCGACAGGCCCATCAGCGCCTGCACCAGCAGCGTGGCACCGGTCTGTACTTCGTAGACCACGGTGTTGGAGAGGGCGCTGGCCGACTGGCGCGAGAACAGCCCCATCTCGGCTGCCAGCACGCGGTCGAACAGCGCGCGGCGCAGCAGCAGCATGCCCTCGTTGGCAATGCGCGCCAGCGCATACTGGCCCACGAACTGCGCCAGGCCGCGCACCAGGAACACCCCCATGATCGCCAGGGGCACCGCCCACAGCGGCAGGGTGCCCTGGGTGAAGCCCCGGTCCAGCAGCGGCTGCAGCAGCGCCGGGATCAGGGGCTCGGTGGCAGCACCCACCAGCGTGGCCGCAATGGCCAGGCCCCAGGCCAGCCGCTGGTTGCCGAAGTACACGGAAAGCCGCGCCAGGCGCGCGGTGAGGGTGGGGGCGGGCGGCGCTGCGGGGCCCGTGGCGCTGGGGTCAATGGCTTGCATGTGCCCCGGATTCTAAGTGCCAAGGACCTGCGGGCCGCGCCAGTGCTGAGCCCGCGCCCTTGCTGCACTGCAGCGATTGACCACAAGGCCTTGCACAGTTTGTCACAGCGGGTCTTCCCCAGTGTGTAACATCGGCGCTGCCAATCGGCATTTGTTCGGCTACTGCGGCTGCTAATGACCACAGATCACAACACCAACACATTCCTCCCCGCGGCATTGCCGCATCCCATGCGCCGCCAGGTCCTGGCGGCCGCCCTTGCAAGCACCGCCTCCTTGCCCGCCCTCGCGCAGTTCCGCGTGGAGGTCACGGGCGTGGGCCTGACCCAGTTGCCGATCGCCATCGCCCCCTTCCGTGGCGAGGCGCAGGCGCCGCAGAAGATCGGCGCCATCGTCCAGGCGGATCTGGAGCGCAGCGGCCAGTTCCGCGCGGTGGACACGGCGGGCGCGGTGCTCGACGAAACCTCGCGCCCTGATCTGGCGCTGTGGCGCCAGAAAGCGGCCGATTCCCTGGTGACCGGCAGCGTGACGCGCATGCCCGATGGCCGCTTTGACGTGCGGTTTCGGCTGTGGGACGTGGTCAAGGGCCAGGATATCGGTGCCCAGAGCTTCGTGCAGTCGCAAGCCGACCTGCGTCTGGTGGCCCACCGCATTGCCGACTTCGTCTACGAAAAGCTCACCGGCGAACGCGGGATCTTTTCCACCCGCATCGTCTATGTCACCAAGACGGGTGGCCGCTACAGCCTGTGGGTGGCCGATGCCGACGGCGAGAATGCGCAGTCGGCGCTGACCAGCCCCGAGCCCATCATCTCGCCGGCCTGGTCGCCCAATGGCGCGCAACTCGCCTACGTGTCGTTCGAATCGCGCAAGCCTGTGGTCTACGTGCACGAAGTCTCCACGAGCCGGCGCCGGCTGGTGGCCAACTTCCGCGGCTCCAACAGCGCGCCGGCCTGGTCGCCCGATGGCCGCAACCTGGCCGTGACGCTGAGCCGCGATGGCGGCTCGCAGCTGTACCTGATCGACGCCAATGGCGGCGAGCCCAGGCGGCTGATGCAAAGCGCGGGCATCGATACCGAACCCATGTTCTCGGCCGACGGCCGCAGCATCTACTTCGTGAGCGACCGGGGCGGTGCGCCGCAGGTCTACCGCGTGCCTGCGGGCGGCGGCGGCGCCGAGCGCGTGACCTTCACCGGGTCCTACAACATTTCTCCCAGTATCAGCCCCGATGGCAAGTGGTTGGCCTACATTTCCCGCGTGGGCGGGGCCTTCAAACTGCACGTGATGGACTTGGCCTCAGGCACCGTCACCGCCATCACCGACACCTCGGCCGACGAGAACCCCAGCTTTGCACCCAACAGCCGCCTCATCGTGTACGCCACGCAGCAGCAGGGCCGCGAAGCCCTCATGACCACCACGTTGGACGGAAAAATCAAGGCGCGCCTGGCCGGCCAGCCTGGAGACATCCGCGAGCCCGATTGGGGCCCGTTCCAGAAGCAATGAACTTTTCAGCACTTTTCACAATCTAGTTTCCAGGAGAATTTTGGATGAACATCAAACTCAAACGCTTTGCCCTCGCTCTGACCGTCACCGCCCTCGTCGCTGGCTGCAGCTCCGGTGTCAAGCTCGACGACGTGCCAGTGGAAGACAAGGGCGCCAGCTCGACCATGGGCAGCGGCAATACCGGAGCCAACACCGGCAACACCGGCCAGAGCACCGTGGCCCCTCTGGACCTGACAGGCTCCGGCGCCAACGCGCAAGGCCCCGTGGGCGTGGCGCGCATCGTCTATTTCGACTACGACAGCTATGTCATCAAGTCCGAGTTCCAGTCGCTGCTCGAAGCCCACTCGCGCTTCATCAAGGCGAACAATGGCCGCAAGGTCATGATCGAAGGCCACACCGATGACCGCGGCGGCCGCGAGTACAACCTGGCCCTGGGACAGAAGCGTGCCGAAGCCGTGCGCCGTTCGCTGGCCCTGCTGGGTGTGCCCGATTCCCAGGTCGAAGCCGTGAGCTTCGGCACGGAAAAGCCCGCTGCCCCCGGTAACACCGAAGACGCGCACGCGCAGAACCGCCGCGCCGAGCTGTCGTACCGTTGATGCCTGCACTCCGCCTTTCACAGCCCCTGCGGTCCCTGGCCGCAGGCTTGGCGCTGGCCTGCGTGGCGCTGCCGGGCGCGCACGCGGCCATCTTCGAGGACGGCGAGGCACGCCGCGCCATCCTGGAGGTGCGCCAACGGGTCGATGCGCTGCAGCAGTCCCAGCAGCGCACCGCCGATGAACTGCGCCGTGCCAACGAGGACAGTGCCCAGTTGCGCCGGGCTCTGCTGGAGCTGCAGACCCAGATCGAAACCCTGCGCAGCGAGAACGCGCGCCTGCAGGGCCAGAATGAGCAACTGACGCGCGAGGTGGGTGAACTGCAGCGCCGCCAGAAGGACATCGCCCAGGGCGTGGACGAGCGGCTGCGGCAGTTCGAGCCGGTCAAGGTCACGGTGGACGGGCTGGAGTTCCAGGCCGATGCCGCCGAGAAGAAGGACTTCGAGGCTGCCCTCGCCATCTTCCGCGCCGGCAAGTTTCCCGAGGCCAACCAGGCCTTCGGCAACTTGATCCGCCAGTACCCGCGCAGCGGCTACGTGCCCTCGGCC
>NZ_JBKDTZ010000384.1:0-42609 GCF_046339755.1 Acidovorax sp. | reverse complement strand
GTCAAAGGCGGCCTCACTGTGTTGGTCAACGGCATCCGTGCCTTCTTGCCAGGTTCATTGGTTGACACACGTCCTACCAAAGACCTGTCACCGTACGAAAACAAGACCATGGAGTTCAAGGTCATCAAGTTGGACCGCAAGCGCAACAACGTCGTGTTGTCACGTCGTGCTGTGGTTGAAGCCTCCATGGGCGAAGAGCGCGCCAAGCTGCTCGAAACCCTGTCCGAAGGCGCCATCGTCAACGGCGTGGTCAAGAACATCACCGAGTACGGTGCGTTCGTGGACCTGGGCGGCATCGACGGCCTGCTGCACATCACCGACATGGCATGGCGCCGCGTGCGTCACCCATCGGAAGTGGTGACCGCCGGCCAGGAAATCACCGCCAAGATCCTGAAGTTCGACACCGAGAAGAACCGTGTCTCGCTGGGTCTGAAGCAGATGGGCGACGACCCATGGATGGGCGTGAACCGCCGCTACCCCCAAGGTACGCGCCTGTTCGGCAAGATCACGAACATCGCCGACTACGGCGCGTTCGTCGAACTCGAACCCGGCATCGAAGGCCTGGTGCACGTCTCCGAAATGGACTGGACCAACAAGAACATCGCTCCCGCCAAGCTGGTTTCGCTGGGCGACGAAGTCGAAGTCATGGTCCTGGAAATCGACGAAGACAAGCGCCGCATCAGCCTGGGCATGAAGCAGTGCAAGGCCAACCCATGGCAGGAATTCGCACAGGACACGAAGCGCGGTGACCGCGTCAAGGGTCCGATCAAGTCGATCACCGACTTCGGCGTGTTCGTGGGCCTGGCTGCCGGCATCGACGGCCTGGTGCACCTGTCCGACCTCTCGTGGAACGAACCCGGCGAAGCCGCTGTTCGCAACTACAAGAAGGGCCAGGAAGTGGAAGCCATCGTGCTGGCCGTGGACGTGGACCGCGAACGCATCTCGCTGGGCATCAAGCAGCTCGACGGCGACCCATTCACGACCTTCGTGACCGTGAACGATAAGGGCCAGACGGTGACCGGCAAGGTCAAGACCGTGGACGCCCGTGGCGCTGAAATCGACCTTGGCGAAGACATCGTGGGCTACCTGCGCGCTTCGGAAATCTCCCGCGACCGCGTGGAAGATGCCCGCAACGTGCTCAAGGAAGGCGACGAAGTCACGGCCGTGGTGGTGAACGTGGATCGCAAGACCCGCAACATCCAGCTGTCGATCAAGCAAAAGGACATGGCCGACGAACAAGGCGCCATGGCCAGCCTGAGCCAGCAATCGAGCCGCGAAAGCGCCGGTACGACCAGCCTGGGCGCCCTGCTGCGCGCCAAGCTGGACAACTCCGACAAGTGAGTGACGGCTTGACCTTCTGAAGGTCAATCCTCAGCGGGCGCCTCGTGCGCCCGCTTCTCTTTATCCCCGACAATCGACGCCATGACCCGCTCCGACCTTGTAGAAGAACTGGCCGCCCGCTTTGGCCAGCTCACCCACCGCGATGCCGAATACGCCGTCAAGACCATTCTTGATGCGGTGGGCGATGCGCTGGTGCGTGGCCATCGCATCGAGATCCGGGGATTCGGCAGCTTCTCGGTGAACCACCGCCCGCCGCGCATGGGCCGCAACCCGCGCAGCGGCGAAGCCGTGGCCATCCCGGAAAAGCGCGTGCCCCACTTCAAGCCGGGCAAGGCCCTGCGCGAAGCTGTGGACAAGCGCACGGCCGAGATGGAAGACGACGGTACACCCGCACCGGCAACCGCGGCCAAGGCCACGGGCACCTCGGGTTGACACCGCGGCCGGGCCGAACGCCAACCAGGGAGTGCATTCCCCACAGGGGTGCGCACCATCCCGGGGACAGCGCCACCAGCGCCGTAGAATCTCCCCACCACCGGGGAGCCCCATGAAATACCTCCTGTGGCTGCTCAAGGCAGCCATTTTTTTTACCCTCTTCGCGTTCGCGCTGAACAACCAGCAGGACGCCACCGTGCACTTCTTCTTCGGCACACAGTGGCGCGCGCCGCTGGTGCTGGTCGTGCTCACGGCGTTTTCCGCCGGCCTCATCGTCGGCGTGCTGGGCATGGTGCCGCGCTGGTGGAAGCACCGCAGCGTGGCACGCCAGGCACTGAAGCAGACAACACCACCCGCCACCCCTGCCAAGGCCGCCGTCCCGGCCGAGGCCGCACCTGCCGAGATGCCGCCCATCCATGGAATTTGACCTCAGCTGGATCCTGCTGGGCCTGCCGCTGGCCTTCGTGCTCGGCTGGCTGGCATCGCGCTTCGACATCCGCCAGTTGCGCGCAGAGAACCGCCGCGCACCCAAGGCCTACTTCAAGGGACTGAACTTCCTGCTCAACGAGCAGCAGGACCAGGCCATCGACGCTTTCATCGAGGCGGTGCAGAACGACCCCGACACCTCGGAGCTGCACTTCGCCCTCGGCAATCTGTTCCGCCGCCGCGGCGAGTACGACCGCGCCGTGCGCGTGCACGAGCACCTGCTCTCGCGTGGCGACCTGAGCCGCACCGACCGCGAGCGCGCCCAGCATGCGCTGGCGCTCGACTTTCTCAAGGCTGGCCTGCTCGACCGCGCCGAGGACGCGCTCAACCGCCTGGAGGGCACGCCCTTCGAGGCCCAGGCCCGTCTGGCACTGCTGGCCATCTACGAGCGCTCGCGCGACTGGCCGCACGCCACCACCATCGCGCGCAAGATGCACGATGCCGACCAGGGCGACTTCAGCACCCGCCAGGCGCATTACCTGTGCGAGCAGGCGGCAGCGCTCAGCGGCCAGGCCGACCATGCCGGCGCCCTCGCGCTGCTGGAGCAGGCCGTGGCCGCAGCCCCGGGCGCCGCACGCGCCCGCATCGACATGGCACGGCTGCAACACCTGATGGGCCAGCCCGCCGCCGCACTGGCCACCCTGAAGGCGCTGGGCGAGCACAACCCCGCCGCCCTGCCCCTGGCCGCGCCGCTGATGGTGGAGGTGGCCGCCACCACGGGGCAGACGGCGCAGGCCCAGGCCCTGCTGCAGGAGCACTACGACGGCGGCCCCTCGCTCGACGTGCTGGAGAGCCTGGTGTCCATCGACACCGCCCTGGGAGCCGGAGAAGGCGCCCGCCAGCGCTATGTGGACCACCTGGACAAGGAAAAATCCCTGGTGGCCGCCGCCAAGTGGCTGGCCGGCGAGAAGCTGGAGCACGAGGAGTTCCACCCCCAGGTGCAACGGGCCCTGGACCACGCCGTCAAGCCGCTCACGCGCTACCGCTGCGCGGCCTGCGGTTTCGAGGCGCGCCAGCATTTCTGGCAATGCCCCGGCTGCCAGACCTGGGACAGTTACCCCGCCCGCCGTGTAGAAGAGCTTTGATCCCCCGGGCCGATATGATGGCTGCGCGAGCCGTCCGGCCCGCGCTCAACACACCACTAGAGGGAGTCGCATCCATGTTCAAGAAATTCCTGTTCATCATTGCCCTGCTGTTTGCGGGCGCGTCGTTCGCCGCCGTGGACGTGAACAAGGCCAGCGCGGCCGAACTCGACGGCATCAAGGGCATCGGCCCGGCCATGTCCGAGAAGATCCTCAACGAGCGCAAGAACAGCGAGTTCAAGGACTGGAACGACTTCATCGGCCGCGTGGGCGGCGTGGGCGAGAAGACGGCCGCCAAGTTCTCGGCCGAGGGCCTGACCGTCAACGGCAAGCGCTTCAGCGCCGCAGCCCAGGCCAAGGCCGACAAGAAAAAGAAGGAAGCGGAAGCCAAGGCCAGCAAGACCGCAGCCAAGGGCGAAGACAAGCCCGCCAGCAAGAAGAAGGACAAGGCAGCGGAGCCTGCTGCCGCTGCTGCCCCGCAGGCGAACGCCAGCGACGCGAAGAAGTGACGAGAGCCCGCTCCGCGGGCGCATCCGCATGGCAGTCAGCCCGCTCAAGCGGGCTTTTTCATGCCCGGCCCCTGGCCATGCAGGAGCCGTCTCTCCAGCCGCTGCAAAGGGACTTTGGGAGCACGCCCTAAAATCGTTCGGGCATGCCCCTGATCACCCTCATCATCCTCCCCTTCATCGGCAGCCTGCTGGCGGCGGTCCTGCCCACCAACGCCCGCAACACCGAATCCACTCTGGCCGGCCTCATCGCCCTGTTCTGTGCGGTGCAGGCCGCGCTGTACTTTCCCCAGATCGCAGGGGGCGAGGTGCTGCGCCAGGAGATCACCTGGCTGCCCGCACTGGGCCTGAACCTGGTGCTGCGCCTGGACGGCTTTGCCTGGATGTTCTGCATGCTGGTGCTGGGCGTGGGCTCGCTCGTCGTGCTGTATGCGCGCTACTACATGTCGGCGGCCGACCCGGTGCCGCGCTTCTTCTCGTTCTTCCTGGCCTTCATGGGCGCCATGGTGGGTGTGGTGCTGTCGGGCAACATCATCCAGATCGCGCTGTTCTGGGAGCTGACCAGCCTGTTCTCGTTTCTGCTGATCGGCTACTGGCACCACCGCAAGGATGCACGCCGCGGCGCGCGCATGGCGCTCACCGTCACGGGCACGGGCGGGTTGTGCATGCTGGCCGGCATGCTGGTGCTGGGCCACATCGTGGGCAGCTACGACCTGGACCACGTGCTCGCCGCGGGCACGCTGATCAAGGCGCATCCGCTGTACCTCACGGCGCTGGTGCTGGTGCTGCTGGGCGCCTTCACCAAGAGCGCGCAGTTCCCCTTCCAGTTCTGGCTGCCCAATGCCATGGCGGCGCCCACGCCGGTGTCGGCCTACCTGCACTCGGCCACCATGGTCAAGGCCGGCGTTTTTTTGCTGGCGCGGCTGTGGCCGGCCCTGGCGGGCACCGAGCACTGGTTCTGGCTGGTGGGCGGCGCAGGCCTGTGCACCCTGCTGGTGGGCGGCTATGCAGCCATGTTCCAGCACGACCTCAAGGGCTTGCTGGCCTACTCCACCATCTCGCACCTCGGACTCATCACCCTGCTGCTGGGCCTGAACAGCCCGCTGGCTGCCGTGGCCGCTGTGTTCCACATCATGAACCACGCCACCTTCAAGGCCTCGCTGTTCATGGCGGCCGGCATCGTGGACCATGAAAGCGGCACCCGCGACATCCGCCGCCTGTCAGGCCTGCTGCGCATGATGCCCATCACCGGCACGCTGGCCATGGTGGCCAGCGCCGCCATGGCCGGTGTGCCGCTGCTCAACGGCTTTCTCTCCAAGGAGATGTTCTTTGCCGAGACGGTGTTCGTGAACACCGTGCCCTGGCTCGAAATCCTGCTGCCCGTGGCCGCCACCCTGGCCGGCATCTTCAGCGTGGCCTACTCGCTGCGCTTCATCGCAGACGTGTTCTTCGGCCCGCCCGCCACCGATCTGCCCCACACGCCGCACGAGCCCCCGCACTGGATGCGCGTGCCGGTGGAACTGCTGGTGCTGGCCTGCCTGGTGGTGGGCATGGTGCCGGCCTGGTCGGTCGGCGCCGTGCTGCAGGCCGCGGCCAGGCCCGTGGTCGGTGGCGAGCTGCCCACCTACAGCCTGGCCGTGTGGCACGGCTTCAACACCCCCTTCGTGATGAGCCTGGTGGCCCTGGGCGGCGGCGTGGCGCTCTACCTGCTGCTGCGCTGGCTGCGCGAGCGCGGCGCGCTGGACGCACCACCGCTCATGCACCACATCAGCGGCCAGCGCCTGTTCGACTGGGTCCTGGCCCGGTTGTCGCTGGCCGGGCGCAATGGCCGGCGCCTGCTGGGCACCGGGCGGCTGCAGTGGCAGATGCTCTGGCTGGTGGTCGCGGCCCTGGTGGCCGGCACGCTGCCGCTGTGGGTGCGCGGCCTGCCCATCGGTTCGCGCGAACAGTTGCCCCTGTCGCCGGCGTTCGCGGGGCTCTGGCTGTTGGGTGCCCTGTGCGCCGTGGCGGCCGCCTGGCAGGCCAAGTACCACCGGCTGGCCGCGCTCACCTTGCTGGGCGGTGCAGGGCTGTGCACCTGCCTGACCTTCCTGTGGTTCTCGGCGCCCGACCTCGCGCTCACGCAGATCGTGGTGGAGGTGGTGACCACCATCCTCATCCTGCTAGGCCTGCGCTGGCTGCCCCGGCGCGACGAAAGCCTGCGCGTGCCCACGCTGTCGCAGGCGCGCCGCACCCAGCTGCGCCGCTACCGCGACATGGCCCTGGCCCTGCTCTCGGGCACCGGCATGGCCCTGCTGTCGTTCGCCATGATGAGCCGGCCCTTCCCCGAGAGCACCTCCACCTTCTTCCTGGAGCGGGCTCTCACCGAGGGCGGCGGCACCAACGTGGTCAACGTGATGCTGGTGGACTTCCGCGGGTTCGATACCTTCGGCGAGATCGTGGTGCTGGGCATTGTGGCGCTCACGGTGTATGCGCTGCTGCGGCGCTTCCGCCCCGCGCGCGAAGTCATGGACCTGCCGCCCCAGCAGCGCGCCGTGCCGGCCGACGTGGCCACCGACCTGGCCAACCCACGCCAGACCGCCGACACCGCCGTGGGCTACCTCATGGTGCCGGCCGTGCTGGTGCGGCTGCTGCTGCCTTTTGCGACCATGGTGGCGGTGTACCTCTTCATGCGCGGGCACAACGAGCCGGGCGGCGGCTTCGTGGCCGGCCTGGTGTTCTCGGTCGCCCTGGTGCTGCAGTACATGGTGTCGGGCACCTCCTGGGTCGAAGCCCACCTGCCGCTGTACCCGCGCCGCTGGATCGGCACCGGCCTGCTGACCGCGCTGGCCACGGGCCTGGGCGCGCTGTTCTGGGGCTACCCCTTCCTCACCAGCCACACGGCCCACCTGGACCTGCCCGTGGTGGGCGAGATCCATGTGGCCAGCGCGCTGTTCTTCGACATCGGCGTGTTCACCCTGGTGGTGGGCTCCACCCTGCTGATCCTCACCGCCATCGCCCACCAGTCGGTGCGCAGCCACCGCTTCAACGCCCGCGCCGCCGAGGAAGCGCAGGAGGAACAGGCCGCCGCCATGGCCGCGCTGGCGGCAGCAGGCACCCACAACAACAACATCCCAGGAGTCCGCTGATGGAACTGATACTCGCACTGGCCATCGGCATACTCACCGGCTCGGGCGTGTGGCTGCTGCTGCGCCCACGCACCTTCCAGGTCATCATGGGACTGGCGCTGCTGTCCTATGCCGTCAACCTGTTCATTTTCAGCATGGGCCGCCTGGGCCTGGCCATCGACAAGGAGCCCGTGCTGCAGCAAGGACTGCCGCAGGACCTGCAGCACTATGCCGACCCCATGCCGCAGGCGCTCACGCTCACGGCCATCGTCATCGGCTTTGCCATGACGGCGCTGTTCCTCGTGGTGCTGCCGGCCTACAGCGCGGCCACGGCACCGGTGGGCGCGCTGTTCGCGCTCATGACCAAGGTGGGGGTCTACAGCATCCTCAGGCTGTGGACCCTGATGTTCAGCAGCGATGCGGGCGACTCGGCCCAGTTCGGCAGCCAGTGGATCGTGGGTGCGGGCCTGGTGACCATGTGCTTCGGCGCCCTGGGCATGCTGGGCTCGCAGCGCCTGGGGCACCTGGCCGGCTATGCCGCCATCCTCTCCTCGGGCACCTTGCTCGCGGCCCTGGGCTTCGGGCAGACCCTGCTGACTGCCGGCCTGCTGTACTACCTGCTGGGCTCCACCCTGGCGGTGAGCGCCCTGTTCCTGCTGACCGACCTGATCGAGCGCTGGCGCAACGATGGCGCCAGCCTGGCACCGCACGAGAAGACGGACGACGCGCCCTTCCTCACCGCCGACCTGGTGCACACCCAGGGCCTGAACCTGGACGAGAAGGAAGAGGTTCTGATCGGCCAGGTCATCCCGGCCGCGGTGGCCTTCCTGGGCCTGGCCTTCATGGCCTGCACCCTGGTGATCGCCGGGCTGCCGCCGCTGCCGGGCTTCGTGGGCAAGTTCGCGATGATCCACGCCCTGCTCAACCCGCTGGGCCTGGGCGCTTCGGGCGGCTTCGTGCTGGGCTCGGGCGGCTGGGCGCTGCTGGCGCTGATGGTGGGCACGGGCCTTCTGGCGCTGATCGCGCTCACCCGCGCCGGCATCCGCCACTTCTGGGCCTTGCACGACCGCGCCGCGCCCAAGCTGCTGGTGCTGGAGGGCCTGCCCATCGCCTTGCTGCTCACCGGCTGCGCATTGCTGGCCTGGCAGGGCGGCGCGGTGATGCGCTACACCCAGGCCACGGCTGACGCACTGCATGCCCCCGGCACCTACGTGCAGGCCGTGATGTCGGCCATGCCCGTGCCCAACCCGCCCGGCACGGCACCGGGCGCCAACGGAAGGCCGCACTGATGATGAAGCGCATCCTCCCCGCCCCCATGCTGTCGCTGGCGCTGCTGGTGCTGTGGCTGCTGCTCAACCGCTCGCTGAGCGCCGGCAACTTCGTGCTGGGCGGCGTGCTGGCACTGGCCATACCGCTGCTCACGGCGGGCCTGCGCCCCCTGCCCGTGCGCGTGCGCGCCCCGGGCGCCGTGCTGCGCCTGGCCCTCACGGTGATGGGCGACACCGTGCAGTCCAACATCGCCGTGGCGCGGCTGCTGCTGGCCCCCGGCCGCAGGCGCCACCCCTCGGGCTTCGTGCAGATTCCGCTGGAGCTGCGCGATGCCAATGCCCTGGCCGTGCTGGCCGTCATCGTGAGCATCGCACCGGGCACGGCCTGGGCCGAGCTCTCGGTGGACCGCAGCGTGCTGATGCTGCACGTGCTGGAAGTGGACGATGCCGCCGCCATCGCCGCGCAGATCAAGCGGCGCTACGAGCGCCCCCTGATGGAGATTTTCGAATGACGAGCACGACCCCCATCCTCGACTGGGCCCTGCCTGTCGCCCTGTTCATGCTGGTGCTGGCCATGGGCTGCGCGCTGGCGCGCCTGCTCAAGGGCCCCTCGGCCCAGGACCGCGTGCTGGCGCTGGACTGCATGTACCTCAACGGCATGCTGCTCATGCTGGTGCTGGGCCTGCTGTACGGCAGCAAGAACTACTTCGAGGCGGCGCTGCTGCTGGCGCTGTTCAGCTTTGTCGGCTCGGTGGCCATGGCCAAGTTCCTGCTGCGTGGCGAGGTGATCGAATGAACGGCGCCACCACCGCCCTGCCCCTGTGGCTGGAGATCGTGGTTGCCCTCCTGGTGCTGCTGGGTGCGGGCATGGCCCTCTTGGGTTCGCTCGGCCTGCTGCGCCTGCGCAGCTTCTTCGAGCGCCTGCATGCCCCCTCCATCGCCGCGACCATGGGCTGCTGGTGCATCATGCACGCCACGGTGGTCTACTTCTCGGTGGCCGACGGCAGCCTGGCGCTGCATGCCCTGCTGATCGCCGGCTTCGTGGCGATCACGGTGCCCGTGACCTCGATCTTCCTGATGCGCGCCGCCCTGTTCCGCGCACGCCAGGCGGGCCAGCCCGGCGTGCCGCCCAGCCTGAGCGGCCCCGCCGCCGAAGGGCGCAAGGATCTTTGATACGGCCAGGCCCGCGCGGCGCGCGGGCCTGCACCGTCAGCCGACGAAGCCGAAGCCGCCGCCCCCGGGCGTGTGGATCTCGAACACATCGCCCGGCTGCATCTGCGCCTGGCCGATGTGGTCGAGCTGCTCCACCCTGCCATCGGCGCGCACCACCTTGTTGATGCCCACCGCCCCAGCCGATCCCCCGGCCATGCCGAAGGCGCCGTGGTGGCGGCCATTGGAGAGGATGCTGGCCGTCATGGGCTCCAGAAAACGCACGCGGCGCACGCCGCCATCGCCGCCCGCCCAGCGCCCGGCCCCGCCCGATCCCTTGCGGATCTCGTAGCCGTCGAGCCGCACGGGGAAGCGGAACTCCAGCACCTCGGGGTCCGTGAGGCGCGAGTTGGTCATGTGGCACTGCACCACGCTCGTGCCCGCAAAGCCATCCACCAGCGCGCCCGAGGCGTCCCACACGCCGCCTGCGCCGCTGCCGCCCGAGATGTTCTCGTAGTACTGGTAGCGCTCGCTGCCGAAGGGGAAGTTGTTCATGGTGCACTGCCCTGCCGCCATCAGGCCCAGTGCGCCATAGATGGCGTTGGTGATGCAGGTCGAGGTCTCGACGTTGCCCGCCACCACCGAGGCCGGTGGATTGGGGTTGAGCATGGAGCCCTGCGGGATAATGACCTTGAGCGGCTTGAGGCAGCCCGCGTTCAGCGGGATGTCGTCCTGCACCAGGGTGCGGAACACATACAGCACCGCTGCCATGCACACCGCCGTGGGCGCGTTGAAGTTGTGCGTCTGCTGCGCGCTGGTGCCGGTGAAGTCGATCTCGGCGCTGCGGTTCTTGGCATCCACGCGCACGGCAACGCTGATCTGCGAGCCATTGTCCAGCGGCAGGGTGAACTGGCCGTCTTTCAGGCGTGTGATCACGCGGCGCACGGACTCCTCGGCATTGTCCTGCACGTGGCGCATGTAGGCCTGCACGACATCGAGGCCGAACTCTCCCACCATGCGGCGCAGCTCCTGCTGGCCCTTTTCGTTGGCGGCGATCTGCGCGCGCAGGTCGGCCATGTTCTGCTGTGGGTTGCGCGAGGGGTATTCGCCGCTCTCCAGCAGCGCGATCATCTCGGCCTCGCGCAGCACACCGCGCTCCACCAGCTTCACGTTGTTGATCTGCACGCCCTCTTCCTCGATGCGCGTGGAGAAAGGGGGCATGGAGCCGGGCGTGATGCCGCCCACGTCCGCATGGTGGCCACGGCTGCCCACGTAGAACGTCGGCTCGGCTTCTTCGCCAATGTAGACCGGCGTGATCACCGTGATGTCGGGCAAATGGGTACCGCCGTGGTACGGGTCATTGAGAACGAACACATCGCCGGGCTGCATGCGCCCTGCGTTGTCGCGGATCACGGTCTTGATGCTCTCGCCCATGGACCCGAGGTGCACCGGCATGTGCGGCGCATTGGCGATGAGGTTGCCTTCGGCATCGAACAGCGCGCAGCTGAAGTCCAGCCGCTCCTTGATGTTGACCGAGTAGGCCGTGTTCTGCAGCTGCAGGCCCATCTGCTCGGCGATGTTCATGAACAGGTTGTTGAACACCTCCAGCAGCACCGGGTCCACCGTGGTGCCCACGGCATGCTGCACGGCGCGCGCCACGCGGCGCTCAAGCAGCAGGTGGTCCAGGTCGGTGAGCTGCGCCTCCCAGCCGGGCTCGACGATGGTGGTGGCGTTCTTCTCGGCAATGATGGCCGGGCCGGGGATCACGTCGCCGGGGCGCAGGTCCTCACGCACCACCAGGGCGGCCTCGTGCCAGGCGGGCACGCCATCGGTGCCGCCGGTGTACATGCGCACGGTGCTGCGGCGCGGCACTTCGCGTGCGGGGTTGAGCGCATGGCGCGGCTCCACGGCCGCATCGCCGGCGACCACGGCCTCGACCGACACGGCTTCCACCACCAGGCCCTTGCCCTGCATCAGGAAGGCGAAACGCTGGCGGTACGCGGATTCGAAACCCGCGGTGATCGCCGCCACGTCGCCGAAGGGCACGATCAGGGCGCTGTCGCTGCCTTCGTAGCGCACATGCACACGCCGGTGCACCGTGGCGGTGCCGTCGCCCGCCTGCTGCTCCAGTTCGGCGCGCGCGGCCGTGGCCAGGCGTTCCAGCACGGCATCGATCTCGGCCAGCGCCTCGGGTGCGAGCTTGCGCTCCACGGCCTGCTCGCGGATCACGTTCTGGTCCGCCAGGCCCATGCCGTAGGCGCTGAGCACCCCGGCCAGCGGGTGCACGAAGACGCGCGTCATGCCCAGTGCGTCTGCGACCAGGCAGGCATGCTGGCCGCCCGCGCCGCCAAAGCACTGCAGGGTGTAGCGCGTCACGTCGTAGCCGCGCGCCACCGAGATCTTCTTGATCGCGTTGGCCATCTGCTGCACGGCGATCTGGATGAAGCCATGGGCCACGTCCTCGCCTGCGCGGCCGGTCTGCTCTGACAGCGCGGCAAACTTCTCTGCCACGGCATCGCCGTCCAGTGCCTCGTTGGCCGCATGGCCGAACACGCGCGGGAAGTGCGCGGGCTGAATCTTGCCCACCATCACGTTGGCATCGGTCACGGCCAGCGGGCCGCCGCGGCGATAGCTGGCCGGGCCGGGGTTGGCGCCGGCACTCTCGGGACCCACGCGAAAACGCGCGCCGTCGAAACCGAGGATGGAGCCCCCGCCCGCCGCCACGGTGTGGATGCTCATCATGGGTGCGCGCATGCGCACGCCCGCCACCTGGGTCTCGAACTCGCGCTCGAACTCGCCCGCGTAGTGGCTCACATCGGTGGAGGTACCGCCCATGTCGAAGCCGATCACGCGCTGGTGCCCGGCCAGGCCCGCCGTGCGCGCCATGCCCACAATGCCGCCGGCCGGACCGGACAGGATCGCGTCCTTGCCCTGGAAGGCATGGGCATCGGTCAGCCCGCCCGAAGATTGCATGAAATACAGCGGCACGCCCGGCATCTCACCAGCCACCTGCTCCACGTAGCGGCGCAGGATGGGCGAGAGGTAGGCATCGACCACCGTGGTGTCGCCCCGGCTCACCAACTTCATCATGGGGCTGGTGGCATGCGATGCACTCACCTGCGTGAAGCCGGCCTCGCGCGCGATGCGGGCGGCGGCCTCCTCGTGCGCGGTGTAGCGGTAGCCGTGCATGAAGACCACGGCCGCGCTGCGCAGGCCGGCGTCGTAGGCGGCCCACAGGCGATCCTTGAGGTGGGCCTCGTCCAGCGCCTCGATCACCTCGCCGTGCGCGCCCATGCGCTCCTGCGCCTCGATCACGCGGCTGTAGAGCAGCTCGGGCAGCACGATGTGGCGGTCGAACAGGCGCGGCCGGTTCTGGTAGGCGATGCGCAGCGCATCGCGAAAGCCTTTGGTGGTGATCAAGAGCGTGGGCTCGCCCTTGCGCTCCAGGAGCGCATTGGTGGCCACCGTGGTGCCCATCTTCACGCACTCCACCGCCTCGGACGTCACCGGCTCGCCCGCCTTCAGCCCCAGAAGATGGCGGATGCCAGCCACGGCCGCATCCTTGTACTGCTCGGGGTTTTCGGACAGGAGCTTGTGCGTGACCAGCGTGCCGTCGGGCCGCTTGCCCACCACATCGGTGAAGGTACCCCCGCGGTCGATCCAGAACTGCCAGCGCGCGGGGTGGGTGGAGGCGGGAGAAGCCATCGTCATGCAATCAATAGAGGAGAAAGAGGGAGCGACGGGCCATGCCGCCACACATCACAGGGAAGCGGCCGAACGGGCCGCCTGGTCGTACATGCCCGAGAGCACACGCAGCAAACGGGCCAGCTCGCCGATGTCGCGGTTCAAGGCATCGTCGGCATGCAGGGCGTCGATCAGGCAGCGCTCGCGGATCTCGCGGTAGCGCTGCACATAGGCGCGGCCCACATCGGTGGCAGCATAGGTCACTTCCTTGCCATTCTTCTGCGAAGCCACCACGCCCAGGTTCTGCAGCTTCTTCAGGGCGTAGTTCACCAGGTGGGTGTCTTCCACATTCATGATGAAGCAGATATCGGCCAGACGCTTGTCGCGCGCACGGTGCGTCACATGGTGCAGCACCACCACGTCGAGCGGCGTGAGGTCCTTGAGGCCCGCTGCCGCCATGCAGTGCACCACCCAGCGGTGAAAGGCGTTGCCCGCGACGATGAGCCCGAACTCGAACTCGCTCATCTCCGCGCTCTGGGCCGACACCAGGTGCGCCGAAGACACGATGGGTCCGGAATCACCTTTGCCCTTGGCCGCAGGTTTCATGAAAAACGCCTTTGCAGTAGTCACAACTGGCACGGGATGTGCATGCGGCGATTGTAGGCAAGTCACCGATGATTTGTTGGCAATTTGTCAACGTTCAGGCAAAACACCTATGCGGTAACGAGTTGTTTTCGATACAGTCGCCTGACTTCCCCCACCCATGTCCCTTCCATTTGCGGAGCACTCCATGAAGCGTCGAATCTTCCCCGTCACTGCGCTCGGCCTGGCACTGGCCTTCGGCTTCACCGCCACCTCGGCCATGGCCCAGGCCAAATGGGATCTGGCCGCCGCCTATCCCGCGACCAACTTCCACACCGAGAACCTGATGCAGTTCGCCAAGGACGTGGACACGGCCACGGCCGGCAAGCTCAAGATCACGGTGCACGCCAACGCGTCCCTGTTCAAGGCCAACGAGATCAAGCGCGCCGTGCAGGGCGGCCAGGCGCCGGCCGGTGAGGTGCTGCTGGGCAACTTCGAAAACGAGAACCCGCTGTACGGCGTGGACGGCATCCCCTTCGTCGCCACCTCGTATGCCGACTCCAAGCGCCTGTACGACGCGCAAAAGCCCTACCTCGACAAGCTGCTGGGCACCCAGGGCATGAAGCTGCTGTACGCGGTGGCCTGGCCTCCGCAAGGCATCTACTCCAAGAAGGAACTGGGCTCGGTGGCCGACCTGCGCGGCATCAAGTGGCGCGCCTACAGCCCCGCCACGGCCAAGATCGCCGAGCTGATCGGCGCGCAGCCCGTGACCATCCAGGCCGCCGAACTGTCGCAGGCCCTGGCCACCGGTGTGGTGGAAGCCACCATGACCTCCGGCTCCACCGGCTACGACAGCAAGATCTACGAAAGCATCAAGCTGTTCCACGACACGCAGGCCTGGCTGCCCAAGAACGCCGTCATCGTGAACAAGAAGGCCTTTGACGCGCTGGACAAGCCCAGCCAGGACGCGCTCCTCAAGGCCTCGGCCGATGCCGAGTCGCGCGGCTGGAAGCTCAGCGAAGAGAAGACCGAGTGGTACAAGAAGGCCCTGGTCGAAAAAGGCATGAAGATCGTGACCCCGGCACCCAAGCTCATGGCCGACATGCGCCAGGTCGGCGAGATCATGCTGGCCGACTGGACCAAGAAGGCCGGGGCTGATGGCGAGGCCATCATCGCGGCCTACCGCAAGAGCGCGCCCGCCACCGCGGCCAAGAAGTGACGATGCTGCGCCGCTGGCTCGACCGCATCTACCTGGGCGCCGGCGCCGTGGGCGCCGGCTTCATCGTGCTGATCTGCGTGCTCATGGTGGCGCAGAGCATCATGCGCGAGCTGGGCCTGCGCACGGGGGCCATCAACGACATCGTGGCCTGGTTCTGCGCGGCCGCGGCCTTCCTGGCCATGGCCCACGCCTTCAAGCATGGCGACTTCGTGCGCGTCACGCTGCTGCTGGAAAAACTGCCTCCGCGGCGCTGCCGCCAGCTCGAAGTGGTGTCGCTGGCCATCGGCTCCGTGGCCGTGGGCTACCTCATGTGGGCCGCCTGCAGCTACACCTCCGAGAGCTGGGAGTTCAACGACATCTCGCAGGGCCTGCTGCCCATGCCGCTGTGGATTCCGCAGCTGAGCTTTGCGCTCGGCTCCATCCTGCTGTGGGTGGCCGTGGTCGATGAATTCATCATCGTGCTGCGCGGCGGCGTGCCCACCTTCGTTCGCGCGGTCGAGGAACGCCACGCCAAGGGCGACTTCTCTTCTGACATCTGAACCCGCCACCAATAACAACAGGCCGCCAGCCCTGCTGCGGCCACAAGAAAGCATGACATGGATATTCTGATGGTGGGCGGCGTCCTGCTGCTGCTGATGCTGGTGCTGTTGTCCGGCGGCGTCTGGATCGCGATGACCCTGGCCATCTGCGGCTGGGTGGGCCAGGCCTTCTTCACCTCCACGCAGCCGGCCAAGAACCTGTTCTCGGCCTTCTGGGAAAGCAATGCGAGCTGGGAGCTGGCAGCACTGCCGCTGTTCATCTGGATGGGCGAGATCCTGTTTCGCACCAAGCTGTCCGAGGAGATGTTCGAAGGCCTGCGGCCCTGGCTCAACCGCGTGCCCGGCCGGCTCATGCACACCACCATCCTGGGCTGCGGCATTTTCGGCTCGGTCTCGGGTTCGTCGGCCGCGACCTGCGCCACCATCAGCAAGGTGGCGCTGCCCGAACTCATGAAGCGCGGCTACGACGAGAAGCTGGCGCTCGGTTCGCTGGCCACGGCCGGCACGCTGGGCATCCTGATCCCGCCGTCCATCACCATGGTGGTGTATGCCGTGGCGGCCGATGCCTCCATCATCCGCATCTTCCTGGCCGGCTTCCTGCCGGGCATTCTGCTGATGCTGCTGTTCTCGGGCTACATCGGCTGGTGGAGCCTGCGCAATCCGGACAAGGTGCCGGCAGCCGATCCGCCGTCCACGCTGCGCGAGAAGATCCGCAAGTCGGGCAACCTGATCCCCGTGGGCCTGCTCATCGTCTTCATCGTCGTGGTGCTGATCACGGGCTATGCCACCGCCACCGAGTGCGCGGCCTTTGGCGTGCTGGGCTCTCTGGGCCTGGCGCTGTGGAGCCGTTCGCTGACCTGGCAGAACTTCAAGGACGGGCTGATGGGCACCACGCGCACCAGCTGCATGATCATGTTCATCCTGGCGGGCGCCGCCTTCCTCACCAAGACCATGGCCTTCACCGGCATCCCGCGCGAGCTGGCCGAGTGGGTCAACGCCATGCACCTGTCGCCCTTCGCGCTGATCAGCGTGCTGGTGGTCGTGTACCTGGTGCTGGGCACGGCCCTGGACGGCATCAGCATGATCGTGCTGACCAGCGCCGTGGTGCTGCCCATGATCCAGCAGGCCGGGTTCGACCTGATCTGGTTCGGCATCTTCATCGTGCTGCTGGTCGAGATCGCCGAGGTCACGCCGCCCGTGGGCTTCAACCTTTTCGTGCTGCAGAACATGACCGGCAAGGACAGCAATACGATTGCCCGCGCCGCCATTCCGTTCTTCCTGTGCCTGGTGGTCTGCATCGCGATCATCACGGCGTTCCCGCAGATCGTGACCATCCTGCCCGACCTGGTGATGGGCAAGGAGAAATAGGCTACCCCCGGAGGCGCTTCGCGCCTTCCCTGGCATCAATGCCGCCCAGGTATCAGGCGCTTCGGCCACAATGGCTGCCGCATCTATTTTCAAGGGAGAGAACCCACCATGCTCGCAGTCGTGGCCATCTGCATTGGCGCCAGCCTGGGCGCGCTGGCGCGTTGGCGGCTGGGCTTGTGGCTCAACACCGGGACGGCGGTGCTGCCATGGGGCACGCTCGCGGCCAACCTCGTGGGGGGCTACCTCATCGGGGTGTGCGTGGCGGTGTTCCAGGCCCTGCCCCAGCTTGACCCGGCCTGGCGGCTGGCACTGGTCACGGGCTTCCTGGGCGGGCTTACGACGTTCTCGAGCTTTTCGGCCGAAGTCGTGGCCATGCTGATACAGCAGCGCTATGCGCTGGCGCTGGGCACGGCCGGGCTGCATGTGGCGGGATCGCTGGCGCTGACCGTGCTAGGCATCCACAGCGCCACCTGGTTCCTCGCGCAGCGCGCCTGAGCGCAGCCCCTGGAGGGCTTGGCCTTCCTCACAAAAAGAGCACCCCTGCGCCGCAAAGTGCCCCAGAACCTCGGCACAATGGTTCCATGGATGCCAATACCCAACTCAATGAAAGCCGCCTGGCCGACGCCTGGGCAGAACTGCAGAACCACGCCGCCAGCGGCAATCCCCTGCATGCCGACGCCTACCGCCTGGCCTTCGCCGACCCCGAATTCCTGTTCCGCCGCGAGACGCGCGGTATCCGCTTCCAGCTGGAGATGCTCAAGCCCGACCTGGGCCAGGCCGCGCAGGGCATCGAGAGCACTGTGGTGGTCTATGGCAGCGCACGCTTCGTCGCACCCGATGAGGCAGCCGAACTGCTGACCGCTGCCGAGGCCGCCGGCGACGAGGCGGCCATCGCCAAGGCCCGGCTGGCCGTGCGCAACGCGCGCTACTACGACCTGGCACGCCAGTTCGCCCGCCTGGTGGCCGAGCACAGCGAGCGCAACGCACCGGCCGACCGCATCTACGTGTGCACCGGCGGCGGCCCCGGCATCATGGAGGCCGCCAACCGCGGTGCCCATGACGTGGGCGCGCTCAACGTGGGCCTGAACATCGCCCTGCCGCATGAGCAGAGCGGCAACCGCTTCATCTCGCCCTCGCTGTGCTACAAGTTCCACTACTTCGCGCGGCGCAAGATGCACTTCATGATGCGTGCCAAGGCGCTGGTGGCCTTCCCCGGCGGCTTCGGCACGCTCGACGAGCTGTTCGAAGTGCTGACCCTGGTGCAGACCGGCAAGGCCAAGCCCGTGCCCATCGTGCTCTTCGGCACCGACTACTGGAAGCGCCTGGTCAACTTCGACGTGCTGGTGGAAGAAGGCACGATTTCGCCGCAGGACCTCAAGCTCTTCCACTACACCGACGACCCGCAGGAAGCCTGGGACCTGATCAAGGCGTTCTACAGGATCTGAGCGCGCCGCAGGCACCAGGGCGGCAGCCAGGGCCAGCAGCCCTGGCGCCGCCACGCCATCAGCGTATCGGTGTCGGGGCCGGCGGAGCCGGGGGCAGCAGGATCACGCCGGGTGGCAGCACGAAGATCGGCGTGGTGGGTGCCGGTGGCACGGGCCGGGGCGGCGTCGTCGTGGGCGGCGTGGTGGTTGGCGGCGGCGGGGTCGTCGAGCCGGGCGTGGTGGTCCCCCCGCCCCCGGTGGTGGGCGGTGGCGGTGTCGGCACCTGCGTGGTGGGCGGCGGCGCGGGCGGCACGACCTCGGGCGGCGGTACCGGGATCGGAACCGGGGCCGGTACGGGGACCGGCACGGGTGCGGGCACCGGGACAGGCACCGGTGCCGGTGGCGGCACCGGAACGGGTGCAGGAGGAGGTGGTGGGGGTGGTGGCGGCGGCGGTGGGGGCGGCAAGGGCACGACCGGATCCACCACGGGCGGCAGCACCGGTGGCGGGGGCGGCACATGCACCGGCGGGGGCGGCGGAATCACGAAGATGCTGCTGCGATGCCCATCTCCCTGCAACTGGTCGCCGGCCATCTGCGGCAGAGGCAGTGCCGGCAAGGGCAGCAGCGCCCGCGTGTTGGTATACACCGGCAGCTTCTGGCTGGAGAGCACGAGCACGGCTTCGCCGGCCTTCACGCCCACGCAGCCGGCCTCGGTGCAGACCTCGATCTCGTCCTGCTCGCCTGCCACGGTGAGCTGGCCCTGGGCGTTGAAGCCCACCAGGAAAGCCGAACCACGGATGCCCACCACGGCCGTGGGCGTGGTGACCTTGTAGCTGCCCGGGTTGCGCTTGCCGATCAGCCCCGTGATCGCCCGCATGCCGCCACGCAGCAAGGTCACCGCAAAGCCATCCTGCGCCACGTCGCCGCTGTCGGCATAGCGGGTCACGGTGAACTGCGAGTCCGGGTACAGCGCCACCAGGCCGCCATCGGTGAAGCGGATCTGCGCGCGGCCCGCGCTGCCGGTCAGCAGCACATCGCCCGTGTCCACTTCGGCCCCCTTGGCCACGCTGCTGGTGGCATCGCCCCGGCGCAGGCTGACCTCGCCGCTGGCGAACTGCACCAGCCCGGCCGCCGCCAGGGTGGAGGCCGGCCATGCAGCCACCATGGCCATGAGCAGCGCGATGCGGGACAGGCGAGGTTCAGTCGTCATGGATTCACCTCTTCCTTGTTCAGAATTCGCGGCGTACGGTGACGGACCAGATGCGCCGCCGATACTCCGTCACAGGCAACGTGGAATCGTTGTGCGTGCCCGTCCACTGCGGCGTGACGCGCCAGGCCGTGGCAGGTATCCATGAGACGCCCAGCGAGGCATTCACCTGGCGGTCGCGCCGCACCACGGCAAAGAAGGGGTCGGGCGCGCCATAGCGGCGCCGCTCCCAATCCAGGTTGGCAAACAGCGCCCAGTTGCGCGCCAGGGCCAGTTGCCCGCCCAGGCGTGCGCCCACCAGGCGGTGGCCCAGGTAGTCCACGCCGGCCGCATCGGGCTCCTCGCGCCCGCCATGCACGCCGGCATAGGCCAGGCTGC
This sequence comes from Acidovorax sp., assembly GCF_046339755.1. Classification (GTDB taxonomy): domain Bacteria; phylum Pseudomonadota; class Gammaproteobacteria; order Burkholderiales; family Burkholderiaceae_C; genus Acidovorax. Next base: position 22,837 of record NZ_JBKDTZ010000384.1, on the reverse strand, counting down.
CGTCGCGGAACACATGGGCGTAGGAAGTGCCGGCCACCGTGCGCTGCACGTCGCGCAGCGGCTGCGTGGGGTAGTGCAGGCGTGCCGACTGCACGAAGCTGCCCCATTGCCGGAAGCCGTCCAGCCGGTAGACCCATTCGCCCAGCACGCCGCCGATGCTGCGCAGGCGCGTGCCGTCGAGCGCATAGTAGGAGCCCTGCCCTTGCAGGATCAGCTCATGGCGCTCTGAGCGCCAGGCCACGCCCGCGCTGGCATCGAACTGGTCGGAATCGAAAGCCCCTGCCCCGCCCTCGTTGCGTCGCGGCGTGCCGGCCGCCGCGCCGACCAGGGACCAGCGGGCGTCCATCACGTAGCGCCCACGCACCGCCACCAGCGCCGCAAGGAAGTCGGAGGAACGGGCCAGCGCCGAGGGCGCCAGCGTCCAGGCCGGCGTGCCCGGCACGGGCGAGGGCAGCAGCATCGATGCCGGCCCGGCGTTGACGTTGGAATCATGGCCCAGCGCCAGCTCGGCATAGCCCTTGAGGCTGGAGCCGCCGTCGCTCGCGGCGCGGTCATAGGAGACCAGGAACTGGTCGATGCTGAGCGCGGCATCCACCGGAATGCCCAGGGCGCGCGCCCGCTCCGACAGGGCCAGCACGCCGCGCTGGTCGCCCACGGCATACAGGGCACGGGCCAGCGCCACCTGCGCGGCCATGTTGTCCGGCTGTGCGGCCACCACACGCTCCCAGGCCAGCACGGCGCGGCTGTACTGCCCCGCGGCATGGGCCGCGCTGCCCATGGCGGCGTCGAAGGCGGGGTCGCCTGCGCGCACCGCCTCCTGTGCGTCGAGCAGGTCGAAGGCCTCGCGCGCGGAGCCGCCCTGGACCAGGGCCGCAGCCCGGTCGATCAATGCATCGGCATGGGCAGCGCCGGCAGCAAGCACCAGGCCGAGCACCACCGGACCCAGCCGCAGCAGCGGCCTGCGACAAGACAGACGAGCAATACCCATGGGAGATCTCCTCATGCGGGCAATGGCGTACCGATGCAGGGGGATGGCCGCGTCGTGGGCAGCAGCGCTGACCCCCTCGCCTGCAGCGATTTGCAAACGATGTGAGCAGACGCTACCGGAATCTACTCCGATTTCGCCAGCACAGGCGGATTTTTACAAAGTGGCGCAGCGCGCCGGCGCAGGTCAGTGCCCGTGCCCGGAAGCGGGCGACCCCATGTTCCAGGCCAGGCGCGAGCCGGCGCCCACGGCGGCGCCCACCACCCAGAACAGGCCACCCACCCCGATCACGGCCCCTGCGGTGCCGAACAGCATGGGCATGAGCACGCTCGACGCATTGATGGCCATGAGGCGCAGGCCCAGTGCCTCGCCGTGGCGGTGGGAGGGGGTGATCTGGTGCAGCAGGCTCATCACCATGGGCTGCACCGAGCCCAGGGCAAAGCCCAGCAGCACCGAGCACACGCCCATGGTGAGCGCCGTGGGCATGAGCGGATAGAACGCGAACAGCAATGCCGTGGCGACCATGGCCACCGCGACCACCACGCGCTCGCGCAAGTGCTCGGCCACCAGGGGCATCAGCACGCGGATCACGGCGGCGGCAATCGCGAAGGCCCCCAGGATGGAGCCGATGACCGAGGCCGACAGCCCGCGCTCGTGCCCGATCAGCGGCACCACGAAAGTGTGCACGTCCCAGCACGACGAAAGGATCCAGTTGACGATGAGCAGGCGCCGAAAGGGCACCTCGTTCATCAGGTCCCAGGCGCGCTGGGGCGGGCCGCCGGCCGCGGCGATCACCGGGGGCAACTCCTGCGTATCGCGCACCCAGAACCAGGTGGCCAGGGGCAGCAGCGCCATCAGCGCGAACGCGGCGCGGTAGCCCTGGGTGTCGCCGGCCACCACACCGCCATGGTCGATCATGAGCCCGGCGCAGAACGGCCCGAGGAAATTGGACACCGCGGGCCCGATGGCCAGCCAGCTGAACACCTGCTTGAGCGCCGTGGCGTCGTGCGCGGCGCGCCCCACGTGGCGCTGCAGCGCGATGGTGGCCGCGCCCGTGGCGCCACCCGAGGTCAGCGCGGCAATGCACAGCACCGGAAACACCGGGAACACCAGGGCCGCCGCCGAGCCCGCCGTGGCCACGGCCACCGCGATGCCCACCGGGCGCTTGAGGCCATGGCGGTCCGCATAGCGGCCCGCCGGCAGCGCCAGGAACACCTGGGTCAGCGCGAACCGCGCCAGCAGCACGCCCACGGCGGCGGCGCTGTAGCCCTCGCGCAGCGCCAGCAGGGGCGCAGCCAGCCGCATGCCCGCCATGCAGGCGTGCACGCAGATCTGGCCGGCGATCAGGCGGGCCAGCGCCGCGTTCACAGCAGCTCGTCCTGCGCGTCCGCCGACGACATCGGGGGCCGCAGCTTGGGCACGGCGCCGGCCACATCGGGTGCGGGCAGGTCCTGCACGTCGCGCAGGCGCTTCTGGATGGCGCGGGTGCGCACGCCCACTTCTTCAAAGCGCTTGGCGGCGGAGTCGATGGATTTCTTGGTCGCCTCCACCACGTCGCCGAACTTGGCGAACTCGGTCTTGACCATGCCCAGGAGGCTCCAGACCTCGGACGAACGCTTCTCGATGGCCAGGGTCTTGAAGCCCATCTGCAGGCTGTTGAGCATGGCCGCCAGATTGGCCGGGCCGGTGATCATCACGCGGCAGTCGTTCTGCAGCGCCTCCACCAGGCCGGGGCGGCGGATGACTTCTGCGAACAAACCCGCGGTGGGCAGGTAGAGCACCGCGAAGTCGGTGGTGTGCGGGGGCGAGACGTACTTGCCGAAGATCTTCCTGGCTTCGAGCTTGATCGAGGCCTCGAAGGCATTGCCGGCCGAGGCGATGAGCCCCTTGTCCGCCGCGTCCTGCGCGTCCATGAGGCGCTGGTACTGCTCCACCGGGTACTTGGAGTCGATGGGCAGCCACACGGGATGTTCATCGCTGCGACCGGGCAGGCGGATGGCGAATTCCACCAGGTCGTCGCTGCCCGGCACGGTCTTGACGTTGCGCGCAAACTGGTCGGGCGTGAGCACGTTCTCGATGATGGCGCCGAGCTGCATTTCGCCCCAGGTGCCGCGCGACTTCACGTTGGTCATCACGCGCTTGAGGTCGCCCACGCTGCCGGCCAGGGTCTGCATCTCGCCCAGGCCCTTGTGCACCTGCTCCAGCCGGTCGCTCACGAGCTTGAAGGATTCGCCCAGGCGCTGCTCCAGCGTGGCGTGCAATTTCTCGTCCACCGTGCGGCGCATCTCTTCGAGCTTGGTGGAGTTGTCGGCCTGGCTGGCGGCCAGGCGCTCGTTGAGCGCGTTGCGCAGCTGCTCGGCATTGGTCTGGCTGCCCTGCAGCATGCCGGTGAGCTGCTGCGAGACCGCGTCCTGCAGCACGGCGAACTGGTTGCGGATCTGGTTGCCATTGGCTTCAAGCTGGTCCTTGAGCGCGCCGGACATGGTGCCCAGCTGGCTCTGGATGTCGCCCTTGAGCGAGTCGAGCGTGGTGCGCGTGGCCAGGGTGAGCGCCTCGAAGCGCTCCTGGATGCGCTTTTCGAACAGCGCCCCGCTCTCGGCCATGGCCTCGCGCGACTTGACGCTCTCGGCCGCCAGTGCTGCCGTGGTGCTGGTGAGTTCTGCGCGAAAGCCGATGAGCGTGTCCGAAAGCTCCTTGCGCGCCACGGCCGAATCCGCCTGGCCCTGGGCCAGGTTCTCGAGCAGCGCCTTGCGGCTGTCCTCCAGCCGGCCGGCCACCACCTGCTGCAGGCCTTCGATGCGCTGCTCCAGCCGGCCCTCAAACACGCCGAAGGCCGCCAGCAGCTCGGCGCGGCCAGTGCGCGACTCGGTAACGGCCTGCGCCAGGCGTTCGTCCACGGCGTGGCGCACGGTTTCAAGCGTGGCCTGCGTGGTCTGCGTGAAACCGCGCATCTGCTGGGCCAGGGCCTCCATCGCGCCATCGTTGCGGGCCACCGCGAGCTGCGTGGCCTGGGCCGTCTGCTCCAGGGCCAACAGGCGGGCCGCCAGTTCGGGCGGCAGATCGACGCGCGGGCGGCGCAGCAGAACGAGCACCAGCAGCAAAAGGACGAGGGCCAGCGCGGCCAGCAGGATGAGGGTGTCGGTGGTCAAAAGCGGGGCTGGGCTAGAAAGAGCGCACCAGGGCGGTGCGCGATGGCAGGGCGACTATTGTGTACGTAAATCAGCGCCCGCGCGATGCCGGCGTGTTCACCGGCGTCAGCGGAGCACCCTTCTCGAAGAAGGCAATCAGGTTGTCCGCTGCCAGATTGGCCATGGCACGGCGCGTGGGCACGGTGGCGCTGGCGATGTGCGGGGTGAGCACCACGTTGGGCACGGTGAGCAGGTCCGGGTGCACGCTGGGCTCGCCCTCGAAGACATCCAGGCCCGCCGCCGCGATGCGCTGCTCGCGCAGGGCCACGGCCAGGGCCGCGTCGTCCACGATGCCGCCGCGCGCAATGTTGACCAGCGTGGCCGTGGGCTTCATGAGCGCCAGCTCTGCCGCACCGATGGTGTGGTGCGATGCCGGGGTGTAGGGCACCACCAGCACCACATGGTCGGCCGTGCGCAGCAGCTCTTCCTTGCCCACATAGCGGGCCTTGCATTCGGCCTCCAGCTCGGGCGAGAGGCGCGAACGGTTGTGGTAGATGACGTTCATGCCAAAGCCATGCGCTCCGCGGCGCGCAATGCCCTGGCCGATGCGGCCCATTCCGATGATGCCCAGCGTGCTGCCATGGATGTCCGAGCCCGAAAACATGTCGTAGCTCCACTTGGTCCACTGCCCCGCGCGCAGGTAGTGCTCGCTCTCGGTCATGCGACGTGCGGTCGCCATCAAGAGCGCAAAGCCGAAGTCGGCCGTGGTCTCGGTCAGCACGTCGGGCGTGTTGGTGCCCTGCACGCCCGCCGCCGTCATGGCATCCACGTCGAAGTTGTTGTAGCCCACCGCCATGTTGGCCACGATGCGCAGGCCGGGCGCCGCCGCCAGCAGCGCCGCGTCGATGCGCTGGCTGCCGGTGGTGAAGGCACCGTCCTTGTCGGCCAGGCACTCGGCCAGCTCGGCGGGCGTCCAGATCACGTCCTCGGGGTTGTCCTGCACCTCGAAGTGCTGGCGCAGGCGGTCCACGATGTCGGGGAAGATCGCGCGGGCGACCAGGATGCGGGGTTTGTTGCTCATAAGAATCCAATCTCCAGGTCAACGGAACCAGATAAAGGTCATCACAATGAACAGAGGCACCAGGATGCCCCCGGACCACAGCATGTAGCCAAAGAAGCTGGGCATCTTCACACCCCGGTCCTCGGCGATGGCCTTGACCATCATGTTGGGCGCATTGCCGATGTAGGTGTTAGCCCCCATGAACACGGCGCCGGCCGAGATGGCGGCCAGCGTGGGCGCCAGGGTGGTCATGAGCGCGGCCGGGTCGCCGCCTGCGGTGTTGAAGAACACGAGGTAGGTGGGCGCGTTGTCCAGAAAGGAGCTGAGCGCGCCCGCGGCCCAGAAGTACATGGCCGGGTCGGGCGAACCGTCGGGCCGGGTGACCGCAGACACGATGGCGCCGAAGGGGCCGTCAACGCCGGCCTTGAGCATGGCGATCACCGGGATGATGGTCAGGAAGATGCCCGCGAACAGCTTGGCCACCTCCTGCATCGGGCCCCAGCCGAACTGGTTGTCCGCGTGCACCTTCGCTGGAGTCAGGCGCAGGGACACCAGGGTCACGATGATGAGCCCGGCATCGCGCACCACGCCGGGCAGGCCCACCTCGGTGCCGGCGATGTTCCAGGCCACGGACGACTTCCAGAACCCGCTGAGCAGCACCAGGCCGACCACCGCGCCCAGCAGCAGGAAATTGGCCTTGCCGTCGAAGCCCAGGGTGGGCGTATCGGGCGTCGGATCCTGCGGCAGCACCTCCTCGCGGCGGTGGTAGTACCAGGAATCGAGTGCGTAGAAGATCGCCAGCAGCGCACCGACCAGGAACAGCGTCTCGGGAAAGATGTGGCGCACCGTCCAGAAGAAGTCCACGCCCTTCAAGAAGCCCAGGAACAGCGGCGGATCACCCAGCGGCGTGAGCGAGCCCCCGGCGTTGGAGACGATGAAGATGAAGAACACCACCACATGCGCCGTGTGCTTGCGGTTGTCGTTGGCGCGGATCAGCGGGCGGATCAGCAGCATGGATGCACCCGTGGTGCCCATGAAGCTGGCCAGCACCGCGCCGATGGCCAGGAGAGCGGTATTGAGCCCCGGGCTGCCATGCAGGTTGCCGCGGATGTAGATGCCCCCCGCCACCGTGAACAGCGCGGTGAGCAGGATCACGAAGGGGATGTACTCCGCCAGCAGCGCATGCACCAGGCTCGTGCCGGCGGCGGGTACCCCAAAGACCAGGGCGAAGGGGACGAGAAACGCCAGCGCCCAGGCCGCCGTGATCTTGCCGAAATGGTGGTGCCAGACCGTAGGCGCCAGGAGCGGCATGATGGCGATGGACAGCAGCACGCCGGCGAAGGGCACGCCCCACAGCACGGACAGCGCGCGGCCGTCCACCTCGGCCGCCGTGGCCAGGCCCGGCAGCATGGACAACAACAGCACGGCCAATGCCGACCAGCGCAGGTGCTTCATCGGCTCAGTGCGGTGCCGGAATCTCGAACACCTGGCGCAGGTAGGCCAGGTATTTTTCGTCGTCGCACATGCCCTTGCCGGGCGTGTCCGAGAGCTTGGCCACGGGCTGGCCGTTGCACTGGGTCATCTTGATCACCACCTGCAGCGGCTCGTGCTCGGGCGGGCTGCCCAGGTCGTTGGTCAGGTTGGTGCCGATACCGAAGGCCAATTGGCAGCGGCCGCGGAACTGCTGGTACAGCTCGATGGTGCGCGGCACTGTGAGCGCGTCGCTGAAGATCAGCGTCTTGGTCAGCGGGTCCACGCGGTTCTTGCGGTAGTGTTCCAGCAGGCGCTCGCCCCAGGCGAACGGGTCGCCGCTGTCATGGCGCGCGCCGTCGAACAGCTTGCAGAAATACAGGTCGAAGTCGCGCAGGAAGGCGCTCATGCCGTACACGTCCGACAGCGCAATGCCCAGGTCGCCGCGGTATTCCTTGGCCCACATCTCGAAACCGAAGACCTGGCTGTCGCGCAGCCGCGGGCCCAGCGCCTGGCAGGCCTGCAGGTACTCGTGCGCCATGGTGCCCAGCGGCGTCACGCCAAGCTTCATGGCATACAGCACATTGCTGGTGCCCGCGAACTGGCCGGGTCCCACCGGCGCACCGGGCCGGCGGTCGCCCGTGCCCAGGCGCGCGCACAGCACGCGCAGCACTTCCTCGTGCCAGGCGCGGCTGAAACGCCGGCGCGTGCCGTAGTCGGCGATCTTGAGCTCGGACAGGCCCTCGGCCTGCAACTGGGCGATCTTGGTATCCAGCCGGCGGCGGCCTTCGGGGAAATTGGGCACCTTCTGCGTGTTGCGGAAGTAGACCTCGTTGACGATGGCCAGTACCGGAATCTCGAACAGGATGGTGTGCAGCCAGGGCCCGCGGATGGTGATCTCGATCTCGCCGTTGTGCTGCGGTGTGATGGTGATGTACTTCTCGTTCAGGCGGAACAGCCCGAGAAAGTCCACGAAATCGCTCTTGATGAAGCGCATGGAGCGCAGGTAGGCCAGCTCGGCGTCCTGGAAGTGCAGGCTGCACAGCGAGCGGATCTCGTCGCGGATCTCGTTGGCATAGGGCGCCAGCTGCACGCCGGGGTTGCGGCACTTGAAGCGGTACTCGACCTGTGCCCCGGGGAACTGGTGCAGCACCACCTGCATCATCGTGAACTTGTACAGGTCGGTGTCGAGCAGGCTGGTGATGATCATTGTCGAAGCGGGCCGCAACGGATGGCCCAGGCCAGGGGGCAGCAAGGCAGCACAGTGTAGGCCATCGCACCGATCATTGCAGCGCAGGGTCAGGGGTAACCTACCCCGGCACCACCAGGGCCTGCAGCACCTCGCGCAAGGGCTCGGGCACGGGCACCGGGCGGCGCGTCGTGCGGTCCACGTACACGTGGATGAAATGCCCGGCCGCGGCGCTCATCTCTTCGCCATAGGCGAACAGGCCCACCTCGTAGCGCACGCTGGAGCCGCCCAGGCGCGCCACGCGGATGCCAGCCTCCACCACCTGGGGAAAAGCCAGCGGCGCGAAGTAGTTGCACTGCGTCTCGATCACCAGGCCGATGGTGTTGCCCGCATGGATGTCGAGCACGCCCTGCTCGATCAGGTGGGCGTTCACGGCGGTGTCGAACCAGCTGTAGTACACCACGTTGTTCACGTGGCCATAGAGGTCATTGTCCGCCCAGCGGGTACTGATGGTGCGGAAGGTGCGATAGCCGCTGCGCGGCTGCGGCGCAGGGCGCGGTGCGAGGGTGGTGCTCGTCATGTTCAAACGGAGGAAGGTTGCAGGAAATTCTGCCAGCGCTGCTGGTACTGGTGGGCCACGCGCCAGGTGGCGAGCTGGGCCTTGAGGGTGTCGGCGATGTCCGTGCCGTAGCCGCCGCCCATGGCAAAGGCCACCGGCACGCGGCGCTGCCAGGCCCAGTCGAAGACGCGCCGGTCGCGCGCCTCCAGGCCGTCGTGGCTGATGGCAAGGCGCCCCAGACGGTCGCCCACATGCGGGTCGGCACCAGCCAGGTAGAGCACCAGGCCGGGCGCAAAGCGCTGGTCCAGCGCATCGAGCGCCTGCTCCAGCGCGGCCAGGTACTCGTCATCGCCGCAGCCGTCGGGCAGCTCCACATCCAGATCGCCCGCCTCCTTGCGAAACGGGAAGTTGCGCGCGCCGTGCATGGACAGGGTGAACACCGAATCGTCGCCCTGGAAGATACGCGCCGTGCCATTGCCCTGGTGCACGTCCAGGTCGATGATGGCCACGCGCAGCGCCAGCGGGTTGGCGCCCATGGCCGAGGCGGCACGGGCGTGCTCATCCTGCATCAACCGCGCGGCCACGGCCATGTCGTTGAACACGCAAAAGCCGCTGCCCTTGTCGGCATAGGCATGGTGCGTGCCGCCAGCGAGGTTGCCCGCGATGCCGCCGCCCTCCCCGCCGGCCATGGCCACGCGGCAGGCGGCAATGGTCGCGCCCACCGAGCGGCGCGCGCGCTCGGCCATGGCCGGGCTCCAGGGAAAGCCGATCTCGCGCTGCGCCGGTGCCGGCAGCGTGCCGTGGGCAATGGCGTCGATATAGGCCGGCGTGTGGGCCAGCGCGAGTTCGCCATCCGACGCGGGCGGCGCCACCTGCAGCGCCACGCCGGGCAGGTGGGTGGCCACGGCATCGCGCAACAGGCGGTACTTGGCCATGGGGAAACGGTGGCCGTCGGGCAGCGGCAGCACGAACTGGTCCGCGTAATAGGCATGCATGACGCCATTGTGGCAAGGGGCGCCCTGTTGGACTGTCACCTCTAAATTGCTGCATCGCAACAAAAAGCACTTGCAATCGTGGGCAAAGCCCCTAAAATTCAACCCATGCTGCACTGCAACATGACTCACGAAGTCAACGACAGCGCAGATTCTCTGTAAACCACCTCGGCCCGCTGGGCCTCCATTCTCAGGAGATATGACATGTCGCTGACCGCTGAACAAGTTCTGGCATCCCACAAGGCCAACCTCGAAACCCTGTTTGGTCTGACCACCAAGGCGTTCGAAGGCGTGGAAAAGCTGGTCGAACTGAACGTGACCGCCTCGCGCGCTGCCCTGGCTGAAGCCGCCAACCACACCCAGGCCGTCCTGGGCGTGAAGGACGCACAAGAACTGCTGGCCCTGCAAGCCGGCCTGTTCCAGCCCCTGGCCGAGAAGACCGCCGCCTACAGCCGCCACCTGTACGACATCTCGTCGGGCACCGCTGCCGAATTCGGCAAGGCTTTCGAAGCCCAGGCCGCTGACGCACAGCGCGGCTTCACCAACCTGGTCGACAGCGCCGCCAAGAACGCCCCCGCCGGATCCGAAACCGCCGTGGCCGTGATGAAGAGCGCCGTCTCTGCCGCCAACAACGCTTTCGAGTCGGTGCAAAAGGCCGTCAAGCAAGCCTCCGACGTGGCCGAAGCCAACTTCAACGCCGTTGCCAGCACCGCTGCCAACGCCGCCAAGTCGGCTGCTCCCCGCAAGCGCGGCTGATCCGCTGCCAATCGCGTCTGGAGTGCAGACTCTAGGCGAAACGCAGGGATTACCCTGATAATTCAACCCATGGCGCCGAGACGCAGCAAATGAAGGTTCGGCGCCCCCAGTTGTCTCCTTGGATCCTCTCGAAACCCCCGTTTCCTGGATCCAATTCAAAGCCCGGTACACCACCGGGCTTTTTTTTGCCCGCAACGCTCCCGCCCTGGGCAGCGGTTGCGGGTGCCCCCGGGCCATGTCCATTCGCGCCCTTGGGTTTATTAAGAATAATTCGCGTTTGTCCTATCATCGCGCGGTTGTTTGTTACACCCGAAAGACGCACTCCATGTCCAAGACCGTGAAAGCCCTGCTGACCGCCTGCGCGCTGGCCGCTGCCGCTGGCGCCGTATCCGCCCAGGAGCAGGTGGTGAACCTGTACTCGGCGCGCCACTACGCCACGGACGAAGCGCTGTACACCGGCTTCACCAAGGCCACGGGCATCAAGGTCAACCGCGTGGACGCCGACGACGCCGGCATCCTGGCGCGCCTGAAGGCCGAAGGCACGGCATCGCCTGCCGACGTGATCCTGCTGGTGGACGCTGCCCGCCTGTACAAGGGCGAGGTCGATGGCCTGTTCCAGCCCATCCAGTCCAAGGTGCTGACCGATGCGATTCCCGCCAACCTGCGCAGCAAGCCCGAAGCCGACGGCGGCATCGCCTGGTTCGGCCTGTCCACCCGCGCCCGCGTGATCGTCTACAACAAGGCCAAGGTGCAAAAGGACGACGTGGACACCTACGAAGAGCTGGGCGACGCCAAGAACAAGGGCAAGCTGTGCATCCGTTCGGGCTCGCACCCCTACAACCTGAGCCTGTTCGGCGCCGTGACCGAGCACATGGGCGAGCAGAAGGCCGAGGCCTGGCTCAAGGGCATGGTGGGCAACCTGGCGCGCCCGCCCAAGGGTGGCGACACCGACCAGATCAAGGCAGTGGCCTCGGGTGAGTGCGACATCGCCGTCACCAACAGCTACTACCTGGCGCGCATGATGCGCTCGGGCAAGGCCGAAGACGCCGCCGTGGTCGAGAAGGTGGGCGTGGTGTTCCCGAACCAGCAAAGCTGGGGCACGCACCTGAACATCGCTGGCGGCGCGGTCGCCAAGAATGCCAAGAACAAGGCCAACGCCATCAAGTTCCTGGAATACCTGGCCAGCGCCGACGCGCAGAACTACTTTGCCAACGGCAACAACGAGTGGCCCGCAGCCAAAGGCCTGAACATCGACAACCCGGCCCTCAAGGCCATGACGGGCAACGCGCCCTTCAAGAGCGAAACCATCCCGATCAGCGCAGTGGGTGCCAACACCACCAAGGTGCAGCAGATGCTGGACCGCGTGGGCTTCCAGTAAGCGGCCACGCAGGTCTGCGAACCATTGCAGGAAAGCCCGGTAGCGCCCGGGCTTTTTTTGCGTTCATAATTGACGTTTACGTTAACGTCAACCTCTGGAGACAGTAGATCATGGACATCAAAGGCAAGGTATTCATCGTGACAGGCGGCGCATCGGGCCTGGGCGAGGGCACGGCGCGCATGCTGGCGGCCCAGGGCGGTACCGTGGTCATCGCCGACATGCAGGCCGACAAGGGCGAGGCCGTGGCCAAGGACATCGGCGGCGCCTTCGTCAAGTGCGACGTGAGCAACGAGGCCGACGGCCAGGCCGTGGTGGCCAAGGCCGTGTCGCTGGGCAAGCTGGTGGGCCTGGTGAACTGCGCGGGCATTGCCCCGGCGGAAAAGACCGTGGGCAAGAACGGCGCGCACGCCCTGGCCGTGTTCAGCAAGACCATCACGGTGAACCTGATCGGCAGCTTCAACATGATCCGCCTGGCCGCCGAGGCCATGGGCAAGAACGAACCCGAAGCCACGGGCGAGCGCGGCGTGCTGATCTCCACCGCCAGCGTCGCCGCCTACGACGGCCAGATCGGCCAGGCCGCCTACGCCGCATCCAAGGGCGGCGTGGTCGGCATGACCCTGCCCATCGCGCGCGACCTGGCACGCAACGGCATCCGCAACATGACCATCGCGCCCGGCATCTTCGGCACGCCCATGCTGTTCGGCATGCCCCAGGAAGTGCAGGACGCGCTGGCCGCCGGCGTGCCCTTCCCCAGCCGCCTGGGTACGCCGCAGGACTATGCCAAGCTGGTCAAGCACATCCTGGAAAACGACATGCTCAATGGCGAGGTGATTCGCCTCGACGGCGCGATCCGTCTCGCGCCGAAGTGATCCCCGCGCCGCATGGCGGCGCCTTGAAGCAACCACAACGCCCCGGCCCGTGCCCGGGCGTTGTCGTTTACAGAACCCGTGGCCCGAAGCGCAACCGCAGCGCCAGCGACGCCGCAAACACCAGCGCTGCCACCACGACCGACAGCCACAGCGCCGCCGCAGCGCCATACGCATCCATGATGGCCGCATAGACCACCGGCGCGCAGGCCGACAGCAGAAATCCGGGCGCCACCAGCCGCCCGACAAAAGCGCCATAGGTGCGGTGGTCGAACAGCACCAGCGGCAAGGTGCCGCGCGTGATGGTGAGCAGCCCGTTGCCCGCGCCGTACAGCAGCGTAAATACGAGAGCAGCCGCCACGGCCTGCAACAGGCGCGCCCATCACGCGGCGGGCATGGGCAACGCGCCATCACCCACGCCCAGGGGCCGCTGCATCAGCACCGTATCGAGCCACTGCCCGTGCTTGAAGCCTACGGAGCGCAGCGCACCGATGCGCGTGAAGCCCAAGCGGGTGTGAAGGGCGATGGAGCCCCGGTTGCCATCGCCCTGGCCTATGGTGGCCATCATCTGGCGCCAGGGCCCGGCCTCGCAGCGGGCAATCACCGCCGACAGCAGCGCCGCGCCAATGCCCCGCCCCGCCATGCCCTGGGCCACGTAGACCGAATCCTCCACCGTATGCCGGTAGGCCGAGCGCGGCCGGTACAGCGTTGCATAGGCATAGCCCGCCACAGCGCCATCGATCTCGGCCACCAGGTAGGGCAGGCCGGCGGCGCGCACCGTGGCCAGGCGCGTGCGCAGCTCGTCCACACCGGGCGGCACCTCCTCGAACGAGGCCAGGCCATGCAGCACATGGCGGGCATAGATGGCCTGGATGGCGGGCAGGTCGGTATCGGCCGCATCGCGCACCTGCGGTGATACGGTAGATGGCAACGGTGGGGAAAGAGGTGCTGTGGACAAATGCATGGCGGCAGTGTGGCGCGTTGCCCTGCATAAAAGAAGCTTTCTCAACTTATGCAAAGTATGAGAAATTCTTTGGCATGGAACGCATCAACCTCGACCAGTTGCACGGCTTTGCCGCCGCCATCGAACTGGGCAGCTTTTCCGCCGCCGCCCAGCGCCTGGACCTGACCCAACCCGCCGTGAGCCTGCAGGTACGCCAGCTCGAAAAGCGCCTGGGCACGCCGCTGGTGGAGCGCGTGGGCCGCGTGCTGCGCCCCACGGCTGCGGGCGCAGAACTGCTGGTGCACGTGGCCCGCATCGATGCCGCCGTGGCCGATGCGCTGCACGCCGTGGCCCACCATGCCAGCGGCGCGGCAGGCAGGGTGCGCCTGGGTACCGGCGCCACGGCCTGCATCTTTTTGCTACCACCGGTGCTGGGTGCGCTGCGCCAGCGCTTTGCGGGCCTGGAGATCACCGTGCGCACCGGCAATACCGCCGACATCGTGCAGGCCGTGGAAGACAACACCCTGGACCTGGGCCTGGTCACCTTGCCCGCCAGCGGCCGCATGCTCGACGTGACCCCCGTGCTGCAGGACGCCTTTGTCGCCATCGCGCCCAAGGGCACCGCGCTGCCCAAGAAGGTGACCGCTGCCGACCTGGCCCGCCACCCGGTGCTGCTGTTCGAGCCCGGCGGCCAGACCCGCCGCATCGCCGACACCTGGTTCGCCCAGGCCGACGTGGCCCTGCAACCCGCCATGTCGCTGGGCAGCGTGGAGGCCATCAAGGAACTGGTCGCCGCCGGCCTGGGCTGCGCCGTGCTGCCGGGGATGGCCGTGCAGGGCACGCATGGCAGCGCCGTGGAAGTGCGCCCGCTGTCGCCGCCCCTGGCCCGCACCCTGGCCGTGGTGGTGCGCAAGGACAAGCGGCTGCACCGGGGGCTGCGGGAGACGGTGGCAGCGCTGCAGGCGTTGGGGACGCCCCCAAAACCTGCGCGCAGCAAGGCCCGCTAAGTAGCAAGCGGCCTGTTCGTCAAGGAAAGCCGCGCAGGCTGCGGTCCTTCCTGGCCTGCTCCAGCCTGCGCTGGCGCCCCTCTTTGTCCACCGCATCCACCTCCTCGTCCAGCAGCATCTGCCAGTCGTAGCCGACCCGCGTCTCGCGCGCCATGGTCAAGCCAATCTGTACCGTGTACGGGTTGTTGGGATTCTGCCGGTCCGGCGAAAAAACCTGGATGCTCAGCTGGTAGTTGCCGCAGCGCATGTCCAGCACGGTGCCGCCAAAGCCATCGCGCTCACGCACGCACTGCTCGCGGTAGAGCGTGGGCAGCAGGTCCTTGTACTTGTCGGCCAGGGTGAAGGCGGCCGTGCGTTCCGGCAGGCTCTTGCTCGCGTAGATGTTGCCGATGGTGTACGTCTTGGGCGTGGCGAGCAGTTCGAGCTTTTCGAACTCCGGCGGGATCTCGGGCTTGTCGACGATGATGATGGCCCGCCCCTGGCTCCAGTAACCCAGGGTGCTCGGCGACGTCACGACGCGAGTGCCCAGGCGGTGGCCGAACAGATCACCGTCGGTGATGCCTGCGGATGCGTTCATGCCAAGGACGCTACAGGCAACGAAGGCGCAAGCCCGCCCTGCGGCCTGCCATCTACTACCTCCAGGTCCTCTGTAGGTCATGAAAGTGCTCCTTCCTGAGCATTACCGGTTCAAATCGTACTGGGTTGCAGCGTGCACAGCAGAGATTACTTGGGGCTGGAGAGACGCCCCACGCCCAACGACCTAAGTTTCGTCCGCCATGTCGTCGTCGTCCGGGTCGGGTGGCGTGCGCTGGATGACCCACGGCTCGTTCACCGCAGATCTCGACGCGTGGAACCCCGGTTCCATGCCGGCGAGTTCGACCACGGCGGGATCGATTTCCAGCACATGGCTGAGGCCGGCAAGGACAACGTCTTCCAATTCTTCGCTGACGCCATCCAGGAACTGCCATCCGTGGTCGTCTTCATCGTGGGAGACATGCAGGATCGGCCGGCTTCTGTCCAGCACACTTTTCGAGAATACCGTCGCGCAGTTTCGCGGTTGATCGAAAGGCCACGTCATCAATCAGGTGCCTGTTTCCATTGAATTGCGTCACGATCTTAGAACCTGTTGAAGATCTTTTTGCAGCCGCGTTGGAGTGCAATCGGGATGAGTGGATGCTTTGCGTGCGCCGCATGGGCTCGTGCTCACAACTCAGCCTTCAGCCGGGCCACCACCGCCTTGATCGCGCTCTCATTGCGCTTGTAGTACGACCACTTGCCGCTGCGCTTGACGCTGACCAGACCCACGCGCGCAAGGTCCGCCAGGTACTTGGACGTGGTGGAAAAAGCCAGGCCCTGGCCCGCCTGGATGGACGACACGCACACCCCATCGAGCACCGGATCGCCCTCGTCCTGCGGCGGGAAGGCGGTGCGCGGCGACTTGAGCTTGCGCAGGATGTCCATGCGCTGCTCGTTGGCCAGCACATCCAGGATCTGTATGAGGGGTAGCTGCTCTTCGTTCATCGCTCGGCTTTGTGTTCATGGACTCTAGCAGTTTGCCGAGGCCACGGCACCGCTGCGGGTTCTGAGCCGGGCCGCCTGCGGCTGCCCCATTACCAGAGACGACGCCGACCGCGCGCCCTGTGGACGTGGAGCCCCTGGATCTATTGAGGGCAATTTTTTCACAACGTCATTTCGCAAAACATCGATACGACAATACACCCTGCACGTTGTCGTTGAAGTCGTTCAGGCGCTCACCAGCGTGCAGCAGATGGCACCGGTTCAACCCCAATCCCTCACCGAAAGGAAATGACATGAAAGCAATCGTTCTCAAAAAATTTGGCGGCCCCGACAGCTTCGAGCTGCAGGAGGTACCAGTACCCGAAGTGGGTGCCGGCGAACTGCTGGTGCGCGTGGTCGCCACGGCCATCAACCCGCTGGACTACCAGATCCGCCGGGGCGACTACCCCGAGTCCGTGCCCCTGCCCGCCATCATCGGCCACGATGTCTCGGGCGTGGTCGAACAGGTAGGCCCTGGGGTGACCACCTTCGCCGTGGGCGACGAGGTGTTCTACACCCCCAAGATCTTTG
Organism: Acidovorax sp.; assembly: GCF_046339755.1. Taxonomy (GTDB): domain Bacteria; phylum Pseudomonadota; class Gammaproteobacteria; order Burkholderiales; family Burkholderiaceae_C; genus Acidovorax. The sequence goes on along the minus strand of NZ_JBKDTZ010000384.1, from coordinate 6,416 downwards.
GCCCCAAAGGTGGCTCGTATGCCGAGTACAACGTGGTGCCGGAAGCCCTGGTGACCCACAAGCCCGCCAACCTGTCGCACGAAGAAGCCGCATCCACCACCCTCGTCGGCGGCACCGCCTGGGAGGCCCTTGTCACGCGCGCCAGGTTGCACCCGGCCGAGTCGGTGCTGATCCACGGCGGCGCCGGCGGCGTGGGCTCCATCGCCATCCAGCTGGCCAAGTCGATGGGCGCCACCGTGTACACGACCGCCAGGGGCCGTGACCTGGACTTTGTTCGCCAGCTGGGCGCAGACCATGCCATTGACTTCACCAGCCAGAACTACACCGAAGCCATCGCCGATTTGACCAAGGGCCAGGGGGTGAACGTGGTGTTCGACACCATTGGCGGGCAGACGCTGAGCCAGTCGCCCCACGTGCTCAGCGACGCAGGCCGCGTGGTGTCCATCGTCGACCTGGCCACGCCGCAGAACCTGGTCGCGGCATGGGGTGTGAACGCCGAGTACCACTTCGTCTTCACCCGCCAGAACCGCGGCAAGCTGCAGGCCCTCAAGACCCTGCTGGAAAGCGAACGCGTGCGCCCCGTCATCGGCGCCCGCTTCTCGCTGGCCCAGATTCCAGAGGCCCACACCGCGCTGGAGCGCGGAGAGGTCGATGGCCAGCCCATCCGCGGGAAGGTGGTGATCTCGGTCTCCTGACCGAGCGAAGCACCCTGGCGGCTCACCCCCGCCAGGACTTCGCTCCATCCATTCAAGCCCACAACGCACTGACACCACCAGGAAGCACCCACCCCATGCCGACCACCGAACAGATCCTTGCCAGCCACGAGGCCGCCCTGGCCGAGCAGAATGCCTTCAAGGTATCCACCCACTACGCGAAAGATGCCGTGGCCATCGTCAATGGCACCACCTACCGAGGCCGCCCGGAGATTGCTTCGATGTATGCCAAATTGATCGACGAATTGCCCGATGCCGTGTGGCGCACCGATGTGGCCGTGGTCCACGGCGACCTGGCCTATGTGGAATGGGCGTGCGAGTCCTCCGCCGCGTCGAGGGTGGACGCAGGAACGGACACCTTCATCGTGGTCGATGGATTCATCACGCGGCAGACTGCGCGCTTCGCGGTGATCGCAAACGATGGGTTGGCGATGAAACAGAGGAACCCGGCAGTCACTTCGTGATGGTGCGCAGCCGGTGGATGGCCTTGTTCGCCTCGTTCAGGCTGAAGCCGCACGGATCGAACGGGCCGCCCCACCACCCGAACATGTCGCCATGCTCCGGATGAGAGGGGCTGGCCATCGCCTCCACAAAGTCCATGTAGCCCAGTGGACCACCGACATCCTCTGGCGGACAGGCATTCTGCCCGCCGATGCACATCGGCCAGGTGTGCGGCCTTCGACGGCCGGTAGTCGCTTCTCGACCTTGACCGCGTGTTCCCAGCCATCGCCGAAATCGTAGGTGTAGGTGAAGCGCTGCGTTGCCTGCCCCAGCACCTCGCCCACGGTATGGCGGCGCTCGTCGAGCACATCCACCTCCGGAAAATCCGGGTCCGGCTCGCCGTAGCGCTGGCCGCCAATCGAAAAGTCGTGCAGGTGCGCCTCGTCCCAGCCCATCGCAGCCTGGATGACGTGGTGAAGCTTGGGCAATGACAGCGTTCCAGGTACCAGCACCGTACGGTGGATGGCCGGGGCGATGCCCTGCAGCTCGATGCGCAGTTGGTAGATGATGAGCTCTCGGCTGGACGGCGCGGTGGCTTCTTGGCTGGGGTCTTGGTGGGGGTGCCGGGCTTAGGGGTCATGGGCGTGAGCGTACCAGCGCGGGGGCCCGGCCAATGCAACAGCCATCGCCCACCCGACGACTCGATCACCTGACGCACTTTATCGGGAGAAGTCTTGAAGTCCACTCGACGATCTGACGACTCGACGACGACGCATCGACGGGAAGACGGATCACATCGAGAGCGCAAAGGGGCCGCATGCAGGATGCCATTCAGGCAGGTGCTGCGGCACACCAACCTCGTCCATTCCGATATCGAACACCCCGTCATCGAAGCTCACCCCGCATACCTGCATGGCCGCTTGATGGGCCGCGTGGAAGGCGTCGAATCGCTTGCCGTCCACGTCCGCAAAGTTGTGGTCATCGGGGCAGCCCATGTCGTCCCAGCACTCCATTTCAAAGCGCGCGTCCATGGCCTGCTCAAGGGTCACGCCAAGGCGCTCCAGCGTGGCCATGGCCGCTACCTTCGCACGCTCCAATGTCTCAGGCGAACAGCTGAGGTGTGGTGCGTAGATGCTGATGGTGTGTGTCATGGTGGGGCTCTCCTTTCAGGTGTTCGGCTGCGGGTGGTGTAAGCAGTCGCTGTGCTTGCTGGGCCGTTCCGAATAGCCATGCACCAATGTCGCGGGCCTCGATGGAAATCACGCTGCGCTTGTCCTGGGGGATCAATGGCCGTCGGGTCGTCGGGTCGAACTTGGGTTTGTGCATGCGGCACATCACCGGGTGGTCATCCGCATTGACCGTGAGCATGGTGTAGCTCTCGAAGGCCTCACCCGTCAGGGGATCAGCCCAGGTGTTCCATAGGCCCGCCAGCGCCCACGGCCGACCATCTGCTCGGTGGAAGCGCCACCACTCATTGGCCCCGGATTCCCAGCACGGCTCATCGAAGCTCACAGCAGGTATCAGGCACCTCTGCCCGCTCAGCCAGGGATGGCGGTAGCTCGGCTTGCTCAGCAGTTCCTCTGACTTGGCGTTGCTGGTGGAGAAGGCCACGTGGGGTGTCGTGGAGAAGGCCGGGATGAGCCCCCATTGCCCAATGACCAGCTCCACGGGCCTGGCGCTACCCGGTGGGGATCTCCGAAAGAACGGGCCCAGGTATTGGGGGTGCAGCACTTCCTCCCACCAGCGATAGGGGTTGCGGTTGCCTATGTGCCAGTCGCGCTCGATGTCGCGCTCGTGGGGAGGGATGTACCGAGTGCACATGCACAATACTGTACATAAAACCAGTATTTTGAGCTACAGTCACCCCCATGCGGGTCAAGGTCATGTTGGTACGGGAAGAAGGTCAGCTGAATGTGCCCGTGAGGCGCAGGGGGTACGGCGACCTCTGGCTTAAGCACGAGAAGTCGGTCGGCGAGGACAAGACCTATGAGGTGCTGGAGGCCCTGGGATCGGGCTTCCCCAAGCTCTATGAGCCCCGGGTGACCTACATCACGGCCGGGATGATCCGCTTTATTGGGTATGAGCGAGTAGACAAGGTGTGGTACATGCAGGAGTGGTACTGTGAAATCGACGGATCCAAATAGGCTGCTGTGGGTCGGCGGGTCTGACGAGAACATCCCCATGGGCCACCCTACCCTGCTCCGTGTGCCGCTCGGTAATGGCCAGCTGGGTGACCGGGTGCTACCGCTGCCGCTGGATCACTACGAGGTGCTGCGCCACGGGGAATGGTGCACGGTGATGGTCATTGCGACCGGGGAAGTGGTGTTCCAGGGCGAGGGGCGCGCTGAGGTGGTGGTGTCGCGGGCGCCGTTTTGATGCGTTGAGTCCCATGCGTGGTGGAGATGTACAGCGGGTAATTTTTGGTTCACAGTAAAGCTCAGAGAAGCTATAGTGCATTTGGCTACGACGAAATTAATCACAATACACTCTAGAGGGGCAGTTAATGAGAATTACGTCATTTGATTTTTCCTACATCAAATCCTTTAAGAGCCTATCATTCGACATCGACAAAACATCGGTATTGATTGGTCAAAACGACCATGGAAAGTCCTCAATACTCAAAACAATCGATATAGTCCTCAATCGACTTGATGCAAACATACTTCGCCATGGCGCTCTTCACCCCGATATGGCAGAGGTGCTTTTACCTATCTTCCCTGTTCAAGCAAAAGCACGGCGGATAACCATAAATTATCGCTCCGGGACACACAAGAAGCAGCTACATATTACAGTGAGAACTGACCTCACTTTTACTGTTGTAGAGAAGATTGAACGCAGCCAAAAAACGACCAGTCAAGCAATAGAGGTGCTAGGGAAGCTTCGTGAGGCTAACAAGTTCATATTGATTCCAGCCCTGCGAGATGCTCAGTCTCCGGAGTTTCAAGAGATATTTACAAGAATGCTTAGGGAGCACGGTTTGTCCAAAATGATTCCCCAGAAAGCAGGAGGAACACCAAAGGAATATCGAGCTCTGAAGGATATTAGAGACACAGTCACAACAAGAATCAAACCTTACATTAACAAGGAATTGCTTCCACAAATTTCTGAAAAATTTGGTTTCACCCCTCAGCATAAGCTAGCACTTAAGTTTGATGTAGATGTCTCAGGCATTGGCGAATGGATTCTACAGAATCTAAAACTTGGATTTGAGCTTGATGAGGCCGGCTCTACCCTCGCCCTTTCAGAGTCAGGCTCCGGCATACAGAGTGGGGTTCTTCTCGCACTTCACCGTCTAGAGCAACAAGCCGCACAAAACCCTGACGTGCAACACATTTTAGCGATAGAAGAACCAGAAGCGTTTCTACACCCTCAGCGCCAAAAGGAACTCTTTCACGACATTAACAATGCAAAAAGCCCAAACCTCAGGGTTATCATAACCACCCACAGCCCTTATATTGTTTCAGAGACTAAATTCACCGAACTCGGCTTGGTACGTAAGGAAGGAACTCATTCGGCGCTGCATGTGGCGGAGTGCAAGTCACCACAAGAAGAAGAAATGTTTAATGCTTACAGCGACGAATTTAATGCATCGATTTTCTTCGCTGAAAAAGTGATTTTCGTAGAAGGTGAATCCGATCTTCGAGTCATCAAAAGCCTTCTGGAAAAGCATTTGGGATCAAAATCACACAGAATCTCTATAGTGTCAGCCGCGGGAAATCAGAATTTCTCCCCATTCCTGAGAATGATAAAAGCATGGGGAGCAGCAAAGATACCACACCTTGTAGTCACAGATTTTGACTCCCTAATAAAAGATTCTGACAGAGCCATACTGGTGGGAGCAAAAGCAGCCGGCTACAACCTCCCTAGCGAACAATCGCTACACAACTTGGTTGATGAAGCCCTGGATAAAGGTGAGAAAGAATTCACAGCTGCAGCCCAAGCAATAGAACAACATTTAAATAGTGCAGGGCTTAACGTCTTTATCTTTACGTCAGACTTGGAGTACAGCCTGATAAACGCAAACAACAAAGACGCAGCCTCCGCAGAGATGACGAAAGTTGCTAAAGGCGTCGATTACACAAAGGGCTATGATCTGATGAGCTTGAGAAAGTCTTTGGGAAGCTGTATGGACCGGACACATGGTTGACGGGTGTGCGAACACATGGTGGACGGATTTTGCCGCACAGCTCAGTCCTGCTTCAGGTCTATCTCGCGCAGCTTGTGGTGCATGAAGTACACCCCATAGCAGCCATCCTGCGCCTTCAGGGCTCGCACAGCCACCGGCATCCCGCGCAACGCGCTGGACAGCTTGTAGCGCTTGCCCTGGAATCGCATCTCTCCCATGTCCTTGACTGTCACCACCGTATCCTCGGGCCCGTACTCGATGGCCGGCAGGTCCTGTGGGTAGCTTCGCTCGCTCATGCGATAGCGGCTTGCTGGGGTTGCCATGCCCAGTGCCTGGTGGGGCCGCTGGTGGTTGTAGATCTGGCGCCAGTGATCGAATGCCGCTTGCGCCTGCACGAGGTCCGTGAACGACTTGCCATTGAGCACTTCCGCTTTGAGCGAACGGTGAAACCGCTCCTCCTTGCCATTGGTCTGCGGGTGGTAGGGGCGGCTGAAGCTCACCCGGATACCCAGCCGTATCAGCCACAGCGCCAGCGCGCTGACCTGCCCGGGCTCGCGCGGCGATCCCCAGGGTGCTCCGTTGTCCGCATTGATGCGCACCGGCAGGCCGTAGGTGCGAAACACTTCAATGAGCTGCTCGCGCACAGTGGAGCTTTCCTGACGGGCGCAGGCGCGGATGGCCATGTTGAAGCGCGAATGATCGTCCAGCAGGGTCAGGGGATGACAGCGCCCGCCTGCAGTGTCCACATAGCCCTTGAAGTCGATCTGCCACAAGGCATTGGGGTGATCGTGCTCGAAGCGCTGCCAGGGCTGGGCTGCAGCTGAGGCTTCGGGGTTGATGAGGCCGTGGCGGTGCAAGATCGAGTTGACAGTGCTGCAAGCCAAGGTGCCCAGGCCCAGGTCCTGCAGACGCCTGGCGATCTTGCGGCCACCCCAGGCCGGGTGCTCGCGGCGCAAGGCCACGGCAGCCTGTTGCAAGGCTTCCTGCGTGGTCCCGGGGCTGTGCAACGGGCGGCGGGAGACGTCAGCCAAACCAAGGGAGCCCAGCTGAGCAAAGCGGGCCAGCCACTTGTAGCCCGTCTGGGGGCTGATGCCAAAGCGGCGACATAGCTCGCGCCGGTTGGCGCCCTCCTGGCA